>JBDLQA010000109.1:0-24339 GCA_039800845.1 Actinomycetota bacterium
GTTGGTTTCGGCGGTGGCGCGGCAAGCACCACTCGCAAGGTGCTCGGCATTCACGCACCGATGGCGACCGCCATCGCTGATGTTGCAGGCGCTCGCCGCGACTACATGGATGAGTCCGGTGGCCGCTACGTGCACGTAATCGCCGATGGCGGCTTGGGCACCTCGGGCGATGTCGTCAAGGCAATCGCGCTTGGCGCAGACGCCGTAATGCTGGGTAGCGTATTGGC
The DNA here is from genome assembly GCA_039800845.1 of Actinomycetota bacterium. Classification (GTDB taxonomy): domain Bacteria; phylum Actinomycetota; class Actinomycetes; order Actinomycetales; family Microbacteriaceae; genus Rhodoluna. The sequence continues at coordinate 228 of JBDLQA010000109.1, forward strand.
TCAGGCTCATGAAGCACCTGGTAAGGGCTTCCACTGGGGTCAGGAAGCCTGGCACGAAGAGCTGCCGCGCGGAACCCGTGTTGAGGTCGGCCAGAGCCACAGCCTCGAAGAGATCTTGATGGGTCCGGCATCGGATGCAGAGGGAACCGTGAACTTGATCGGCGCCCTTCGCCGGGCAATGGCCACCACCGGCTACAGCGACCTAAAGGAGTTCCAGCGCGCTGACGTCGTGGTGGCCCCTTACTCACCTCGCTAGGCAAGAATCTAAATGAACAAGGCGCCAACCTGGTTTGCGGTCGCGAGACGACCCAAGTGGATTGGCGCCTTGTTCATTGCCATGGGGGTTGCCGTAATCTGCGCGCTGTTGGCTCAGTGGCAGGGTTCTCGCAGCATCGAGGCGCCGGTTCGCGCGGCCGACCAAAGTGTTACGTCATGGCACAAAGCGCCGGTGCTTTCATCGGTGGTGAAGCCAGGCCGAACCCCGCGCGAATCTGCCGTGGGAACCCAGGTGCAGACTCAAGCAACGCTGGATGCCAGTCACGTCTGGGTGGTTGCCAACCGTATTCAGCGCGATGGCACCGCCGGATTCTGGGTTGTGGGAACCTACGTTGACTCCGATGGAAATCGCATAATCGCAACCCTTGGATTCACCCGCCAAAAGGGACACGCTCTGGCAGTTGCCAAGAGCATTCAGTCATCGATGCAGCCGATGGTGCTGCTTCCGCTTCACGGCCGATTGAGCCCTGCGGAAGCCCCCGAGCGAATCGTCACGGGAGCACCGCTTGCCTCGCTTTCGGCCGGGCAGCTTGCCAACCTGCTTCCCGCCGATGCCGGCCAGCGCGTTTACCCGCTCTTCCTGCTGGTGACGGACCAGGCGGCTGCGGGACTTGAGAAGATCACCGTCACCAGCCTCACCAATGCGCAGATCAACTGGCTTAGCGCGTTTTACGCCGTGGAGTGGAGCGCGTTCTGCGGAATCAGCTTCTTCATGTGGTGGCGTCTTGTGCGAGACGAACAACAGCGCGAACTCGCGGAAATCAGCGCTGACGACCAAGGTAAACTTGACTAATGGCCTCCCAAAAAAACTCCATTGCTAGCGCGCTGAAGCTGTACAAAGTTGCTTCCTTGATTACGGGTTCGCTGCTGATTGCCATCACCGTTCTTTTTGCAATCCGCCTGTCATCGATGCAGGACCTCTGGCTGGCTGGGCCTCACGGTTTCCTGACCCTGGAGCACTACGAGGTCGACTCACTCGGCAACAAGCTCGGCTTGCCAACTTCTGGCCTAGATCTGACCACCGTCGTGCTGATTGTGCACGGCTGGTTCTACATGCTTTACCTTTACTCCGACTTCAAGCTTTGGTCGCTGATGCGTTGGAGCTTCCTGCGCTTCCTGGTCATCGCGGCCGGTGGCGTTGTTCCCCTGCTTTCTTTCTTCACCGAGAACCACTTCCGCAAGGTGGCAATCGCACAGTCCGCTTCCTCCGAAAGTGAGCGCTAATGAATCAGCCTGTTCTGGTAGTCGACTTTGGTGCGCAGTATGCGCAGCTGATCGCCCGTCGGGTGCGCGAAGCAAACGTCTACTCGGAGATCGTTCACCACAACGTGACCGCAGCGGAAGTGGCGGCCAAGAAGCCGCTGGCAATCATCCTTTCCGGCGGTCCTTCATCGGTGTATGAAGAAGGCGCACCGAAGCTTGACCCAGCCATCCTGGAACTGGGAATTCCGGTACTGGGCATTTGCTACGGTTTCCAGACCATCGCCAATACTCTGGGCGGCCGCGTTGATGCAACAGGCAAGAAGGAATACGGTGCAACCGAGCTCAAGGTTTCGGGAGCTGGCGAGATTTTGGTGGGTCAGCCTGCCGACCAGATTTGCTGGATGAGCCACGGCGACCAGGTCGTTGAAGCCCCAGCCGGCTTCGAGGTTTTGGCATCGACCGAGACCACTCCGGTTGCGGCATTCGCAAACAGCGAGCGCAAGATTTACGGTGTGCAGTGGCACCCGGAAGTGAAGCACAGCCAGTTTGGTCAGGACGTTTTGGTTAACTTCCTGCACAACGCGGCTGGCATTCCCGCCACCTGGAACAGCGGCAACGTAATTGCCGAGCAGGTGGAGAAGATCCGTGCCCAGGTTGGCGACGCGCGTGTTATCTGTGGTCTTTCCGGTGGTGTTGACAGCGCGGTTGCGGCTGCTCTAGTTCACAAGGCCGTCGGCGACCAGCTCACTTGTGTGTTCGTGAACCACGGACTTTTGCGTCAGGACGAAGCAGAGCAGGTGGAGCGCGACTACGTTGCAGCAACCGGTATCCGCTTGGTGACTGTTGACGCCGAGAAGAAGTTCCTGGATGCCCTTGCTGGTGTCTCCGACCCAGAAACCAAGCGCAAGATTATTGGCCGCGAGTTCATCCGAACCTTCGAAGAAGCGGAGCGCGCGCTGGTGGCCGAGGCCGCGGCGGACAATCGCCCCATCAAGTTCCTAGTTCAGGGAACCCTCTACCCAGACGTAGTGGAATCCGGTGGTGGCGTTACCGCCGGCATCAAGAGCCACCACAACGTTGGTGGACTCCCTGACGACCTGCAGTTCGACCTAGTGGAGCCGCTGCGCACCCTGTTCAAGGATGAAGTTCGCGCTATCGGTGCCGAGCTTGGCCTGCCACACGAAATTGTCCAGCGCCAGCCGTTCCCGGGTCCGGGTCTGGGCATCCGCATCGTTGGTGAAGTGACAAAGGAGCGTCTGGATCTGCTGCGCAAGGCCGATGCAATCGTGCGTGCGGAACTTACCGCCGCTGGCCTTGATGGCGAGATTTGGCAGTGCCCAGTTGTGCTTTTGGCCGACGTACGTTCGGTCGGTGTTCAGGGGGATGGCCGAACCTACGGACACCCGATTGTGCTTCGTCCAGTTTCGTCCGAAGATGCAATGACTGCCGACTGGAGCCGTCTGCCTTACGACCTTCTGGCCAAGATTTCCAACCGCATTACCAACGAGGTCGCCGGTGTGAACCGCGTTGTGCTGGATGTCACCAGCAAGCCGCCTGGCACCATCGAGTGGGAGTAAACGACTACCCGAAGATCGCTTCCAGGGCCTTGTGCTGAACCGGCTGAATGCTGATTTCAGGGCGAATTGCCTTGGCATCTTCTTCCGCCTGAGCCAGGTTCGGCGATAGGCCGAGTCTCAGAAGTACGCCTGCCGCAACCGTGCCAGTTCTTCCGCGACCCATGCCACAGTGGAACGCCACTTTTTTGCCGTCCTTGTATGCCGCAATCACTTCATCGATGGCCTGGTCGAACAGATCAACTTCGGCCGAAGGCGAGTTGTCACCAAGCGGAACCTTGATCCACTTCACTGAGCCCTTGGCCGCGCATCCGGTGGATTCTGCTCGTAGGTCAACAACAACGGAGATTCCCTCGGTGTCCACTGCCTGCTGCATGTCGCTGGCTGAACCCATGAAAATGTGACCCGGGACCAACGCGTGGTAGCTGTTCGACATTTCGACTCCTGACTTGCCCTCGGTGTTGAGGCCTATCTTCAAACATATAGGTAAGACTGAGATGGTGAAGTTACCGCAGGTTTTTGGCCATCGAGGCGCTTCCGCTTATCGCCCAGAAAACACCCTGGAGGCCTTCAAGCTGGCCTTTGACATGGGTGCCGATGCCATCGAATGTGATCTGGTACCAACCAAGGATGGCCACCTGATTGTCCGCCATGAAAACGAGCTGAGCGGAACCACGGACGTTGCCTCGCACCCCGAGTTTGCGAGCCGTCACCGCACCGAGTTGCTCTATGGCAACTGGGAAGTTTCGGGCTGGTTCTCCGAGGATTTCACGCTGGATGAAATTGCCACCCTGCGAGCCACAGAGCGCATTCCGGAGGTGCGTCCGGGCAGCGCTAAGTTCGATGGCCAGTTCGTTATCCCCACCATCGATGGTCTTTTGGCTGCTCCATTTGTCGACGGAAAGTCGTTGATTTTGGAAGTGAAGCACGGGAATCACTTCAAGGAAATTGGTTTTGATTCGGCCGCGATGTTGGCAGCAGCGGTGCGGGCATCGGACTGGCAGGCCAGGGGAGTGAACCTGGTGTTTGAGAGTTTCCATTGGGAGACAATCCTGGAGCTGAAGCGTTTGATTGGCGGCCCCAGCAATTTCGTTTTCCTGGTTGAGGGTTGGGGCATGCCGGAAGCCGGAAAGTTGGATGCTTGGCTGGATAACGTTGCATCCCACGTTGATGGCATCAGCTTCGATGTGAAGTTGCTCTTCGATGAGGTTAACCCGGACGGCCCTGGAGCGCAGTTTGGGAAGCCGAATGAGCTTGTCCAAAAGGCACACGATCGCGGGCTTTCGGTGTTCACCTGGACGGCGCGGGCCGAGGATTCCAAGTTCAGCGTGGAGGAGTACTTCCACCACTTTGTTGAGTTGGGAACTGACGGAGTTTTCGCGGACCATCCGGATTTATTTCGGGATTTTGTGGACGGCCTAGCCTTCTAACCGTGTCAGAAAATCCCTCTAGGTTCGGCAGAAAAACAATGTCTTACCCCGCGGGTAAACTTGCTTGAGTTATGACGGAACTCTTCTCAATCCACGACTTCGACGAGCCAGTAAAGGCCGCCGGTTTTTCTGGCACCGATTCCCTGGTGGAGGGGCTAAACCCGCAGCAGCGGGCGGCCGTTGAACACCGTGGCCCGGCGCTGCTTATTGTTGCCGGTGCTGGTTCCGGAAAGACGCGCGTTCTAACTCACCGAATCGCGCACATGCTTGCAAAGCGCGAGATCTGGCCAAGCCAGATTTTGGCCATCACATTCACCAATAAGGCAGCCGCAGAAATGCGAGAGCGCGTGAAGCATCTTCTTGGTGAGGACGCCAGCGGAATGTGGATCAAGACCTTCCACTCAGCCTGTGTGATGATTCTTCGCCGCGAAGCGGAGCGTCTTGGCCACGATGCAAACTTCACTATTTACGATTCAGGCGACAGCCGCGCTATCTTCAAGCGCCTAATCAAGGACACCGGAGCTGACATCCACAAGCTCACTCCAGCCGGTGTTTCCGCTCTCATTTCCAAGGCCAAGAATGAACTAGCGGACAGCGCCTCGTATGCTCGCGCTGGCGACATGTCCGACCCGGTTCACCGCATGGTCGTGGAGATCTTTGAGCGCTATGAGCGCGAGCTGCGCCGAAACAACGCCTTCGACTTCGATGACCTGATCGCGGAGACTGTGCACCTGTTCCGCAACTTCCCAGACGTAGCGGCTGCCTACCAGCGCAAGTTCCGCCACGTCCTGGTGGACGAGTACCAGGACACCAACCACGCTCAGTACGCGTTCATCCAGGAACTTACCCGTCAGCTGGATCCCGAATACGCGAACGTTGATGAGCGCACCGGACTGATGATGTCACCTGCAGCTCTAACGGTCGTGGGCGATAGCGACCAGTCGATTTACGCTTTCCGAGGTGCAGACATTCGCAACATAGTCGAGTTCGAGAAGGACTTCCCGGGGGCCAAGACAATCCTGCTGGAGCAGAACTACCGCTCTACCCAGAACATTCTTTCCGCGGCCAACGCAGTCATTAGCAACAACTTTGACCGCCCAGCTAAGAACCTCTGGAGCGCCAGCGGCGACGGTGAAAAGATCGTGGGTTACACCGGTTACAGCGGTCACGACGAAGCACAGTTTGTGGCAGATGAAATCGGCCGCCTGCACCGTGAGGGCATGAGCTACCGAGACATCGCCGTCATTTATCGAACCAACTCGCAGACCCGAACCCTAGAAGAAATCTTCGTTCGCTCTGCCCTTCCATACCGCGTAATCGGCGGCACCAAGTTCTACGAGCGCCAGGAAATCAAGGACGCATTCGGCTACCTAGTTGCCGTTGCCAACCGCAAGGACGACCTAGCAACTCGACGCATCCTCAACGTTCCAAAACGAGGAATCGGCGATGCCACTGAAACTCAACTGGCGAAGTTCGCGCAGGAGCACGACCTCTCGGTTCGCGAAGTCTTGGACCACGTAGAGGAATTCGGTTTCGGTCCGAAGTTGGCCACGGCGATCAAGGGGCTCGGTTCGCTGCTGCACCACCTGGAGTCGATGATCGATACCGCGGGAGTTGATTCCATCCTTCGTGAAGCGCTAGAGAAGAGCGGCTACCTTGATGCCCTCAAAGCCAGCCGCGACCCTCAAGACGAAGCCAGAGTCGAGAACCTCGAGGAACTCGTGAACGTAGCTCGCGAATTCCAGCGCAACAACCCGGAAGGGAAGCTGCCCGACTTCCTCAACGAAGTTGCACTGGTTGCGGCCGCAGACGACCTCGATGATGCATCCGGAACTGTGAGCCTCATGACTTTGCACACAGCTAAGGGCTTGGAATATGAAGCGGTATTTCTTACCGGTATTGAGGAAGGCCTATTGCCGCACCGCATGGCTTTCATTGAACCTGGTGGCTTGGCCGAAGAACGCCGCCTGTTCTACGTGGGAATCACCCGTGCCAAGAAGCTACTCCACCTTTCGTTGGCTATGTCCCGAAGTACATTCGGTGAAACCGACGCAGCCACTCCGAGTCGCTTCCTGAATGAGATCCCTGCGGACCTAATTCGCTGGAAGGAATCCGGTGCAAGCCGAAGCGCGTACCGACCATCCATTGCCGACGGTCAGAACTACTCGATCGGCAGCGGTGGCGGCATCTCATCGGTTCGTGAAAAACCGAAAACCCAATACCCAGGTGCAATCAGTAGCGTTCGCGACAATGGAGACATGGAACTATCCGCCGGGGACATGATTGAGCACGCTGATTTCGGCAGGGGCAAGGTGGTCTCCGTGAGTGGTAAGCCGCCGCGTCAAACCGCGGAAATCCATTTTGGCTCATCGGGAATCAAACGCCTGCTGGTCAAAGTTGCCCCAATCACCAAGCTTTAGACAGCAAATAGCAAATCTAGAGTTCCGCTGGGTGGGAACCTCGTATTTTCACCCGCGTGCCAGAGGCTAGACTTTTAAAGGCTTTTAGCGCCAATATCCCTATTTTGAATGGATAAAGAGTGGATTTATTTGAATACCAGGCACGCGACCTGTTCGAAGCCTACGGAGTCCCTGTTCTTCAGGGTCTGATTGCAGACACCCCAGACGAAGCAGCAGAGGCTGCAGCCAAGATCGGCGGCACTGTCGTTGTAAAGGCTCAGGTTCAGGTTGGTGGCCGCGGCAAGGCCGGCGGTGTGAAGGTTGTACACAACCCTGAGGAAGCCCGTGAAAAGGCAAACGACATCCTCGGACTAGACATCAAGGGTCACGTTGTAAAGCGCGTAATGATTGCTCAGGGCGCAGCAATCGACAAGGAGTTCTACTTCTCTGTCCTGCTCGACCGAAGCAACCGTACCTTCCTCTCGCTCTGCAGCGTTGAGGGTGGAATGGAGATCGAGCAGCTCGCTGTTGAGCGCCCAGAAGCATTGGCAAAGATTGCCGTAGATGCACTCAACGGCATTGACGACGCAAAGGCTCTGGAGATCGCAAAGGCTGGTGGGTTCAATGACGAACTCGCAGCCAAGGTTGCTCCAGTCTTCGTGAAGCTGTGGAACGTTTTCAAGAACGAAGACGCAACCCTGGTCGAGGTGAACCCACTGGTTCTCACCAAGGATGGCGACATCGTCGCTCTTGATGGCAAGGTCTCGTTGGACGAGAACGCAGAGTTCCGTCACACCGACCGCGAGGAAGTTTCCATCGCAAAGGTTGACCCACTGGAGGCAAAGGCCAAGGCTCTGAACCTCAACTACGTCAAGCTCGACGGCCAGGTTGGTGTTATCGGTAACGGTGCAGGTTTGGTTATGTCCACACTGGACGTAGTTGCTTACGCTGGCGAGAAGCACGGTGGCGTAAAGCCAGCTAACTTCCTCGACATCGGTGGCGGTGCTTCGGCAGAGGTTATGGCAAACGGTCTGGACGTCATCCTGAATGACCCACAGGTCAAGAGCGTGTTCGTAAACGTCTTCGGTGGAATCACCGCCTGTGACGCCGTTGCAAACGGTATCGTCGGTGCGCTGAACACACTTGGCACCTCGGCAAGCAAGCCGCTGGTTGTTCGCCTTGACGGCAACAACGTGGCAGAAGGCCGCCGCATCCTGGCTGAGTACGCTCACCCACTGGTAACCGTAGTCGAGACCATGGACGAGGCAGCCGACAAGGCAGCCGAGCTGGCCAACCGCTAAGCGAGAGAGACTTACAAAAATGGCTATTTTTCTAAACGAAAACTCCAAGATCATCGTTCAGGGTATGACCGGTGCCGAGGGTATGAAGCACACCCAGCGCATGCTTGCTGGCGGCTCCAACATCGTCGGTGGCGTTAACCCACGCAAGGCTGGCGAGACCGTAACCGTTGAGGGCAAGGACCTTCCAGTATTCGGAACCGTTGCCGATGCAATGAAGGCAACCGGTGCCAACGTATCGGTCATCTTCGTTCCACCAGCCTTCGCAAAGGCCGCAATCATCGAGGCCATCGACGCCGAGATCGAGCTGGCAGTTGCAATCACCGAAGGCATCCCAGTTCACGACACAGCAGAGGCTTGGGCCTACAACGTGTCGAAGGGTCTGAAGACCCGCCTTATCGGCCCAAACTGCCCAGGCATCATCAGCCCGGGAAAGTCGAACGCCGGCATCACCCCATCCAACATCACTGGCGCAGGTCCAATCGGCTTGGTTTCCAAGAGCGGTACCCTGACCTACCAGATGATGTACGAGCTGCGTGACATCGGTATGTCCACTGCAATCGGTATCGGTGGAGACCCAATCATCGGCACCACTCACATCGATGCTCTGGCTGCCTTCCAGGCTGACCCAGAGACCAAGGCAATCGTCTTGATTGGTGAGATTGGTGGAGACTCCGAGGAGAAGGCTGCGGCCTACATTGCGGCTAACGTAACCAAGCCAGTCGTGGCTTACGTTGCGGGCTTCACTGCTCCAGAGGGTAAGACCATGGGTCACGCTGGTGCGATTGTTTCCGGTTCGGCCGGAACCGCTCAGGCCAAGAAGGAAGCCTTCGAGGCTGTTGGCGTGAAGGTTGGCAAGACTCCAAGCGAGACCGCAGCGCTGATGCGTGAGGTTTACAACAACCTGGCTAAGTAAATAGTCAAAAGTACCTGCGACGGCCCTCGGAAATCCGAGGGCCGTCCGCTTTCTCAGGATAGGTTTGAACTGTGTTTAGCCGCAGGACCACTTTCATCACCGCCGCCCTTGAAACGGCGCTCGCGGTGGCAATTGGTCTAGGCCTAATGCTCGTTCCGCTGACCCTTCTTTGGGCGGTGGAGAACAACTCGACGGTCGACTGGATGGCCGCGTACAGGGCATCCGCAGACATCTGGCTTGCGGCTCACGGCGTGCATATCACCGTTCCCGCGCAGACCATCGCATCGGTTGCGGCACCTGATTTTGTAATCTCAATCATTCCTCTGGGACTCACGGCCTTGATTATCGGTCTGGCCTATCGAATCGGTCAACGCCTGGCAACCAGCTCATCGCTTTGGCCAGGATGGTTGGCGGCAGCCGTGGTTTACGGCGCGTTCAGCCTTCTTGTAACCACCACGGCCAAGAGTCAACTCGCATTCCCAAATGAGGTTGCAGGCACCTTCCTTCCGCCGCTGGTTTTCGTGGCAGCGGTAATGGTTGGCTCTCTCTTCGCTAAGCCAGCCGATCTCGGTGTTGCAAACCTGCCGGTTGCTGTTGAGCGGGAAAAGCTGCGAGCCTGGCTCAACAAGCGTTGGGAATCTCTGGGCTGGTGGGTAAACGTGGTTTTGCCGCCTGCTTTGCGCGCCGGAACCGGCATCGTAGTTTCGCTATTGGGTGTTTCCGCCTTGGCCATCGCGCTCCAGCTGGCGTTCCACTGGATTGACGTGATTCGCCTCTATGAGGGCATGCAGCTGACGCTTTTCGGCGCAATTCTTCTTACCCTCGGCCAGATCGCATTCCTGCCAAATTTCGTGATGTTTGGGGCCGACTGGTTTACCGGTGCGGGATTCTCCATCGGTACCGGCTCTCTTGTTAGCCCGATGGGCACCCAGCTTGGACCAATGCCTGCGCTGCCGATCTTCGCGGCTATCCCAACCGGCCAGCTCACGTTCGGACTGGTTGCGATTGCCGTTCCGATAGTTGCATCTATCGTGGCCACCATCCAGATTCGCTCGCACGCATCCGAGATGCGCTTCGAGTTCGCCAACCCCATCTCAGCGGCGCTGTCGCTGGGCATTCCGGTGGGTCTGGTTGCGGCGCTTGAGTTCGTAGTTTTGAACCTCCTGACCCGCGGCGCAATCGGCCCTAGCCGCTTTGCGGATGTCGGCGGCAATCCGCTGATTACATCGCTGGCGCTGTTTGCAGAAGTGACTCTGGTTTCCACCGTGGCAGCGTTCTACACCGCCAGCCCCGATGCCCCGGATGCTCACCTGATTGAGCGCGCCAAGACTACCGTTACCAAGTTTGTCCGCACCGATTCCGCCACCGAAGCAATGGCCGAAATCGAACCGAGCGCGAGTAGCGGATTCGAGCCCGAAGCCAAGTAGCCCGAAGCCAAGCAGTCCGCGCAAGGTAAACTTGTAGGGTGCTTTCAGCGGTCGTTCTTATCAGTGGTGGCGGGTCTAATCTAAAGGCCCTGCTCGAGGCCACCGAGAATTCCGACTACCCGGTGAAGATTCTGGCCGTTGGCGCCGACAACGATGCATCTGGTCTGGCCCACGCTGAAAAGTATGGCGTCCCATCGTTCGTGGTGAGCCCACGTAACTTTGAATCCCGTGATGCCTGGGCTGCGGAGCTCCTGGCCAGCATCAACAACTTCCAGCCGGACATCATTGTGCTTGCCGGCTTCATGCGCATCCTTCCGCCATCATTTGTGCGCGCTGTTTCGCCGCGAATGATCAACACGCATCCTTCGCTTCTTCCGCTGTTCCCGGGTGGGCATGCGGTTCGCGATGCAATGGCTGCGGGCGCAAAGGAGACTGGCGTAACCATTCACATCGTTGACGAGGGCGTCGACACTGGGCCGCATCTGGCGCAAGCCAAGGTAGCCGTAACTCCGGAGGACACCGAGGAATCGCTCCATGAGCGCATCAAAGTTGTCGAGCGCCAGTTGCTGGTGCAGGTGGTTGCGGACATCGCAAACGGCAAAATCAAGCTTCTGGCAGACAAAGCCTAGAAACCAGTTTCACCCTCAACCGCTCGCCAAGAAAACAAAGGACACTCGTGGCTGCACACAACTCTTACACCGCTGCTGACTATCGTCACTTCGACCGCATCCCGGTAAAGCGCGCTCTAATCAGCGTTAGCGACAAGACCGGTCTGCTAGACCTGGCCAAGGCTCTACACGAGGCCGGTGTGCAGATGATCTCCACCGGTTCCACCGCTAAGACCATCGCCGACGCCGGCTACCAGGTGACCGAAGTTTCGCAGGTTACTGGATTCCCAGAGTCGCTGGATGGCCGCGTCAAGACCCTGCACCCAAAGGTGCACGCAGGTCTGCTTGCCGACCTTCGTCTGGTTCAGCACGAACAGCAGTTGGCTGAGCTCGACATCGAAGCGTTCCAGCTGGTTGTTGTGAACCTGTACCCGTTCGTCCAGACCGTTGCCAGCGGAGCAAAGGGTGACGCGGTTGTTGAGCAGATCGACATCGGTGGCCCAGCGATGGTTCGCGCGAGCGCGAAGAACCACGCCAACGTTGCAATCGTGGTTGACCCGGGTCTCTACGGCGAAGTTATCGATGCCATTCAGAACGGCGGAACTACCCTTCTGCAGCGCCGCCAGCTTGCCTACGCCGCCTTTAGCCACACCGCCCAGTACGACACCGCGGTTGCTAACTGGTTTGGCGAGGAGCTGAACAACGCCTGGAAGGGCAAGGTGGGTGCGCCTGACGAGGCCGCCAACAGCAACCCGGGCTTCGCTCCGGAGTTTGGTGTTTCCGGCAAGCTCAGCAACGTGCTGCGCTACGGCGAGAACAGCCACCAGGCAGCCGCGCTTTACAAGACCGTCGGTGATGGCGCAGTCCAGGGCATCGCCCAGGCGCGTCAGCTGAACGGCAAGGACATGTCCTACAACAACTACGTTGATGCCGATGCAGCACTCCGTGCCGCTTACGACTTCGTTGAGCCTGCCGTTGCAATCATCAAGCACGCAAACCCTTGCGGTATCGCTATTGCAACTGAGGGCGCAGAAGACGGAATCCTCAGCGCCTACCAGAAGGCTCACCTCTGTGACCCAATGAGTGCGTTCGGTGGCGTTATCGCTGCGAACCGCACCGTCACAGCAGCGATGGCAGCGGCCGTTTCGGAGGTATTCACTGAGGTAATCGTTGCACCAGGCTATGAGGCCGCCGCGCTGGAGATCCTGCTGGCAAAGAAGAACCTGCGCGTTCTGGAACTGCCAAAGAACTACAGTCGCGAGGCGCTTGAAGTTCGCCAGATTTCGGGCGGCCTGCTAGTTCAGCAGCCGGACACCTTTGCGGCTTTCAACACCAACGAGTGGAAGCTAGTTGCCGGCCCTAAGGCCGATGCCGCCACCTTCGAGGAGTTGAAGTTCGCGTGGCGTGCCAGCCGTGCGGTGAAGTCCAACGGCATCCTGATTGCCAAGGACGGCGGCTCGGTTGGTGTTGGCATGGGCCAGGTTAACCGCGTTGACAGCTGCAAGCTGGCGGTTGAGCGTTCGGTTTCGCGTTCGCGCGGTGCCGTAGCTGCTTCAGACGCCTTCTTCCCATTCGCCGATGGCCTGCAGATTCTCATCGATGGCGGCGTTCGTGCCGTTGTCCAGCCTGGTGGTTCGGTCCGCGATGAAGAGGTAATCGCAGCCGCGGAAGCGGCCGGCGTAACCATGTACTTCACCGGCGAGCGTCACTTCTTCCACTAGGAAACAGTTGCTGAAATGCCCCTGCCGCGATGCAGGGGCATTTCTTTTTCAGAACAATATTCGAAATCCGCCGGTTCGTAACTTTCATTTTGTTAGCCTAAAAAGCTGATCGGAATAATCGGTCTGCAGATTTAGGTTTGATTCGAAGATGAAACAACGCGGAACCGTAGCCACGCTGCTGCGCATTTTCCCCTACGCCAAGTCCGCCATCCCTCGCACGGTTTGGGGAATGGTTGCTGCCTTAGGTGGCTATGCAGCCGCACTGGCTATGCCTCAGGTGCTTCGCCAGCTGATCAATGGCCTGCAGGCGCACGGCACCACCGGTCTCCTCATTTCCCTGGCAATCACGGTGCTGGTCATCGGTGTATTCGAGGCCGGCCTGCTCTTCCTGCGCCGCTGGTTGGTGCTTGCGCCAGGCACCCACGTTGAAGCCGGTTTGCGCAGGGCGCTCTATGCAAAGCTGCAGGACCTGCCGGTTTCGTTCCACGACCGCTGGCCGTCCGGGCAGCTGCTCTCGCGTGCCACGGGCGACCTCTCACTGATCCGCCGTTGGTTGTCTTTCGGTCTTGTGATGCTCACAGCAAACGCAATCGTCATTACCGTGGGCATGGTTGTGATGTTCAGCTACAACTGGGTTCTGGGCCTTATCTATTTGGCGTTCTCTATACCGATTTGGTTCAAGGGCTACAGATTCGAGAGCCAGTACCACACCATGGCGCGTCTGAGCCAGGACCAATCCGGAGACCTAGCCACCAGCGTGGAGCAGTCGATTCACGGCATCCGAGTGCTGAAGGCATTCGGCCGCGGCGAGCACATGCTCAGCAAGTTTGCAAAGGACTCCGATGAGCTTCGCGAAACTGAAATCAAGAAGGCAAAACTCATTTCGGGCATTTGGGTGTTCCTGATTTTGGTTCCGGAGTTCGCGGCCGGCTTCGCCCTCCTTGCCGGAGTCTGGTTGGTTGCTACCAATCAGATTTCGGTGGGTACGCTGGTGGCATTCTTCGCCACCGCCACAGTGATTCGCTGGCCTACGGAATCGGTGGGCTTCATGCTTTCCATGACCTTGGATGCGAAGACGGCCGTGGAGCGCTTCTTTGAGGTGCTGGATGCGCCCGTCGACATCACCGACCCGGAGCACCCGAAGCAGATTGCGGAACCACGCGGCCGTCTTGAATTCCGCGATGTTCAGTTCCAGTTCGCGGATGTTCCGGAAGGTGGCGAACAGTTGCTCAAGGGTGTGAACCTGGTGATTGAACCAGGTGAGTCGGTTGCGCTAATCGGTGTGACCGGCTGCGGAAAGAGCACACTCACCGCGCTCACCACCCGCCTCTACGATGTCACCGGCGGAAGCATTCTGCTTGATGGCGTGGACATCCGGGAATTAACCAGACGCGACCTTCGTGAGCACATTGCCATGGCCTTCGAAGACGCCACCCTGTTCAGTGCCAGCGTGCGCGACAACGTGCTTCTAGGCAACCCGGATGCCTCCGAAGAAGAACTTGCCCAAGCGCTCGAAATCGCGCAGGCTAAGTTCGCTTACGACCTGCCCGATGGCCTCGAGACCAAAATCGGTGAAGAGGGAATGAGCCTTTCCGGCGGGCAGCGCCAGCGCCTTGCCCTGGCCCGAGCCGTTGCCGCCAAGCCGCAGGTCTTGATCCTGGACGATCCGCTTAGTGCACTGGACGTGGATACCGAAAAACTGGTGGAGGACGCCCTGCGCACGGTGTTGAAAACCACATCGGCGCTGATTGTGGCCCACCGTCCAAGCACTGTTCAGCTGGCGGACAAAGTGGCACTGCTTCAAGACGGCCGAATCACCGCTTTCGGCACCCACAGCGAGTTGCTGGCCACGAGTGACCACTACCGTTACGTGATAAGCAGTTTGGACGAGGAGGTGAAGGCATGAGCATGCATGGTGTGACTAACGAGGAGAAGTCCGACCTAAACAAGGCCGAGTCAAAGGCCATCCGGCAGCGTTCACTTCGACTTTTAAAGGAGCTGGTACGGCCTCTTACGAAGCGCCTGACCATTGGCCTGGTCACGGTTTCGGTGGCCACCCTGATGCGCGTTCTCGGCCCTGCGCTAATCGCCATCGGCATCGATAAAGCACTACCCGCGGCATTGAAGCAAAACTGGCAGCCGCTGTGGCTGGTCGCCGGAGGCTATGTTGGCGCGGCTAGTGTGGCCGCCATCGGTATGGCCTTCTTCATCACCTATGCTGCGGTTACCAACCAGCAGATCATCTATGAACTGCGCCACAAACTTTTCCGTCACACCCAGCGCCTAAGCATCGACTTCCACGAGACCTACACCTCCGGTCGCTTCATTAGCAGGCAGACCAACGACCTAAACTCGATTCGCGAGCTATTGGACACCGGCGGTAACGAAATGGTGGCCGGACTGCTAAGCATGGTATTCACCGCTGTGGCGATCTGGGCGCTGGACCCAACCGCGTTCCTAGTGATGATTGTGGCCTTGATTCCGCAGGCTTTCCTAGCAAACTGGTTCGCCAATAACACTCGCAAGGCCTATCGAATCTCATCGGTGGCCAGTGCCCGTTTGATTGTGCACTTTGTAGAAACTATGACCGGTATTCGCGCGGTGAAGGCCTTCCGCAAGGAGCCTGCAAACCAGCAGAAGTACGACGAGCTGGTGGAGGACTACCGGGCAATCAACTCCCGTACAATCTTGCTCTTCGGTATTTACCACCCGTCCGAAATTCTGATTGCCGACTTCGCGGTGGTGGCGGTTTTGATCTTCGGCGGCCTTCGCGTACTGGACGGCTCACTTGGCGTTGGAGTGCTTACCGCCACGGTTCTGTATGCGCGCCGATTCTTTGACCCCATGGAATCCATCGCAATGTTCTACAACGCCTACCAGTCCGCCAACAGCGCGCTAGAGAAAATCAGTGGCGTGCTGGAGGAGGACCCATCGGTGCCGGAACCGACCGACCCCACACCGCTTCCTCAGGCAACCGGTCATTTGGCTTTCAACGATGTTGAGTTCCATTACTCAAACGGCAAAACCGTGCTGCCACCGTTCAACCTGGATATCCCGGCCGGACAAACCATAGCGATGGTCGGCACTACTGGCGCGGGCAAGAGCACGCTGGCTAAGTTGGTTTCGCGTTTCTATGACCCAACCCATGGTTCTGTCACATTGGATGGAATCGACCTGAGGCAGATTGCCGATGTTGACCTGCGCCGATCCGTAGTGATGGTTACTCAAGAGGCCTACCTGTTCGGCGGAACGGTTGCGTCAAACATTTCTTTGGGCAAGCCTGGAGCCACCGGCGAGGAAATCGAGGCCGCGGCCAAGGCGGTTGGCGCACATGATTTCATCATGGCGCTGCCGGACGGCTACAACACCGATGTCAACAAGCGCGGTGGGCGAGTGAGCGCGGGCCAGCGTCAGCTGATTTCCTTCGCTCGCGCATTCCTTGCGGATCCCGCGGTGCTCATCTTGGATGAAGCAACGGCATCGCT
This sequence comes from Actinomycetota bacterium, assembly GCA_039800845.1. Lineage (GTDB taxonomy): Bacteria > Actinomycetota > Actinomycetes > Actinomycetales > Microbacteriaceae > Rhodoluna. The sequence goes on from JBDLQA010000109.1 coordinate 16,565, forward strand.
GGATATTCCCAGTGAGCGTCTGGTCCAGCACGGCCTGAAGACCCTGTTGGCTGGCCGAACCGCAATCATCATTGCGCACCGATTGAGCACGGTCAGCATTGCGGACCGAGTGCTTGTGCTGGAGCACGGCAGAATCATCGAGGATGACGCACCCGCCACGTTGATTGCGGGCACCGGCAAGTTCGCCAAGATGCACAAGGCTTACCGCGACAGCCTGGTTTAGTCGTCTGGTTTAGTGGCCCGGCTACTTCAGCTTGTTGGCGGAATCCAGCGCGATTGCGGTCATCGCGGGGATAGCAACCTTCGCGCTGCCATCCGCTGCAACCGTCACCTGGGTACCCAGGCATTTCCCGTGTGAAATCGCCTTGGCGCCACCCGATACCACGTCGCAGTAAACGCCCTTAGGGAGGCCAGTAGCCATGGTGGTTTTTGCGGTGATCTTGGAAAGTTGCTGGTTGCCATTCATTGCGAAGAATCCGCTTCCGCGTGTAAAACTCAGCACCTGCTGCCCATAGTTGACGTTTGCCATTGGAGACGTGCCCACTTCATGGTGCCACTGGATCATGCCCTTCATGGCTGTCCAGCGCTCCATGCAGATGAAAGTGCCCACGCGGTATTTCTTCTGCGGTGTGAGGCTGGCTGTGCCGGTTGGACACACAGCCGGGGCTATTACGTCGCCGCTCTTTACTGCAGGGCCAACATCCATGTTGTCCATGCTGAAGGCATATCCTGTGTATAGCATCGGCTTACCTAGGGAGTCTGCCAACAAGAAGGCACTGGCGGTCAGGTACTTCTGCGGATCCATGTATGTGATGGCGCTTGGTCCGTGATGCTCGGTGTCGTGGTTGCTAACCATGATGATGGTCTTGTTTGGGTCACCGATGAGAGCGCTGCGGGCATCAGTGGGTCGGGCAAACCCGGTCTCCCCGCTAAAAATGTTCGCGAACTGGGCTTGATAGTCCCAAGCGAAGACATCACCGTTCGCAGTCCAAGGTGCGTTGTATTCTGCCGAACCGATTGATTCTTGAAGGAAGTACGGAGTGGCTCCGTTGACTGGCTTCAAGAGCTTGTGAATCGCGGTTAGGTCGGTGAGTCCAATGTGTTTGGCCGCATCGATGCGGAATCCAGACACACCCAGATCAATCAGGTGGTTCAGGTAGCCGGCGATGGTTTGACGTACGTTGTCCTTCTCAGTTGCTAGATCCGGAAGGCTTCCGAGTTCGCAGTGTGTGGTCTCGAAGGGGGCATCGTAGTTTACGATGTCGCCGTAGCAAGCGTTGGGGTCGTTTGGTGCTAACTCATTGTGGAAGTCCAGTGGGTCGTACAGCCCCGGATAGTTGTACTTGCTAAAGGAAGTTCCCGCAAAGCCCTTGCCGGCGGAGTTAGCCATGTGGTTGATGACGGCATCGACAATGACCTGCACGCCTGCCTTGTTGCAAGCGGAAACCATGTCGGTGAACTGTTGCTCGGTGCCTAACTGGCTGGTGAGCTTGTAGGAAACCGGCTGGTAGTGAGTCCACCACTGTGTGCCGCTGATGTCTTCTTGAGGCGGCGAGACAAGTATCCAATCCACGTGTTCTGGGCCAAGTACCGAAGTACACTCGGTCTTCAGTGAAACCCATGGCCAAGTGAACATCTGGATTCCGACGCTTTGAGTGGTAATGGTTTTGTTTGGCGGGGCGATGTAGTCGGCCTTTGCGCCTACCGATGGCGCGGCCATCGATGGCTGTATAGAAACTGCGATTAATGCCAACGCTGCCCCAATAGCAGCAAACCCGCTTATGGCTTTTCGACTCTTTATTAGCGACATGTCTTCATCCTAAAGTTCGCAAGCGATTACAGTCTCGGAGATTTCAATATCTCTTCGGTGGCCTTTTGCGGCTATGCGGAACTCGGTCCATATATCGGGTGTAGTGGATTATTCTGAGAAATCTAACTGGTTGTCTAATTCCCAGCAGTGCTGGCCGGACAATGCCGAAAGAAATCGAGATCCTCATGCGCGCAGCTTTTGACAAACACATGGACCAAGCCCGAGAAATTGTGGCCACCATGTCTATAGAGGACAAAGTAGGGCAGATGTTCCACTCGATGGCCTTCGTGGTGGACCCAACTGGTCCTAACGGGTTTGTCAGCGGCCCCAGCATCGAAAAGCAAATCCGAGAAAAACGCATCTCGCACTTCAACGCAGTGGGTGCTGCGGCAACCGCCGGGGAGCTCGCGCAGTGGCAAAACCAGCTTCAGGAGATTGCCAAGGATGCCGGCTTTAAGGTTCCCATCACGGTGAGCACCGATCCGCGAAATCACTTCAGCAACAACCCAGGTGCAGCGATGCAAGCAGGGGCTTTCTCACAGTGGCCTGAAACCCTTGGGCTCGCGGCCATCGGTGACCCGCAGCTGGTGCGCGACTTCGCAGACGTAGCACGTCAGGAATACCTAGCTGTGGGAATCCGCGCTGCTCTACACCCTCAAATCGACCTAGCTACCGAACCGCGTTGGTCCAGGGCGTCGGGAACTTTCGGCGAGAGCGCGGAGCTAACCGGCAAGTTGGCCGTGCCCTACATCCAGGGCTTCCAGGATGGCGATGAACTTACTGCAACCTCGGTTTCGGCAATGACCAAGCATTTCCCGGGTGGCGGACCTCAGAAGGATGGCGAAGACCCGCACTTCCCATGCGGGCGTGAGCAGGTTTATCCGGGTGGTCAGTTCGACTATCACCTTGAGCCGTTCAAGGCAGCCATCGCTGCGGGAACCGCACAGATGATGCCTTATTACGGCATGCCAATGGCCACAGCCTATGAAGAAGTCGCTTTCGGTTTCAACAAGGGAATCCTGACCGACCTGCTGCGTGAGGAACTCGGGTTTGAAGGAATCGTCTGCACCGACTGGGGCATCCTTACAGAGGGTGAAATCCTCGGACAGGTGTGGCCAGCGCGCGCCTGGGGTGTTGAGCACCTCAGCCCAAAGGACCGCATCGTCAAGGCTATTAATGCTGGCGTGGACCAGTTCGGTGGCGAATACTGCACGGAAATTATGCTGGAGGCCGTCTCCGAAGGGCTGATTACGGAGAAACGTATCGACCAGTCCGTTCAGCGTTTGATCGCTCAGAAGCTGTCGCTCGGGCTCTTTGAGAACGCGGTAGTCGACACCGGGGCCGCCGACGAAATCGTGGGTAACTCGGACTTCCGTGCACGTGGACTGGCGGCTCAAGAGCGTTCGCTGACCGTGCTGAAGAACTCGGCTGCGCTGCCTCTGGCTCGCGGGGTAAAGGTATATGTAGAGGGCATTTCGCCTGAGGTGGCCGCGCAGTTCGGCACGGTGGTTGAAACGCCAGGGGAGGCAGATTTCGCACTTCTGCGCTTCGAGGCGCCATTCGAATTGCGAGGACAAGGCTTCGAGTCGTTCTTCCACGCCGGGTCGCTGGATTTCCCAGATTCGCAGATCAAGCACCTCAACCAGATTTCGGATCTTGTTCCCACGGTTCTAGGCATCTACCTGGATAGGCCTGCGATCCTCACTCCGATAGCAGATCAGGCGGCTGCCATCGTGGCCGACTTCGGTGCGGCGGATAGCGCCTGGCTACGGGTTGTGTTCGGTGACGCAAAGCCTGAGGGCAAGCTGCCGTTTGATATGCCGCGTTCCATGGCGGCAGTTGAGGCGAGCCGCGAGGACGTTCCATTCGATACTGAAAATCCGCTATTCAAGTTCGGGCACGGTCTGAGCATTTAGCCCGACACTCAGGCTGGTGTTCCCATCGATGGCTAAGACAGCCGTGGGCAAGAGCCTGTTCGAAAAGGCTTAGCTAAAGATAATCGTGCGGTGGCCGTCCAGCAGCACGCGTCGCTCTGCGAACCAGCGCACGGCCTGAGTTAGAGTCTTGCTCTCTACGTCCTGGCCGATAGAAACCAGTTCCTGCTTGCTGGAGTTGTGAGTCACGCGCAAAACGTTCTGCTCGATGATTGGACCCTCATCGAGGTCCTCGGTGACGAAGTGAGCGGTTGCGCCGATCTGCTTCACACCGCGAGCGTGGGCCTGGCCGTAGGGGTTGGCACCCTTGAAGCCCGGCAGGAACGAGTGGTGGATGTTGATGATGCGACCCGCAAATTCGGCACAGAACTCTGGCGACAGAATCTGCATGTAGCGGGCCAAAACGATCAGCTCGATGCCCGCGGTCTGGATGTAGTCGCGAAGCATGTGCTCGAAGGCAGCCTTGTCGGCGTCGCTCTTGATGGTGTGAGTCTCGAACGGAATGCCATAGAACTCCGCCATCGGCTGCAGGTCTGGGTGGTTACCGAAGACCGCAGGTACCTCGATTGGCACCTGGCCGTTGCGGGCGCGGAACATTAGGTCGTTCAGGCAGTGGGCGCTCTTCGAAACCAGAATCAGGGTGCGCATCTTGCGACCCACCGAGTCCAGCTCCCACTCCATCTCGTAGCGGCCGGCCACGGGGGCAATCTGGCGCTCCAGGTGTTCGCGCGGAACTGCGCTTTCAATCTGCAGACGCATGAAGAAACGACCGGTGTCTTCACTGGCAAACTGCTGGCTCTCGGTGATGTTTCCGTTGGCCGCAACAATGGCACCCGAAATAGCGTGGACGATGCCTGGCATGTCCTTGCAAACCAGGGTCAAAACCCAGTGGGTAGTTGCCGTGGCCTCGGTGGTGTTCTCTGCGCTACTCATAAGCCCCAAGTTTACTGTTGGATAGCGGAATTTCAGGTGAATGAACCCGCTCTAAGTGCTTCGAGAGGGGTGCCAAACCCTCTAGAATTAAGCAGTCGCAACTGGCGCTAAAGATGGGTTTCCATCGGGGAGCGATGGCAGATTTTTGGTCGTGCGCCTGGGCCAAGCCAATAGTTCCAATAACCGATAACCCACGGCCAAAATAGGAGCCAAGATGAGCAACCTTCCCACTAGCTTCAACTCGCCACTGAGCGAGGTAGACCCAGAGATCGCCGCAGTTCTACAGGCTGAGCTCAACCGTCAGCGCAACTTCCTCGAGATGATCGCCAGCGAGAACTTCGTTTCCCGTGGCGTTCTGGAGGCTCAGGGTTCCGTTCTGACCAACAAGTACGCCGAGGGTTACCCTGGCAAGCGCTACTACGGTGGTTGCGAAGCCGTTGACGTTGCCGAGGACCTGGCACGCGACCGCGCGAAGGCACTCTTTGGCGCAGACCACGCAAACGTGCAGCCACACTCGGGTGCGAGCGCAAACGCTGCCGTGCTGATGGCACTGGCAAACCCTGGCGACAGCATCCTAGGTCTGGAGCTGGCTCACGGTGGTCACCTGACCCACGGCATGCGCCTCAACTTCTCCGGCAAGATGTACCAGGCAAACGCCTACGAGCTGAACCCGGACACCCACCTGGTTGACATGGACATCGTTCGTCAGCGCGCGCTGGAGACCAAGCCTGCCGTAATCATCGCTGGTTGGTCGGCATACAGCCGCCACCTAGACTTCGCTGCATTCAGAAGCATTGCTGATGAAGTTGGCGCAAAGCTTTGGGTTGACATGGCTCACTTCGCTGGTCTGGTTGCTGCTGGCCTGCACCCATCGCCAGTTCCATACGCCGATGTAGTTTCCACCACCGTACACAAGACCCTCGCAGGTCCTCGTTCGGGTCTGATTCTGGCCAAGGAAGAATACGCCAAGAAGATTGACTCGGCAGTATTCCCTGGTCAGCAGGGTGGCCCGCTGATGCACGTAATCGCTGCTAAGGCAGTTGCTTTCAAGGCTGCAGCCACCGACGAGTTCAAGGACCGTCAGGCACGCACCATCGAAGGCGCACGCATCATCGCTGACCGCCTGACAGCTGCCGACGTTGCAGCAAACGGTGTTCAGATTCTTACCGGCGGCACCGATGTCCACCTGGTGCTGGTTGACCTGCGCAACTCGCCAATCGATGGCAAGATGGCGGAGAACCTGCTGCACGAGGTTGGCATCACCGTCAACCGCAACTCGGTCCCTAACGACCCACGTCCACCATTGGTTACCTCGGGCGTGCGCATCGGTACCCCAGCGCTTGCAACCCGCGGTTTCGGTGCGGAGCAGTTCACCGAGGTAGCAGATGTTATCGCCGGCGTTTTGAAGCCAAACCCAGACATCCAGGCTCTGGCCGCTCGCATCGCCAAGCTGGCAGCAGACTTCCCTCTGTACGCTGGCCTCGAGAACTGGTAAGCATGACCGCGATTCGTCTGGACGGTCTAGCGACCGCCAAGGCAATCAAGGCCGAGCTCGCGGAGCGCGTGGTCGCTCTGAAGCAGCAGGGCATCCGCCCGGGCCTTGGCACGCTTTTGGTTGGCGATGACCCTGGTTCGCATTCCTACGTTGCGGGCAAGCACCGCGACTGCGCTGAAGTTGGCGTGGAGAGCATCCGCATCGACCTTCCTCAGACCGCTTCCGCCGCCGATGTTCGCGCAGCGATTCGCGATCTGAACGATGCCAAGGATTGCACCGGCTACATCGTTCAGTTGCCGCTTCCTGTGGGCATCGACACCAACGAAATGTTGGAGCTAATCGATCCTGCAAAAGACGCCGATGGCCTGCACCCGACTAACCTCGGGCGTCTGGTTTTGGGAGTGAGCGGTGAGCTAACCAGCCCGCTTCCATGCACCCCGGCCGGCATCGTTGAACTGCTGACTCGCTATGGCGTTGAGACCCGCGGAGCAGAGGTGGCTGTGATTGGACGCGGCGTGACCGTTGGTCGCCCGCTCGGTCTGCTGATGACCCGCAAGGGCATCGACAGCACCGTCACCCTGTTGCACTCGGCTAGCCGAGACCTGGAGCACGCGGTGAAGCGCGCCGACATCGTTGTTGCAGCCCTGGGTGTTGCCCACTTTGTTCAGCCGGAGTGGATCAAGCCTGGCGCGGCCGTGCTGGATGTGGGTATCACGCGCGTTCTGGACGCCGAAGGCAAGGCCAAGTTGGTTGGCGACGTCGCTCCTGGAGTTGAAGAGATTGCCGGTTGGCTCTCTCCAAACCCTGGCGGTGTTGGCCCGATGACCCGCGCCATGTTGGTCAAGAACGTGGTTGACAGCGCGAGTCGCTAAAACGATTGAAACTGAAAAACCCCGCTCGATTGAGCGGGGTTTTTCGCATTAGAACTGGCTTCGAATGGCCCAAAGGTCCGGGAAGACCGGGCGGAATAGCGTGCTCGCAAGATAGCCAACACCACTGCTGCCGCCGGTGCCAATCTTGTGGCCGATGGTGCGTTCCACCATCTTCACGTGACGGTATCGCCATTCCTGCAGGCCCTCATCAAGGTCCAGCAGGGCCTCGCCAATCAGGTTGCTCTCCGGGTCTTCCTTGTGGGCGGCCACCAATGTGGTTTGCACATCGGTGTTTGCTTCGTATCCCACGGTGATGTCACGCTTCAAGACATCGGATGGCATTCTGAATCCGCGGGCATCGAAGTAATGAAGAGCACTGTCCCAGAGGCTAGGGCGAATCATCGCGGCCTCCACCCGGGCTCTCGCAGGGGATCCCGGAATCAGGTGCTCGGCCATTCCCATGCCGCTTCGCTTGTCTGCGTCGGCACCTGCGTGGTCGCGGCGGCCAAGAATGGCCTCGAACTCGCGGAACTGGGCGCTCTGGAAACCGCTGGAAGACTGCAGGCGGCTGCGGAACGAGTTGAACTGCAGCGGAGTCATGGTCTCCAGTATGTCCACCTGACCAACCAGGGTCTTCATGATGGTGCGAACGCGCTTCAAGAGCGAGAGGCTTCGATGGGTGTCGCCAGCTTCCAGCGCCGGCTGCAACGCGCTTAGTTCGTGGATCATCT
>JBDLQA010000110.1:0-4245 GCA_039800845.1 Actinomycetota bacterium
CCATGCGACGAGCCGTCACCGAAAGTATGCCAGCCGAGGCGATCCCCAAAAGGAATAGGTAAATGGCGGCGTGGAACGAGTTTTGATCGTTGACGTGCGTTGGAGTTCCGTAGTTGCGGTAGAGGTCAACCACCTGCGCAACCAGGAAAAACAGCCACATCAGGAAGAGGCCGATTAGCGGCAGGGTCAGAGCAATCTGCCCCCGGCTGAATCGTTTTTCAACAGCGTTGTCCATGGGTTCAGGCTACTATGAACCCATGATTCTCGTTATTGGTGAAGCACTGATCGACCTGATTGAGAACCGCTATCAGCCTGGTTCTTACAACGCTATTGTGGGTGGCGCAAACGCAAACGTGTCTATTGCCCTTGCCCGTCGCGGGGTTAAGCAGCAGTTCCTTGCGCGCCTGAGCACCGATCGCTTCGGTCAGATCATCCGCCAGAAGCTTGTGGATAACTCTGTGGGTTTGGACCATTCAATAACCACCGATGAGCTCAGCACGCTGGTGGTTGTGGCCATCGATTCCCACGGAATTCCGTCCTATTCCTTCTATGTGAACGGCACCGCCGACTGGGGCTGGACCCCGGAGGAACTTCCGACTGACGTAGACCTCGAAAACATGCACGCGACCGCCATTCAATTCGGTTGCCTAACCATGGCTATGGAACCAGGTAACAAGATTATTGAGGCCTGGGCGAAGAGCCATTACGACCAGAAGTCTGTGACCATAAGCCACGACATCAACATGCGTCCGGCACTGGGCTTTGATCCGGCAAAGGAGCGCGCCCGCGTAGAGCGCGTCAACAACTTCAGCCACGTAATCAAGGCCAGCGATGAAGACATCGCTTGGCTCTACCAGCTGGATGAATCCGCGGCCGACTACCAGAAGCAAATTGACCGCATCGTTCGCGACTGGATTCTGGATTCGGGTCGCCACGTGTTCGTCACCCGCGGCAGCGAAGGCGTTTCGGTTTACCGCCCGAGCGGTTCGCGCATCGATGTACCGAGCCGCAAAATCAACGTGGTGGACACCGTGGGTGCAGGCGACACTTTCTGCGCCAACCTCCTAGGTCAGTTGAGCGATGTTGGCGCATTGGGAACCGACCCATTCGACCGCTTGAACAACCTCACCGATGAAACCCTGGCCGAGTTCGTGCGAGTTGCGGGCGTTGCCGCGAGCATCACCTGCGAGCGCGCGGGAGCGGAGCCACCTACTCTGGCAGACCTGAATTCAGTTCTGGCAACTCTCTAGAGTTTTCGCGGTCTCGCGGCTCAACAGCCACGCCCGCCATCGCCTTCAAGTAGATTCTCGTAATCTCCACCCTGGCATTTCCATGGTTGCTGGCGTCCAGCTCTAGGGCTTCAAAGATGCGGCCGATTATGCCTTCCACTGCGCGCACCGTGGTTCCGCGCGAGTCTGCAATCTGATGATTGGTGTGACCCTTGGCTACCATCGCCAGAACCCCAATCTGCTTGCGCGATAAGTTAGAGAGCGGTCGCGCGTGGCTCAGGTCGTGACGATTCTTGATGCTTGGCCGGTTTCGGATCGAAAGCTCGATGGCTTCCACAAGATCATCCATGCCCGAGAGTTTCGATGGATGCAGATAGGCGAAGTTTGCCGGCAGCAAAGATTTATCAAGCCCCGCGAACCTGAGGTCCGGCAGCTCTGTGAGGAACACCACACCCATCTCAGGCGCGTGTTCCCTCAGATAATCGGCGAAGGTAAGGCACACGGTGTCGGCATCGTGAAGAATCTCCATGACTACGGCATGCGGTCTGCGAAGTTCGAAGGCATCGATTGCCTGTTGAGCGCTCTGAACCGCTGAAACAGTGAACCCCAGGCCGGTTAGATGTTGGCAAATGAGGTCCCTAAGCAAAGGTTCGTTGTGCAGAACAATCAGACTGCCGCGGTCCAAGGTATCCCCAATCGATGCAGTGAGTCTGGATCCTCACTGGCTTTTTACCTATTGTCGCGCGGTAAAAAAGCGTCGATAGAAATACTCGAAAAAAGAGGTGAACTGCGAACAATTCGGCGGCAATAAGGCGTCACAATTGCGACCTTCATAGCAGTCTGTGCGCAGTGGCCAAGGCCCAATGCAAAGCGAGTAGCGCACGCACTTGCGAAGCTAGGCCGGCAAAACCTTCAGAGTCCTGAGGGTAGGGTCGGCAACGAACGCAATTCGAGTTCCGCTGTCGCGGGCCTTGAACAGTGCATCCAGAGCAGCCTGGGTGATTCGCTCGCCTGGGGATAAGACTGGAACACCCGGTGGGTAAGGGCAAATCATCTCTGCAGATACCCGACCCACGGCGTCCTCCGCAGGCACTACTTCATAGGTACTGAAGAACGCCTCGCGGGGAGTCACTACAACTTCAGGTTCGATGCTGAAAGAGGCGGCGGTGGCCACCGGACGTGGCTCGCCACGGTTTGCGTTGACGCACTTGATGATTCGACGAATCAGGTCCTCGATGCGATCCGGGGTATCCGCGAAGGTGATCATCGGAATGATCATGTCGCGGTTTGCCATCTCCACATCGATGTTGGCCGCCAACAGCTCAGCCTCAACCACGTTGCCATCGGCGCCAGTTCCCGCAAGCAGGATCACCATCTTTAGTGGGTCGATGTACTCGCCGTCGATCACTCCGATGTCTGCTGCACGCAGGGCGGCGCGACCTCGCTCTGTCGCCTCAATGACTGGCCCGATTAGCTCCTCGCCGTGGCGAGCAAGCAGGGCGCGCGCCGCGTCAATCGATGCCAAAATGCGGCCCGACATCGATGTGGTCTGGGTGCTGTCAAACATCTTGTTGAAGCGTGGAAGGTCAACATACTTGCCGTTTACAAGCACGAAGGAAGCCTGCGAGTATGACGGCAGGGTCTTGTGCGCGCTGGTGACAACGATGTCCGCGCCCTCAGCAAGCGGGTGCTGCGGAAGCTCCGGGTGGAAGCCGTAGTGCGCAGCCCAAGCGGCGTCCACAACCAGCGGGATTCCATACTTGTGGGTTACTTCGGCAAGGCGCGGGATGTTGCTCATGGTGCCAACGTACGAAGGCTCACCGATTAGCACGGCCTTGGCATCAGGGTTTGCGGCCAGCACTGCGGCAAGCTTCTTGCTCGGCAGGTACTCCGGCAGTCCGGTCTCGGGGTTGATCTCCGGGCGAACCCAAACCGGGGTCACTCCGGCATAAACCAGGCCAACCAGAACGCTCTTGTGCAGAGTGCGGCTAACGATGACTTTGTCTCCAGGACCAGCTACCGCCATTACGGCAGCGTGGTTGGAACCGCTTGAGCCGTTCACGCCGAAGCGGCAAAGATCTGCGCCCCATAGGTCTGAGGCTAGCTTTTCGGCCTCCAGAATGAGGCTCGGCGAAATTCGGTGCGGGTGATTGCCCGGCAGCACGGGGATGTCACCGTCAACGACGGTTCCAGTGAGGTCTAGGCGTCCCTTGTGTCCAGGGATCTGGAACGGGCTGCGGTCGGTCTCCATGTCTCTGAGCCAACCGTCCAAAAGTGGTGCGTCGGCCCGGAGCCCCATTGGGTCCTTTGGATCAAGCAGTGTAGCTGCACCAAAAGCGTGCTGTGACAATATCCCGCCCTTCCGTTGCGAGTTGAAACTAGTGGTTCGAGATTAACTTCACCTGAACCAAAGAGTAAAGGGGCCGGGCTTTACGCCCAGCCCCTCACTTTGAGAATCTTTAGAACTCAACCTTGGTTACGGCGGTGTCCAGCGGGATACCAGGACCGAAGGTGGTCGAAATCGCAGCCTTCTGCAGGTACTTGCCCTTGCTCGACGAAGGCTTCAGACGCAGGACCTCGTCCAGTGCAGCTGCCAGGTTCTCGCCTAGCTGCTCCTTGGTGAACGATGCCTTACCAATGATGAAGTGCAGGTTAGCCTGCTTGTCGACGCGGAAGTCGATCTTTCCACCCTTGATGTCGGTAACTGCCTTAGCTACGTCTGGAGTAACGGTACCGGTCTTAGGGTTTGGCATCAGGTTACGAGGACCCAGTACCTTACCTAGACGACCGACCTTACCCATGAGCTCTGGGGTCGATACTGCAGAGTCGAAGTCAACCCAACCGGCTGCAACCTTCTCGATCAGCTCGTCGCCACCAACTTCATCTGCACCAGCGGCCTTTGCAGCGTCAGCTGCGGCACCGGTTGCGAAAACGATTACGCGGGCGGTCTTACCAGTTCCGTTTGGCAGCGATACGGTGCCACGGATCATCTGGTCGGCCTTGCGAGGGTCAACAC
>JBDLQA010000111.1:0-2805 GCA_039800845.1 Actinomycetota bacterium
AGAACCTTGAGGCCGGCCTTCAGGTCGGTGGCTACGCCATCGGTCGAGGTGTGACGAATGTTCAGGACGTCGTCTTGACCTAGGACTACCGACTTTTCGTTGCTGAAGAAGTCGTCGTGACCCATGGTTGCCACGGTGGTCTTCGAACCAGCCGGGAATGCCTTGTTCACGTGTGGGTGCTTCTTGGCGTAAGCCTTGACAGAAAGCGGCGCGCGGCGATCGCTGTTGCCTTCGCGAAGCACAGGGTTGACGGCGCTGCCCTTCACCTTGTCGTAACGTTTGCGGGCGTCGCGCTCGGCGTCGGTGGTTGGCTCGTCGGCGTAGTCAGGAACGGCGAAACCTAGCGCCTGAAGTTCGGCGATGGCCGCCTTGAGCTGCGGAATCGAGGCCGACACGTTAGGCAGCTTGATGATGTTTGCCTCTGGGGTCTTGGCCAGTTCGCCCAACTCGGTCAGGGCGTCTTCAACGCGCTGTTCCGCTGGCAAAACGTCGGCAAAAACCGCGAGGATGCGACCAGCAAGCGAGATGTCGCGGGTCTCGATGTTTACGTTGGCTGCGTGGGCGTAGGCCTTAACGATCGGCAGCAGCGAAGCGGTTGCAAGTGCAGGTGCTTCATCGGTGTAGGTGTAAAAAATGGTCGAATCGTTCACGACGAGTCATCTCCGCTCTGAGGCTGTGAAACTAACCAGTTCAGCCTAGTCTCTGAATTCAGGCTCCACCCCGAGCCTTCGATTTGGCCTCTCATGCAAACCAAAAACCCTAAGGTAACGTCCCACAGTTCACTCACCATTGTTCGTCGAGGAAGGACGGCAACCAAGCTCACCATTGGTTCTGCAACACGGGGTCCTGTGCAAAGCTAGGGCCTAAACTCTAGAGCAAGGGGTCTGAAAGCCAAAGCCATGCGTTTCTATCCGCCGGCTGACCTTCCAAGACCTCTAGCGAATTTGATCCAGCAAAACGTTGCCAGTCATTGGCCGCAAGAACTCTAGAAATTCCAGCGAGACGATTCACATCCCCAAGGGCGCCTGAATTAAAACCTGCAAGATCTGTCAGCGAGAGTATCGCTGCGCCTGCATGATCAAAGACTTGGGTACCAATGGCAATCCGGCCATCCATCGTTTTAGCAATCTCGATAACTCTCGACTGTTGCGGCCAATCCATGTGACTGGCCGTCCGGATCTGCCAAAAGCCCCAGTCGCCATTCTTAGACTTTGTGAATGAGATGTTGTGATCGTGCACGTGACCCGCAACCCATGCAATAACACTGGGGTACTCGCTGAGCAGGTTGGCCACCTCGTCCTTAAGATGTGCTCTCTTTACACCTTCAGGCACGTACCCGTTGAAAAGATCCTGCAGTGGGTGATGCGAAGTAAGCACTACATACTTGTCAAGGCTTTGATCAAGTTGTTGCTTCAGCCAAGAAAACTGCCGTTCATCGATGCAGCCCTGCCAGCCGCCCCATTCGTTGACAGTGTCGAGGGCGATTACACGCACATCGCCGAAATCACGCACCCAGTACGCCACTTCAGCGTCTTTTGTCAGACCATGATCATGCGCGCACGCCGTATGCGCTTCCACCCAGTCAGACATTTGAACAAATCGACGCCGGCTATCCGCTGTGACCGAGACCGTTTCGAGTAAAGAATTGTCGGGGTAGTTAGCAGGTCCAACTTCACTAAATTCCTCGAAGACTTCTCGAGGGTCAACATTGGAAGCAACAGCTGAGAGTTTCTCAGGACCTGTAACCAGTTCGTTCAACGCCTCGGTTGGAGGGACCATGCCCTGAAGCATGGCGTCATGGTTCCCGTGAATTGCGTACCAAGGATGCTTCAACCCCGTCGCAGTGAATTTGGAATGTGCCGCTTCGGCCAGGCCCGGAAGCGGAACCATGCCCCATTTCTCGACCGTGCGTTGAGCCCCCGTCGAGTCCGGCTTGTAGTAATGGTCATCCAAGAATGAGTCGTGTGTGCCGTGCGCAGCTTCAACGACGCTCTGGTCACCGCTCGCGGACGATACCCAACCACCTTCCATGAGGTTGCGATACCACTCCAATTCATTCGCTTGGCCGTTGTCAATGACATCCCCCGTGATAAGAACACCATCAACGGTGCCGCCAAGCAACGGGCCAGTTTTAATTGCGTTTGCGGCTCTCACCATTGCTTCGACCACCTGAAGAGTCAAGAACTCTTGCGGACGATAGGTGCCCACGTAATCGATTTGTTGCCTGGTTTCATAATCTGGATCCGCGTACCGGTCTAGAAATTCAATTCGTGCAGGCGACTTGGCGTCACAGACGTGAAGATCGCTCAGATGAATAAAAGTGGCTAGGGGTTTTGCATCGGCAGGTGTTTCACCAAGCATCTCCACCGGATTTTCCAAAACTAAGGATGTGCGGGTGAATCCGTTCGCAGCTGTCGTTCGCTTGAAGCTAATTCGATTGCTCTGAATTTTCATTTTTCTACTTTTCTACCGCCAAATAGGTTCCGTTTTGGACGTAAACTCGCGCACTGGCACCTGCATGCAATCCCACGGCTGCACCGCCGGGCATGACTGCCGTGAGCCTAAGATTGTCACCAACACGTAACGTCAACTTGGTCAAAGGCCCGAGAAACACAGAGGCTTCAACTACGGCGTTAAGTGGATTTGATGTTCGATCTGCTCGTTCGACTACCAGATTTTCTGGGCGGACTAGTGCAATCACCGCACCTGTTGCTGGCGCGTGCATTCGACGGTCAACAAGCGTCTCTAGGACACGAAGTTTGTCGCCGACGACTTCCGCAGGGATCCGATTCATTTGCCCGACAA
>JBDLQA010000112.1:0-3695 GCA_039800845.1 Actinomycetota bacterium
CCCTTGACATCGGTAACACCGATGCGCAGGACTGGAACGTTGCGAGCCTCACACAGGCCAACGAACTTAACGTCGTCCTCGCGGCCAACCGATACCAGCACGCGGCCGGTCGATTCGCTGAAGAGGGCAGCGGTCAGGTCAACGCCGTCGCGCTCCATGAGCTCGGTCAGCCAGATGCGCGCGCCAACATTGAAACGAAGGCTGCTCTCCACGACTGCCTGAGCAAGGCCACCCTCGCTGAGGTCGTGTGCCGAAGCGATTAGACCCTGAAGGCTTGCGCCCTGCAGCAGTTCGGCCAAAGCCTTCTCGCCAGCAAGATCAACCACCGGAGGCTTGCCGCCCAGGTGGTCGTGCACAACTTCACTCCAGACCGAACCGTCTAGTTCGTCGCGGGTGACGCCAAGCAGGTAGATGTTGTTTCCTTCATCCTGCCAACCCGATGGGATGCGGCGGGCAACGTCATCGATGACACCGAGCACACCGACAACCGGGGTTGGGTGGATGGCTACATCGCCGGTCTGGTTGTAGAACGAAACGTTTCCACCGGTAACCGGGATTCCCAGTTCCAGACAGCCGTCAGCAAGACCAGCGGTTGCCTGCTGGAACTGCCACATGACCTCTGGGTTCTCTGGCGAACCGAAGTTGAGGCAGTTGGTAACGGCCATCGGGTTTGCGCCAGATGCTGCAACGTTACGGAAGGCCTCCGCCAGAGCAAGCTGCGCACCTGCGTATGGGTCAAGCTGGCCGTAGCGACCGTTTGCGTCGGTTGCGATTGCAACACCGAGGCCAGTGTCCTCCGAGACGCGGACCATGCCCGAGTCGTCCGGCTGAGCCAGCGCGGTGTTACCGCCAACGTAGTGGTCGTACTGGTCGGTGATCCAAGACTTGTCGGCCTGGTTAGGGCTGGTGGTCACCTGAACAAGCTGAGCCGCAATCTCGGTGGCGTTGTCGTTGCTGCGAGCCAAACCGGCCGCGTTCACGCTGTTTGCGTTCAATGCGTCGATCCAAGTTGGGTAAGCAACTGGGCGGTTGTAAACCGGGCCGTCGTGCGCAACGGTGCGTGGTGGCACGTTGACAATCTCCTGGCCGTGCCAGTTGATGTAGAGGCGGTCCTCGTTGATTACTTCACCAAGGATGGAGTACTCAACTTCCCACTTCTCAACCAGGGCGATGAAGGCCTTGAGGTCCTTCTTCGGCACAATACCCATCATGCGCTCCTGCGATTCCGACATCAGAATCTCTTCAGGAGTCAGGCTCTCGTCGCGCTTCAAAACCTTCTCGAGGTCCACGCGCATACCTGCGCCACCGTTGGATGCGAGCTCGCTGGTTGCACAGCTAATGCCGGCACCACCGAGGTCCTGGATACCGGCAACTACGCCAGCGTGGTAAAGCTCCAGGCAGCACTCAATCAGGACCTTCTCGGCGAATGGGTCGCCAACCTGAACCGCCGGACGCTTTGCAGGACCGGTCGAATCGAAGGTTTCCGATGCCAGCACCGATACACCACCGATGCCGTCCGCGCCGGTACGAGCACCGAACAGGATCACGAGGTCGCCAGGGTTCGAGGCCTTGGCAAGCTTTAGGTCTTCGTGGCGAAGCGCACCAACCGACAGTGCGTTTACAAGCGGGTTGCCCTGGTAAACCTTGTCGAATACGGTCTCGCCACCGATGTTTGGCAGTCCCAGGCAGTTTCCATAGAAACTGATGCCCGAAACCACTCCGTGAACAACGCGTGCGGTGTCTGGGTTTTCAACTGCACCGAAGCGCAGCTGGTCCATCACAGCGATTGGTCGTGCACCCATAGTCAGGATGTCGCGGACGATACCGCCAACACCGGTCGCTGCGCCCTGGAAAGGCTCGATGTATGAAGGGTGGTTGTGGCTCTCCACCTTGAAAGTGACTGCCCAGCCCTCACCGATGTCAACAACACCGGCGTTCTCGCCCATGCCCACCATCAGGTGCTTCTTCATCTCATCGGTGACCTTCTCACCAAACTGACGAAGGTAAACCTTGGAACTCTTGTAGGAGCAGTGCTCCGACCACATGACCGAGTACATCGCGAGTTCGCTGCTGGTTGGGCGGCGACCCAGGATGTCCTTGATGCGGTTGTATTCGTCCTCCTTGAGGCCGAGTTCCTTCCAAGGCTGATGCTTGTCCGGGGTGGTTGCCGCAACTGCTACGGTGTCCAGATTTGCTACTGGGTTGATGGTCTCGCTCATGCGTTAACAACTGCCTTTAGTACGGATTCGAAGAACTTCAAACCATCGATGCCGCTGCGCATTGCGAATGGTCCGTCTGGGCCAAAGCCAGGCTCAACAGCGTGTTCTGGGTGTGGCATCAGGCCAACAACGTTGCCGCGCTCGTTGCGCAGGCCAGCGATGTCGTTCATGCTGCCGTTAGGGTTTACGTCCAGGTAGCGGAAGGCGACCAGGCCCTCGCCCTCAAGGCGCTTCAGGGTCTCGGCATCGGCGATGTAACCGCCCTCACCGTTCTTCAGCGGAATGGTGATTTCCTGGTTCAGCTCAAAAGCGTTGGTCCAAGCGGTGTCCACGTTCTCTACGCGCAGTTTTTGGTCGCGGCAGATGAAGTGCTGGTGCTCGTTGCGGATCAGGCCGCCAGGCAGCAGGTGGCTTTCCACCAAAACCTGGAAACCGTTGCAGATACCCAGAACCGGCAGACCGCCATTTGCGGCCTTCACGATTGCCTGGGTTACCGGAGCCTGAGCGGCGATTGCGCCACAGCGAAGGTAGTCGCCGTAGCTGAAGCCACCGGGGAGAACAACTGCGTCAACCTTGTGAAGGTTGGCGTCCGCGTGCCACAGTGGCACAACATCGGCGCCGGCAAGACGAACCGCGCGCGCTGCGTCGCGGTCATCCAGGGTGCCTGGGAAGGTAACTACACCGATCTTCATATGGGTAGTCCCTATGCCTCGACGTGAATGTTTACAACGTCTTCGATGACGCCGTTGCTGAGGAAGCTCTCGGCGATTTCAGCCGCGCCGTCCAGGTCTTCCTGGGTTGGGGCTTCAGCCAGGTGGATCTCGATGCGCTTACCGATGCGCACGTTCTGGATCTTGCCGTAACCCTGGCGGTGCAGGGCGTTTGCCACTGCCTTACCCTGTGGGTCAAGTAGGTCAGCCTTTGGCATTACCTCAACGATGATTTTTGGCACGAAATGCTCCCGATTTTTTGGCCGAAAACGGCGGAATGGTGCGCCCTAGCGACGGTGGCGGACATTACAAGTTTAGCGGGCGCGAGCGGCAGTTTTTAGCGGGCGCGCAACTCTACATTCGGCAGTTCGGGTGCTGGAATCCAGCCGCCAACCTCATCGGGGAAGGTGGCGCCGAATCTATCGTGGCTGGCGCGCACTTTCTCGGTGTCTTCGGACCCTCTAGCGTTCCAAAGTTCTCGCATCTCCACGATCTCTCGGTGGCTGCGACCGATGAAGTTCCACCACATAACAAGGTGTTCATCGAAGGGCGTTCCACCAATCAGAAGCGCCTCGGTGTTTGGCCGGTGTGCAAGCACGGTGACCCCGGCATCGCCCGCCGGCAGGTAGATCAGCTCGCCAGCCTCAACGTGCCGTCCGTCAACTTCGAGCGATCCATTCAGCGGGATGATTCCGTGCTCGAAATCCTTTTGGATGGGCAGCATCACGCCCTCGCGGCTATCCAAACCAACCTGAGCGCCAACCAC
>JBDLQA010000113.1:0-17995 GCA_039800845.1 Actinomycetota bacterium
TGCAGAACAGCGATAGGAACAGGATCAGCCCCCAGTCATAGGCCGAGTAGTGCTTCGCGGCCGCCAGGGTATCGATCGGGTTGATGAAAACCATGACCAGCGCTGAGACCGAAACCTGCAAAACGGTCAGGTTGAGCGCGGAGACAGGCTTACCCTGGGTTAGCTTGCCGGCGATGGCGAAGTGCATGGTGCGCAAAAGCGCAGCTCCCAGCATTATGAAATCGCCGAGGTTAGGCGCCACAAAGCCGTTGCCCACAATAAGTAGCGCCACTCCAAACACGGCAATGACGGTGGCAAGGAAGAACTTCGGCGGCAGCCAGTTGCGGCTGAGTGCGCCTTCGGCGATCGGGGTGAGAATGATGGCTAAGCTGACGATTAGGCCGCCGTTGGTGGCCGACGTGATGTGCACACTGACGGCCTCCATGTTCAGGATGATTACCTGACTGATGCCAAAACCGAGGCTCATCAGAACTTCAGGGCGGGTAAATGGTGTGCGGTTTTTGAGCCAAAACAGCCAGAGGAAAATTGCCGCTGGAATGAACCGCAGGGTCATGAGTGCCGTCGTTGATCCGGCTTCGCCTAGCTGCTTCACTGCCAGGTAGCTGCCGCCCCAAACCGCTGCCACTAGAAGCAGCAGGAAGTCGCCCTTGCTGAAGCCGGGGCGAACGGGACGTGCGTTTGCTTCGCTCATCATCGGCGTTTATTGGTCAGTTTGGCAAGCAAGCCATCCAAGCGGCCCTGGCTAATGGCGGCTCCAAGAATCACAATTAATCCGCCCAGAATTTGGTTCCAAGTGATGGCTTCATGCAGCAGAAGTCCTCCGGCAAGAACCGCAACGACGGGGGAGAGGTACGTCACCGAGTTGGCGATTGCACTACCCGCCAATGCCATGAGACGGTAGTACCAAACGTAGGCAAAGCCGGTCCCCAGCACGCCGAAAATCAGAAGTTCCAGGATCTGCAGCATCGATGGGTTAGCGGTGAAAAGTGGACCGCTCGCGTAGAACGGAATCATTGTGATGCAGGCGAGCAGCACCTGCACCGCGACCTGAACCTGAGGGTCAAGTTTGAGTGGTGAAACGTAGCGGCGCGCGAACGGACCACCGATTCCATAGAGGGTGACAGCACCTATTAGCGCCAGGACAGCTAGAGGATCGTTGCTGCCGAATCCGTTCCACACCGCTAGGACTATCAGCACGCCGACGAGGCCGACGGCTAGTCCGGAGAGGACCTTCCTGCTTGGTTTTTCTTCTCGAAAAACGCTCAGAATCATTGCGACCGTGGCAATCGGGGTGGTCGCGTTCATGATGCCGGCAAAAGCGCTGGTCACATGCTGCTCGGCGAATGCAAAGAGGAAGCTAGGAACTGAATTCATGCAGAGTGAAATTACAAAAAGTAGGCTCCAAGCGCGCAGGCTTGTTGGAAGTTTCCGGCGCTGAATCAACGACAGTAAAAGAATGGGCAGGCTGCCCAATGCAAGACGCCAAAAACTTACGCCGTAGGCGGTTAGAAACTGGTTCGCTTGCGAAATGAAGAGAAACGAGAATCCCCATACGGTTCCCACAAGAAGGTAGTAGCCCAGCCAGCCGGTTTTCTGCTCGTTCACTATGCCAGCCTACAGTCCGGCAAGCCTGCTCTATCCGAAACAAGACTTCTATTTGTAAGCGCCTGTAAACCCTCTGTTCATGGCTGGGTAATAGTGTCTCCGCGGAGGCTGAAATGACTAAAAATGCACTTGTTATCGGTGGCGGCGTATTGGGATCCATGCACGCTTGGCGTTTACAGAAACGTGGATGGGCGGTAACGCAGATTGATCGCGACCCTGAACCCAGGAGCGCTTCGGTCCGAAACTTCGGCCTGGTGTGGGTCGGTGGCCGGCGAGCCGGTGCAGAGCTTTCTGAAGCCCTTCAGGCGCGTGAACTTTGGGATGAACTTGCATCGGAGGCAACCCACCTAAGTGTTCGCTCTAACGGCTCTATTACTATTGCGCGAACCGCTCAGGAACTTGCTGTGATGGAACAAAGTATGCAGTTGCCTGACGCGGGGGATCGTGGCTGGACCTTTTTGGACGCACAAGAGGTAAAGAAGCTCAACCCAGCGCTTCGCGGCAGTTTCTTGGCGGGCTTGCATTGTTCACTGGATGCAGCTGTTGAACCAGCACACATTTTGGGTGACATGCGAAAGCAGCTCTTGAAGTCTGAAAGCTACAGATGGATTCCAAACACCGAGATCCTCGAGGTCTCAGAGCGTGCCGGCGGAGTGGTAGCTGTAGACGGTCTTGGCAAGGAATACTCCGCTGATCTTGTGATCGTTTGCCCGGGTGCCGATCACAGCACTCTTTTCGGAACTGAGCTGGAAGCTTCGCCACTTCGCAAAGTAAGACTCCAGATGTTCAGCACCGAACCCCTCGGAGAAGAACTGACCACCTCAATCGCAGATGGCGACTCGTTCCGCTACTACCCGGCCTACGATGTTCCGGCACTGCGTGAGCTTCCCCCTCAATCGCCGGTTGCTGCTGCTGCGAAGATGCAGTTGCTTATGGTTCAGCGAACTGATGGCAGTCTTACCGTCGGCGACACCCACGAGTACGATGAGCCGTTCGACTTTGCATTGCGTGAACCGGAATACGACCACTTGATCGAGGTTGCATCCGACATCCTGGGCCGCCGTCTTCCAAAGGTCAGCCGCCGCTGGGCCGGAGTTTACTCCCAGGAAACCGAAGGCGAAGTCTGCCACCGAAACCTAATTTCGCCTCGTATAACCGTTGTAACGGGTCCAGGCGGTAGAGGCAATTCTTTGTCTCCTGCCATCGCTGAAAATACGCTTCGGTTGTTGGGAATCTAATGTTCCAGATGATTGCATTTGATGTTGCTGGCACCACGGTTCAGGACGAAGGCCTAGTAATTAGGGCATTCGAGAATGCTTTTTCCGTCACAGTACCCGAGCTCTGGGATAAGAAATCGAACGAGTTTAGGCAGTATGCCCTAGACACTATGGGGCAGTCGAAGATCGAGGTCTTTACCGCGATGCTCGGAAGTCGAGAGCTCGCCCAGGCAGCCAACGTTGAATTCGAAGACGCCTATTTGAAGTTGGTGGAATCGGATGGGTTGGATGAGATTCCTGGAGCCGAGGCTCTACTGATTTCCCTGCGTGAAAAGGGATTCAAGACGGCGCTTACAACCGGATTCAGCCGGCCAACTCTGGATGCCATCCTAGATTCGCTCGGTTGGCGGGATTTAGTGGATACCACTGTTGTTCCCGGTGATGTGGGCGTGGGCCGTCCAAGCCCTCTCATGCTCGAGGCCGCTGCTTCCTCATTGGGAGTCGAGGATCGATCATCGTGCGTTGTCGTTGGCGACACTGGAAGTGACATGCAGGCCGCGGTTGCGTTTGGCGCGGGAACCAGGGTCGGTGTGCTCAGCGGCGCTCACGGCAGAGAATTTCTTCTGCAGAAGGGTGCCACTGCGGTTCTATATTCCGTGGCCGACCTGCCTAACCTTCTGTTCAACTAGCGTTTATAACGGTTTTATAAACCAGTCGGTGACTGTTCTTCTGCTGGTTTTTTCTCGTTTGAATTCGTTTCTTTTGCTTAACGGGAGTCGTAAAGAATCGACCTCACCCAAACAAGGAGACTAAATGAACCTCAAGCGTATTGTCGCTGTTGCGGCAGCATCCGCAATCGCACTTAGCGCTGCAGTTGCAATCAGCACCCCTTCGCAGGCTGCTGTCAACTACTGCAAGGCAACTGACCTCAAGACTGCTGGCGGCATGGACGCACTGGTAAAGGCAGCCAAGAAGGAAGGCGCTCTTAACGTAATTACCCTTCCTCGCGACTGGGCAAACTACGGCGAAGCCATGGACCTTTTCAGCAAGGCATTCGGCATCAAGATCAACGATGACAACCCAGACGGTTCTTCGGCATACGAGATCCAGACCATCAAGACCGCTCCAGCTGCAAAGCAGCCAGACGTTGTTGACATCGGTGTTTCGGCACTGAACGGCGTTATCGGCGCAGGTTCGGACAAGATTTTCGCAGACTACAAAGTTGCAAACTTTGCGGCAATCCCAAGCAAGTGGAAGTCTGAGTCCGGTAGCTGGTACGGCGACTACAACGGCATCATCGGCATTGCCTACGATGCAAGCGTGACCCCAGCGCCAACCAAGATCGCTGACCTCGCGAACGCCGCATACAAGGGTCAGGTTGCTCTGACTGGAGACCCAACCGCAGGCCAGGAGCCATTCATGGCTGTTTACGCTGCAGCCATTGCTAAGGGCGGCTCGCTGGACAACGTTCAGCCTGGCATCGACTTCTTCAAGAGCCTCAAGGCAAGCGGTAACTTCACCGCAACCAAGGCGACCCCAGAGAACTACATCGCTGGCGCTTACAAGGTTTCGCTGACCTGGAACTTCAACGCTCCAGGTGCAATCGCTGGTGCAAAGGCTGCAGGTAAGAACCTCAAGTTCGTTATCCCATCGGACGCTGTAATCGCCGGTACCCCTTACATTCAGGCAATCAACGCCAAGGCTCCACACTGTGCAGCTGCGCGCCTCTGGGAAGAGTTCCTTTACTCGGAGAACAAGGGCAAGACCAGCACTCAGCTGACTCCTGCTGACCTGAAGCTCACCGGTTCCAAGCTGTTCAACACCATCGAAGGTGGTCAGAACGTGTTCGTTTCCGGCGGTGCAACCCCAATCCTTCAGGCTGACATGACCAAGAAGAAGACTCTGATCAACGGTCCTGACGGCTTCGACGTTCCAAAGGGTGCAAAGGTTTACCAGCCTTCGCCTGACCAGCAGGTAGCGGGTAAGACCCTGGTATCGGCTCAGTGGCCAACCCTCTAACAATGACAACACCTGAGGTAACCAACCTCGACCGTAAGGGTGCCCCAATCTGGGGCACCCTTATCGGTCAGTTGTTGAAGGCTCTGCTCGCGCTGGCCCCGCTGCTGGTGTTTATGAGTATTTTCTTTTTCGCCCCGCTCACGGCGGTTGTTTTGGACTCTTTCCAGGGCAACGATGGAAACTTCACCTGGGCAAACTACGCAGATGTTTTCAAAGAGCCGATCATTACGGCCATGCGCACGAGTTTGGCATTGGCTCTAGTCTCGGCAATCGTTTCTGCTATTCCAGGAGCCGTACTTGCGTTTCTAATCGAGAGCCGAGGAAGCGACAGGCTTCGCCAAGTGGTTGCTTCAATTTCAGGTGTTCTAGCAAACACCGGAGGCGTTCCACTCGCCTTTATGTTCATTGCCTCACTAGGAGCTGAAGGCGCAGCTACCTCGCTCCTCAAGGCCATCGGCCTGGACATCTACAGTGCAGGTTTCTCACTTTTCACTTTCGGAGGACTTGTCCTCGTTTACACCTACTTCCAAATCCCTATGATGGTCATCGTTTTCTCCCCAGCCATTCACGGCCTGAGAAAAGAATGGAATGAAGCTGCACGCACTCTGGGTGCGAGTGGTCGACAGTTCTGGTTCTCGGTAGGTATCCCTCTGCTCTTCCCAAGCTTCTTGTCGGCCTTGTTGCTGTTGTTCGCGAGCGCATTCAGTGCGTATGCAACCGCCAGGGCGATGACCAATGGAACCATTGCTCTGGTTCCCCTGATGATTGGCAACTTGCTTGATGGCAACGTCATTTTTGATGAGGTAAACCTGGCCAAGGCCCTTGCCGTCGCCATGATTGTTGTGACATTGCTTGCGATGGTGCCTTACCTGATAATCCAGCGTAGAGCTCAGAGGTGGCAGGGATGAAAGGATTGAAATCGCGCCAGTTGCCTTTAACAATCGGCCTTATTCTGGCAACAATTTTCGTGGTCCTGCCACTTGGCTCTGCGGCTGAATTCTCACTGCGCGAGCCGCTCAAGAATACCCACGGGTTTGACAATTACGTCTGGTTCTTCGAAGCCCCAGACTTCGCAAAATACCTTGGTATTTCTTTTGGCTTGGCTTTGGCGTCTGCGCTCATACTTCTAGTCATTTTGGTGCCTACCGTCGTTTGGCTAAATCTCGGTGGGTCAAAATTCCGCGGATTAGTCGAATTCATTTCTCTTCTGCCGCTGGTTATCCCAGTAGTTGCTCTCGCAATCGGTGCCCAGACCGCACTGCCTGACTTTGCGCAAACGAACGAAGTCATTCTGGCTTTCATGTATGCGGTTCTTGCTGTCCCTTACGCCTATCGAACGATGGACACCGGCCTCCGGTCCATACCGCTTCAGACCATTGTTGAGGCAGCTCGAGGTTTAGGCGCCGACTGGCTGGCAGTTCTTTTCAAAGTCATCATTCCGGTCATTCGATCCACAGTATTGTCTGCCCTTTTCATGACGCTCGCGCTGTCTTTGGGTGAGTTCACGATTACGTCATTGCTACATTGGGACACCTTCACAACTTGGGTCACAACAATGTCGCAGTCCAACATTCTGGGTGCGATTGCACTTTCCGTCTTCTCGCTCGTATCGGTATTTGTCCTGCTTTTAGTCATCAGCGTTTTCATCAAGCCGACTAAGAGCCTGATTATTTCAGAGGAAAACTAATGTCAAGCACTACTCTCAGCCTCAAGTCTGTTTCACGCAGATTCAAGGACACAATTGCCCTCGATTCCCTTGATTTGGATGTTGCTCAAGGCGAACTGGTCTCCCTGCTGGGTCCGTCGGGCTGCGGCAAGACAACCGCACTTCGGATCATCGCAGGGTTGGATAAGCCGGACGCCGGCCACGTGCTGGTGGGAGGAAAAGATGTATCTCAGCTTCCGCCAAACAAGCGCAACATGGGAATGGTTTTCCAGTCGTACTCGTTGTTCCCAAACCTGACGGCAGCCGAAAATGTTGCCTTCGGTTTGGCCATGCGCAACGAGCCTAAGCGCCTGCGGGTTCAGCGAAGCCAGGAGCTTCTCGAGCTGGTTGGGTTGCCGAAGCACGCTAAGCGTTTCCCTCACCAGCTATCGGGAGGTCAGCAGCAGCGAGTAGCGTTGGCGCGCGCACTGGCTTTCGAGCCGGATGTCCTACTTCTGGATGAGCCGCTAAGTGCTCTAGATGCTCAGGTTCGCGCTAACCTTCGCGACGAAATCCGTGCGCTCCAGATAAAGACTGGAACCACCACCATCTTCGTTACCCATGACCAAGAAGAAGCGATGGCCATGAGCGATCGTGTAGCAGTTATGCACCAGGGCAAAATCTCCCAGATTGCAAAACCTGACGAGTTGTATCACTACCCGGCCAACGAATTTGTGGCGGGCTTTGTCGGTCAGATGAATCGGATCCCTGCTCGGGTTGAAGGGCAGAAATTGGTCATCGCTGACTCTATTGCTAACCTCCACCCACTTTCACCGCTTCAGGGAGGAGATGGGTTGGCGCTGGTTCGCCCTGAAAGTGTAAACGTTGAAACCCTGCGTGAATCTAAGGATGTAAGCAATGCCGTGGTGGTCTCGCGGGCGTTCCTCGGGCCGATGTCCAAGGTTGTGCTTAGTCTGCAAGACGGCTCGGAAATTTCGAGCGTCATGACAAGCAGCAAGAGCAACGATTTCTCGTCCGGAGATGCCGTTCGCGTTTCCGTTGCTCCGGGCTCATACCTGATGGTTGGAGCCTAAAGTGGCGCACCAGAAACGTTTTGAATTCAAGCGTGAACTTGCCGCCAATGGTTACACCAGAACTTCCCTTAGCCAGGTGCAGACCGATGACATCCATGGCAAGGCGCCGGAAGAACCGGTGAATCTGGCTACCTTCATACACTTGAGTGACCTCCACCTTTGCGATGCTAAATCTCCGGCAAGGGTGGAGTTCTTGGACCGCTATGCGGATCCTGATTATCCCACTAGGGCTCAAATGGATTATGTGGGCACTTATCGTCCCCAGGAATTTCTAACTCTGCAAGTTGTAGAGGCGATGGTCCAAGCGGCAAACAGTATCGAAGTTGGACCTTTGATGGGTGGAAAAATCGATGCGGTCCTAATCACCGGAGACGTTATCGATAACGGGCAAGAGAATGAGCTGTCTTGGTACAAGCAGCTCATGGATGGTGGCCCTGTTTCTTCCGGAAGTGGCGATTCAAGCCAAGTGGAAGCCGCCCACGGCAGTCACCCCAATTTCTTGGATGATCATTACTACAAGCCGGATGCTGCTCGCGGCAATCGAGTTGACGAACTCTGGGGCATTGGTCCGGTTCCCGGCTTGGCTGCGGCTGCGCAAGAGGAATTTGCGGCTACTGGATTGCGACACAAATGGCTTGCCATCCATGGCAATCATGACGCGTTGCTTCAAGGAACGGTCAGGCCAGACGACCTCCTTCAGGGTCTGGTAACCGGCGATAGGAAACTCTCTGGAATCATTCCAGGCGCAGATTTGAATCAGGTATTTGAGCCATTTCAAGAGGTTGGCCCGGCTGACTATCCAAGTGCTGAACTCCTAACCACCGTTGAAGTTTCGCCGGATGCGAGTCGTCGATTCGTTGCGATGGAAGACTGGGTGGGCGTTCACACGAATTGCGGCCACGACCATGGCCTTGACGAAGGAACCAGTGTCGCTTATTGGGTCCGAGATTTTGGCGAGGTTCGAGTGATTGCCCTGGACACCGTAAATGAATGGGGCGGTTGGCAGGGCTGCCTGGATGTTAGTCAGTTCAATTGGCTCAGTCAGCAACTGGAATCTTCGAAAGACAAGTACGTTGTGCTCACCTCGCACCATCCGTTGCAGGATTTGTTCAATGGCTATGCGCCTGAGTGGGTAGAAAAGCCAGTTCTAAAGGACAGGGTTGAGCGTATACTCAGCGAATACCCCAATGTCATTGCATGGATTAGTGGCCACGTGCACGACCACAACATTTCCTTCAAGCGATCAGACAAAGGAAACTGGGGCTTTTGGCAAATCCGCACGGGAAGCCACATGGACTGGCCGCAGCAGTCACGCGTTGTCGAAATTGCCAGAAGCGCAGACGGCAGAATCGCTATCGGCACCATGGTGTTCGACCACGCGGGAGCGCCAATCTTGGATCTTTCCAGCCTGGAGAGCATTGATCGCAACGATCTTGACGACCCAATCTTGCTCGCTGGAGTCTCACGCATCCTTGCGGCGAACGACTGGCAGAGATTCGAGGGTTACAACTCCCTGGAAGCGTTGGAAGGTAAGCCTGAAGACCGCAACACCTGGCTCTGGTTGTTTGATCCACTAGCGTAAAAAAGTGGGACCCCGCAGGATCCCACTTTCAAAGCGCTCTGCGGCAATCGCTGACGGCGAAACTAACCTAGGCCTGCACCCAAGCGGTCGCGTTGGCCGGCAGCTTTCCACTGACAAGAGGAAGGTTACTCAGGAGAACTCGACCCTTTGGAAGCTTAACCGGCTTGGTGCCAAAGTTGGTGATGCTGTGCCATCCATTTGGACGCTTGAAGTGCAAAACGTTCTTGTTGAACAGGTGATTCACCCAGGTGAGTTCCTCGGTGGTTTCCAGATTCTTGCGTAGCCCCAGCGCGCGACGGTAAAGGCTCAGCGTGCTGTTTGGGTTTCCATCCTGGATGTCCACTGCGTAGTTCTTGTACCACTCCGGCTGAGGCAGGTGTGCGCCGCCCTCGCCGAAACCAAACCAAGGGTGGTTTGCAACCCAAGGCAGCGGCACGCGGCAGCCATCGCGGCTTAGACCGAGGTCTGGATTGCGGAAGAACTGAGGGTCCTGCATCAGTTCATCCGGGATCTCCATGGCTTCCTGCAGGCCAAGTTCTTCACCCTGGTAAAGGTAGGTAGAACCTGGCAGGGCTAGCAGCGCCATGGTCATCGCGGTGGCGCGCTCAAGACCCTGCTTCGCGTTGACCTTCGGGTTGAAGCGGTTTACCTTGTACCACTTGCCGGCATCAAAGTTGCCGTCAACGCCGAAGCGCGTTGCGTGGCGAATGATGTCGTGGTTGGAAAGCACCCATGTGTTTGAGCTACCCAACTGGTGTGCGCGAGTCAGGGCCTTGTCGGCTAGCTCGCGTACCTTGGCTGCGTTCCATCCAGCGCCCAGCATCTCGAACGAAAAGCTCTGGCCCAGGCCCTTCTCGCTGGCGTAAGGCGGCATGCGGTTGGGGTGAACCCAGGCCTCTGCCACGGCCATGCGCGGCGGGTCATACTCGTTGAAGATCTCTCGCCAAGAAGCGTAAATGTTGTGAACTTCATCGCGGTCGAATAGGTCATCGGTGCCGTCGTTCTTCATAACCGAAACGTCGTAACTCTGACGCTCTGGCAGGTGTCCGTGGGCCAGGTCTTTCACCAGCGCGTGTGCAACGTCAACGCGGAAACCGTCAACGCCGCGGTCGCACCAGAACTTGACTGTCTTACGGAAGTCTGCGCGGACCTCCTCGTTGTCCCAGTTCCAGTCTGGCTGTTCGGAAGCAAAAAGGTGCATGTACCACTGGCCGGGGGTGCCATCTGGTTCGGTGATACGGGTCCATCCTGTTGGGCCAAAGTGGCTTGCAAGCTCCGATGGGCGGATCTCGCCGTTCTCACCCTTTCCGTCGCGGAAGATGTAGCGGTCGCGCTCAGGCGAACCAGGTGCAGCCTTGAGGGCCTCCTGGAACCACTTGTGGCCACTTCCGGAGTGGTTCGGAACGATGTCCGCAATCAGGCGAATGCCGTTTGCGTGCAGCGCGTCCACCAGTTGGTCGAATTCCTCGAGGGTTCCGATACGTGGATCGATGTCGCGGTAGTCATCAACATCGTAGCCGCCGTCTGCAAGCGCGGAAGGGTAGAACGGGCTCATCCAAACCGCATCGATACCAAGCGACTTCAGGTATGGAACGCGCGAAATGATGCCCTTGAGGTCACCGATACCATCCGCGTTTGCGTCAGCAAAACTTCGTGGGTAGATCTGGTAAATGACAGCCTGACGCCACCAGTGGGCATCGCCTTTGAGGAAGGTAAATTCGGACACACTCGCCTGCTTCTAGTTGATTTGGAAAAAGGTTAGGGCACGCAATCGCTTACAGGGAAGTACATCCGTGCAGGCGATTACGTGCCCCAGTTTGAAACTTATTAGTGGGTGCTTGGCGCCTGCTCCACCTCGGTGCGGTCGCCACTCCAGAGGGTGTGGAAAGTGCCATCCAGGTCTACGCGCTTGTAGGTGTGCGCACCGAAGAAGTCGCGCTGACCCTGAACCAGAGCGGCTGGCAGGCGAGGCGAGCGCAGGCCGTCGTAGTACGAAAGCGAAGAAGCAAACGCAGGAACCGGAATGCCGGCAAGCGAGCTGCTTGCAACCACGTTGCGCCAAGACTTCACGCTGTTGGCAACTGCCTGCTTGAAGTATGGGTCGAAGATGAGCGACTCAAGGCTTGGGTTGGTTGCGTAAGCGTCTGCAATGCGGTTCAGGAACTGAGCACGAATGATGCAGCCACCGCGCCAGATCTTGCTGACGGCACCGAGGTCGATGTTCCAGCCGTATTCCTTAGCGCCGGCGCGGATGGCGTCGAAGCCCTGTGCGTAAGCAACCAGCTTCGATGCGTAGAGTGCGCGGCGAACGTCCTCAACGAAAGCTGCCTTGTCGCTGATGCTCCAAGTGGTTGCATCTGCCGGTAGGCCATCCACGGCTGCGCGCTGCGAAGCCTGCGATGAAAGCGAACGTGCGAATACTGCCTCCGCGATGCCCGAAACCGGGGTTCCCAGGTTGAGTGCGGTCTGAACGGTCCAGACACCGGTACCCTTCGAGCCAGCCTGGTCCAGAACGATGTCCACGAATGGCTTGCCGGTCTTGGCGTCGACCTGCTTCAGAACCTCAGCGGTGATCTCGATGAGGAAGCTCTCGAGGTCGCCCTTGTTCCATTCACCGAAAATGTCTGCGATCTCTGCTGGGCTGTAGCCGCCAGCCTGACGCAGGATGTCGTAAGCCTCAGCAATCAGCTGCATGTCGGCGTACTCGATGCCGTTGTGGATCATCTTTACGAAGTGGCCCGCGCCATCGGTGCCCACGTGGGTAACACATGGCTCACCCTCTGCAACTGCAGCGATGGAAGCCAGGATTGGGCCGAGGGTCTTGTAAGCCTCTGCGGAACCACCAGGCATGATCGAAGGGCCCTTCAGTGCGCCTTCTTCACCACCCGAGATGCCGGCGCCAACAAAGTTGATGCCCTTAGCGCGAACCTCTGCCTCGCGGCGGATGGTGTCGGTGAACAGTGCGTTTCCGCCGTCGACGATGATGTCGCCTGGCTCGAAGCGCTCGGCCAGCTGAGCGATGACGGCGTCGGTGCCCTTACCGGCCTGAACCATGATGATTGCGGTGCGTGGCTTTGCCAGCGAAGCGACGAAGTCGTCGATGGTCTCCGATGCGATGAAGCCTGCTTCTGGGTGCTCGCTGATGAGCAGCTCGGTGCGTTCGAACGAGCGGTTGTAAACAGCAACGGTGTTGCCTTCGCGGCTTGCAAGGTTGCGAGCCAAGTTGGAGCCCATTACGGCCAGACCAACTACACCGATGTTTGCCTTACCGGCATTGCTTGAAGTCATGAATATTCCTTGGAATTAATGAAATGGGGAACGCGGATGTAAGCACGCCAATGGACCTAGTGCAATTCTACGCTCGATTGATTGTGAGCCGGCCGAACTTGGCTAAAGAAATGGACTAACCGAGGCTTAGGTGAAGCTGAAGTAGCCCAGCAGAATGATGCAGATTGCAATCAAAACAATGGCGACGATGTAGGTGGTGGCCATCGGACGGCTGGCTGCGTGGGAACCCATCAGTTTGCGGTCGCGCGAGATTCCGTACATGAATGCCAGCAGCGGCAGCAGGAGGATTGCGTTTAGCACCTGGGTGAGCACCAGAATCGGGATGATTGGCGCGCCTGGAATGAGAACCAGACTCATTGCCAGCAGGGTAACGAATGCGAAGGTGCCATAGAAAAGTGGCGCTTCCTTCACCGAATCATCGAGGGCGGCTGGCTGCCCGGTTAGGTCGGTAACCGCGTAGGCAGTGGAAAGCGGGAGGATCGATGCCGCCAAAAGTGCTGCACCGATGAGGCCGGTTGCAAAGAGGCCGGTAGCGAAGCTGCCCGCCAGCGGACGCAGGGCTGCGGCTGCCTGGGAGGCATCGGTGATGTTGGTGATGCCGTGTGCGTGCAGGGTCGATGCACAGGTGACGATGACGAAGAATCCGATGACTCCGGTGAGCAGCGCGCCAACCCAGACATCGATGCGAAGGTAAGGCATGTCCTTGATGGTTAGGCGCTTGTCCACCACATAGGACTGAATGAAGGAGAGGCCCCAAGGCGCGAGAGTGGTGCCCAGGGTTGCGGTGGCGATCAGCATGGAGTCGCGATTGAGCGGCATGCTAGGGATGAGCGCTCCGCTGAATGCCTGACCCCAGTCCGGCTTTGCGAAGAACGCGGCCGCCACGTAGCAGATGAACACTGCTGAGAGCAGCAGCAGTATGCGCTCCACGTTCTTGAAGCTGCCGCGCAAAACCAGGAACGAAACAGTGAATGCTGCCAGCGGCACAGCGATGTAACGGCTGATTCCGAACAGCTCCGCACCCGCAGCGATACCCGCGAATTCAGCCGCGGTGGTGCCGATGTTGGCGAGGAGCAGGGCGATGATCGCGAAGGTGGCGGCGCGTGCGCCATAGCGCTGACGGATCAGGCCTGCCAGACCCTGGCCGGTCACCACACCGATGCGCGCACCAAGCTGCTGGAAGAGAATGAGGGCAACGGTCGAGATGGTCAGAACCCACAGAAGCTGGTAGCCAAAACCTGCGCCGAGCTGCGAGTAAGTTGTAATGCCGGCAGGGTCGTCATCGCTGAGGCCAGCGAGCAGTCCAGGGCCAAGCACTGCCAGAAGAGCCATGAATCGGGCGCTGGTGAAACGGCGGCTGGCCTTGGTGGCTTCAGTGGTTTCCACAGTCTTGATGGAGCTGGTCTTTGCCATTACTTGCGCTCCTTGACCAGTGCGTCGATTACGTCGTCGCTAAGGATTCGACCAATCGGTTTGTTCTCTTCGTCAACAACAACCAGCGAGCCACCGCGGTTTGCGGTTAGCTTCTCGATTACCTCTTCGAGGTCGGCATCGGGGCCAACCGTCTCTGGCTTCGAATCGTTCTTGACTGATCCAACCAGACTGCGCGGATTTGCCTGGAACAGATCAATCAGGTGGAGGTCGTCCAGCAGGCGACCATCTTCGTCAACCACGACGATGCACTGGACGTCGTTGTTGTCTAGTTCCAGCAGAATCTTGCGGGCGTCGGCAACGGTGTCGGACTGTTTCAAAATCACCAGCTCCGATGTCATGAAACCGCCGGCCTCGTCATCGTCATAAGTGAGTAGTTCGAGCAGGGTGGTGGAAGTCTCTTCATCCATGGCCTCGAGCATCGCATCGCGATCCTCATCCGGTAGTTCACGCAGTGCATCAACCGCTTCGTCCGGCTCCATACGGGCAAGCAGGTCCGCAGCCTGGTCAACTGGAGCGTTACGAAGCAGGTCTTCCAGCTCGTCCGCTTCCATCTCTTCCATAGCGTCCGCGGCCACTTCCGGGTCAAGGATCTCAAGCAGAACCTGACGCTCGTGACGGCCTAGGTCCTCGAGGAGGTCGGCTAGTTCGGCAGCGCGCAACTTGGTCAGTGCGGTGTTCTGCTTGCGCAGGCGGGTTGGCTCACCAGGGCGCCCGAAGGACTGAATACCAGCCCAGTCGATTACCTTGCCTGGAGTTGCTGCGCGACCAGCGGAACCCGGAAGCACGCGGCGCAGGAAGCTGCGGAAGGAGACATCGACAGCCACCACGTAGTAGCTGCGGGCCATTTTGGTCAGGTAAAGGTCTGATGCGCGAACGACTCGCGCTCCATCTACGTCCAGCAGCTGGTGGTCAATCATGTCATCGTTGGCAAGGAACTCACCATCGCGGCGCTGGTAGTCACGTAGGTCGAACTTGGTAGAAGACAGAGTCACGCCATCGCTGCTGATGTTGGAAATGTTGGCGATTGGCAGGAACGAACGACGGAAGCCGATGCGCACTATCAGACCCGAAACTTTTGGATAGTCGCCGGCATCCCAGCGGATTACGGTGTCTGCTACACGGCCTACGATGCTGGCGTCTGTGGCGCGAACAGGGCGGGTGATTAGGCCCGAGGCGCTGATAAGAGTCTGGACCAGTGCCTTGCGGGCAGGGTCGAGGTTGGCTAGTTCGCTTGCAACCAGGTTGCGAGGGTTCAGTTTGGAGGTGCGGCCGGTTGGCTTGGAGCTGTTGCTTGGCTTGGTTGGCACACTATCCTCCTCTGACCTGCTTTATGGGTGTCTGGCTAGAGATAGCCCACCTGAATTTTACTTTCTTAACCGCTCTTTACAATCGCATTCGGCGGTTGCCAGCGGGTTAGTTGGTGGTGAACGGAAGTTAAACCATGGCGGCCAGCGCGGTTTCTATGGTTTCTGGTGAGACCAGGTCATCGTGCTGGGTGTTAGGAACATCAATCACCGATGAATTGCTCAACTTTGAGTGCAGCCATTCGGTGTGGGATGCCGGCACGTTTTCATCGGCAGAGCTGGTGAAAAGCAGGACCTTTTTAGAAATGACGTTCGGGTTGAATCCCCAAGGCGTGACCATCGCGATTTCATCGCAGATCCAGCCGTGGGCACCGACGTTTAGTTCTGGATTGCTAGCTGCCCATTCCTCGAACATCGGCTTCAACAACATTCCCTGATGCAACATGTTTGTGAACATTTCAGCCTCGTCTGGGCCGAACGAATTGAAGTAGTCGAAGTCCAAGCCAGGAGCGGCAACACTGCCGAAAAGGGCTGCGGAGGTGGCGCCAGGATTCAGGGCTAGGTCGGCGAGGGCGCTCGGGCCGCCGCCGCTGAAACCGAACGAGACGAACGATTCGAATCCAAGCTGCTTAGCCACCTCGGCCGTGGTGGACGCATTGGCGGCCATCGGTGAGGGCTCTATGGGAGTGGAATCCAGATATCCCTGACGAACCAGGCAGGCAACCGAATATCCGTGCTTTGCAAAAACGGCCAGCTCGTCGGCGGAAAGTTGGCGTGGTTTAGGAACACCGTGATGGAAAACTGCCAGCTTTGGGCCCTGGTTTGCGAACCAAACTTGGGTAAAGACTCCGGGGGAGGTTTGAAGGCTGAGTTTTTCCATTTGCTCAGACTAACCCGCGCTATGCGCGAGTAGAAGAGAACTCACAAAAACCTGGAGCAGGTCTCACCGAATATTCACAAACAGTCGGAGGCAATCTGTATTTGCGGCTCTGAACCACACAATCAAGCTGCAGAGAAGGATTCAAATGTCTATCAAGAAGATTTTGGTGAGTGCATCGCTAGCAACAGCACTGGTGATGGGCACCAGCGCGGTTGCAATGGCGGACACCACCGCTACTCCAAGCCCGAGTGCCTCTGCTTCAGCACCTTCGGCTCAGAGCGCCGCGGACAGAGCTGCGGCCAAGGCCGCTAAGCAAGCTGCGGCCGCTGCAAAGAAGGCCAGCCAGGACCAGTACCGCTCGCAGCTAACGGCTTGGAAGGCAGCTCAAGGCGCCTATGCGTCAGTGGCAAAGCCTGCAAACGCCGCATACAAGTCGGCTGTTGATGCTGCAAAGACAGCTTTGACTGCAGCGCTTGCGGCGGCTACAGATTCCGCTGGTAAGAAGGCAGCCCACGATGCATTCAAGGCTGCAGTGTCGGCGGCTCAGGCTGTCCGCACGGCCGCTCTAGCCGGCGTGACAAAGCCAAGCGCTAAGCCAGTCAATCCAAACCCGAAGAACTAGCCCTTAGCTTTTAGGTAAGCAACCACGGCATTGGCGTGCCCATGGCCCATGCCGTGGTTTTCCTTTAACCAGGCAACTTGCTCCATGTGCTTCAGATCTTTGACCGTGTCTAGCTGCTCGAACCAGTAGCTCATCGGCTGGCCATACGTCTTCTCAATTGAGGGGAAATAGCTCGCCGGGCCCTTTACTTTTTCCGTCATGAAAGTCAGGTTAGTTGATAGATGCTTGTGACAGACTTTTGGCTATGGATAGCAGGGAACAGACACTGAGGGCATTGTGGCCTTCGCCGACTGATTTTGTTGAAGTTGCAGTTTTGGAACGTGCCGGCTTTGTTGAATCTCGCCACCGTGGGATTGCCGCTTTGGTCGGCCCTGACGGCAAACTAATCGATCACTTGGGCTCGGCTAAGCGCCTAATCTTCCCTCGCAGCGCCGTTAAGCCGCTACAGGCGGTTGCTATGCGCCGCGCGGGGTTGAAGCTTTCGGGTGCCCAATTGGCAATCTCCGCGGGAAGCCACCAGGGTACTGAGCGTCACACGCAACTAGTAGCCGAAATCCTGTCCGGCGCAGGTCTCAGTTTGAATGCGCTGCAGTGCCCCGTCGCCTGGCCCGGAAACCCATCAGCGCGCGCTGCCGCTGCCGAGGAAACGCGGGCGGCCTTCAACTGCTCGGGCAAGCACGCCGGGTTCCTGGCAACGTGTGTTGCGGCGGGCTGGGACGTTAGCAACTACCTAGAGCTCCAGCATACGCTGCAGCAGGCAATCTGCCAGGTGCTAGAGGAATACTCTGGCGAGCCGATTCTGCTCTCCACAGTGGATGGCTGCGGAGCACCGCTGCACACGATTACCGTTCAGGGGCTGGCTAAGGCCATCGGCAAATTCGCTTCCGAGGATTCCGAC
The DNA here is from genome assembly GCA_039800845.1 of Actinomycetota bacterium. Lineage (GTDB taxonomy): Bacteria > Actinomycetota > Actinomycetes > Actinomycetales > Microbacteriaceae > Rhodoluna. The sequence continues at coordinate 17,589 of JBDLQA010000113.1, forward strand.
ATCGCTGGAGCGATGCTTGATAATCCATGGGCCGTGGGTGACACGCGCTCTCCGGATTCGCTGATCATGGAAAAGGGCATGGTCGCCAAGCTTGGCGCTGAAGGCATATTTGTCATCGGTTTGAACGACGGTCACGGAGTGGCAGTGAAAATTGGCGACGGATCGCTGCGTGCTGCACCACTGGTTGCTCTCAAGATGCTGGAGCGCAACGGACTGATTGAGGCGAATGTATACGTCGAGCTTCTGGAGGCCCTCGCCGTAAGGTCTATGGGCGGTAGTCAGATTCTGGGTGAGCTGCGCGCTCTTTAGCGGTCAGAGGACATGTAACCAGGGAAGGCCTCGGCCAAGGTGACCATCTGAAGCCCTTTTGGTTTTATTGTCTGCATTATTTGATCGAAGTTGCGTGC
>JBDLQA010000114.1:0-3587 GCA_039800845.1 Actinomycetota bacterium
TGGGAAACCGAGGCTCAGCAGCCACCAAAGAGCTGGCCGAAGAAACCGCAATGGCCGTTGTACGCGATGGGCGCCGCGCTGGGCGAATCGTCGGAGACTTAACCCTTGCAGCACAGCTTGATGTTCAAGAACTGGCAGGCCGCGAAGTGGTCAAGCAACGCGTCGACCTGACCCAACTGGCAAAACAAGCAGTGGAGTCGTTCAGCATCGGCAGCGATTATTCAGTTTGCTTTGAGGACGACGCCGGGCCAAGCTGGAGCATGGCCGATCCGGAGCGCATCCAGCAGGTAATCACAAACCTGCTCAGCAACGCCAACCGCTGGACCGAAACATCGGTGGATATCAAGGTGCAGAAAACCCAGCAGACATGGCAGCTGACGGTCACTGATGATGGCCCCGGCGTTCCGGCCGCCGAGCGCGAAAACATTTTCGGTCGATTCGTGCGCCTGGACTCCGACCGCGCGCGCTCCAAGGGCGGCTCCGGACTCGGGCTTTCAATCTCTAAGGCGCTCGCCGAAGCTCACGGCGGAACGCTGGAGTGCCTTGCGAACGCGACGGCCTCGGGTGGAGCGGTATTCCGCCTGACCGTTAAACTTGAACAGTGAAGATTCTTGTCCTTGGTTCGGGTGCGCGCGAGCACGCGATCGTTAAAGCCCTAGTCCGCACCGGCACCCCTGCCGCAAACGTTGTTTGCGCCCCTGGAAATGCCGGCATCGCCCAGGACGTCACCTGCGTGGCACTGAACGCCAACGACCCTGCTGCGGTTGTGGCCTTCGCCACCGAAAATCAGTTTGACCTTGCCATCATCGGCCCAGAAGCACCGCTGGTTGCCGGCGTAAGCGACGCCCTGCGCAACGCGGGCATCGCCGTCTTTGGCCCAAGCCAGAAGGCAGCAGCACTGGAGGGCTCGAAGAGCTTTGCCAAGGAAATAATGGCGGCAGCCGATGTGCCTACCGGCATGGCCCGCGAGTGCACCACCATCGGCCAGGTTGAAGAAGCCCTGGACGATTTCGGTGCCCCATATGTTGTGAAGGCCGATGGCTTGGCAGCCGGCAAGGGTGTTATCGTCACCAGCGACCGCGACGCCGCGCTGGAGCACGCGCGCAAGTTCATCGATATGGGCATTCTGGTTGAGGAGTTCTTGGCCGGCCAGGAAGTCTCCCTATTCTTCCTGGCTGACGGCAAAAACGTTCTGCCGCTAACCCCGGCACAGGACTTCAAGCGCGCATTCGACAACGATGAAGGTCCAAACACCGGTGGCATGGGTGCATACAGCCCACTGCCTTGGCTGCCTGCCGGCTTCGTTGAAGAAGTTCAGCGTACTGTGGCGCAGCCAACTGTGGATGAGATGGCACGCCTGGGCGAACCTTTCGTCGGCCTGCTTTACTGCGGCCTGATCGTCACCGAGCGCGGCATTCGCGTTATCGAGTTCAACGCTCGCTTCGGCGACCCAGAGACTCAGGTTGTTTTGCGCCGACTGGTGACTCCTCTGGCTGGCCTGCTGCACGCAGCCGCCACCGGAAATCTTGCCAACGCGCCTGAGCCGGTCTTCACCAGCGATGTTGCGATCACCGTTGTACTTGCTAGCGAAGGCTACCCAGATACCGCAGCCCCTAACCGCCCAATCCACGGCCTGCACAAGGCGGCCGAAGTTGAGGGTGTTGAGATTTGTCACGCCGCAACCGCGCAGGACGGCGACCACCTAGTTGCTACCGGTGGCCGCGTGCTGAGCGTAGTGGCCTCCGGTAAGGACTTCCACCACGCCCGCAAGCACGCATACGAGGCAATCGAGCACATCAAGCTTGAAGGCTCGCACTTCCGCAAGGACATAGCCAAGAAGGTTGCAAACTAATGGCCGCGGATTCGCAGCTGCCTGCCGCACTTCAGATTGCCGGTTGGAACCACGTTTACAGCGGCAAGGTGCGCGATCTCTACGAGAGCGCCGACCCTGCACTTTCTCACTTGATTTTGGTTGTGGCGAGTGACCGAGTTTCGGCATTCGACCACGTTTTGGAACCAGCCATACCTAGCAAGGGCAAGTACCTCACCCAGCTCACTAACTGGTGGTTCGACCGCCTGGAAATCCCAAACCACGTGAGCCACGAGGTTGCGGTTCCTGCCGAAGTTGCCGGCCGCGGAACCGTTTGCAAGAAGCTCGAAATGTTTCCGATCGAGTGCGTTGTGCGCGGATACATCAGCGGAAGCGGCTGGAAGGAATACCAGGCCGACGGAACCGTTTGCGGCATCGCCCTGCCTGAAGGTTTGCACTTTGGTGGCAAGCTGCCAGAGCCAATCTTCACCCCCGCCTACAAGGCACCGATGGGCGAGCACGACGAAAACATCACCTTCGAGAAGTGCGTTGAGTTGGTTGGTCCGGAAAACGCGACGGCCCTGCGCGACCTTTCGCTGCAGGTGTTCAATCGTGCTTCGGAGCTAGCTGAGCAGGCTGGTCTGATTCTGGCCGATACCAAGTTCGAGTTCGGAGTTGACCCAGCAACCGGCCAGATCACCCTCGGTGACGAGGTGCTCACCCCGGATAGCAGCCGTTTCTGGAGCAAGGCAGCCTGGGACCGCGGCGAGCGCAAGGATTCCTTCGACAAGCAGGTTGTGCGCAACTGGCTTGCCGAGAACTGGAACCAGATTGGAAAGCCGCCTGCACTGCCCGAGGGCATTGTGAACCAAACCGCCAGCAAGTACGCTGAACTTGTTGAGCGTCTGACATCTGAAGTGGCCTAGACCCTACAGCTAAAGGAAAAATCCATGGTTCGACCTGCGATTCGCGATAGCCGCCAGGTGGCTATCCTCGAAGCCGCGCAGTCGTTGATAGCCGAGGGCGGCCTTGAGGCGGTAGGAATGGCTGCACTAGCGGCAGCTACTGGCCTTTCGCGCCCGGCCATCTACCAATACTTCGCATCGCGTGAACACGTGCTGGCGGAATTGGTAATCAATGAAATGGCCGACCTCTCCAACGTGATCGACGCCAAGGTTGCCGACTTTCCGGAACCAATGGAGCAAGTGCGAATTTGGCTGCACTATTCGCTTGCCCATTTGGCCAGCGCTGAACACCGTTCAATCCGACAAATTAGCGTGGCATCCTTGCCGGAAGAATCGCGCGGCATGCTCCGAGCAATGCACGGTCACTTTATGACTGCATTGATAAGTCCCCTTACGGAGCTTGGAGTTTCGGACCCTGTTTCTACCTGCCACCTGCTCTATGCATCGGTGGCTGCCGCAGCGGATCGCATCGATGACGGTTCCGACTTCACCCGTGAAGCCTCCGCCCTAGAGCGATTCGCCATCGCTGGCATTGAAGGCGCACTTTCAACTCGATCCGAGTAACACTGGAACCAATCCCTTTGTCGGCGTTTACTAACCCGCGAAGAGGCTGACGAGCAATAGCCTTATTCCATGCAGCACCCCGAAGCGCGACTGGTAAAGCCGCGAGCCATTCGCCTGACCACCCGCACCGGCGTTGAGGTTCAGCGACTTTTGCCGCAGGCCGGGCTTCGCAAAATCAGCGCCTGGTGCTTCCTAGATCACTTCGGACCCACCATCGCTGAAGACGCAATGGTGGTTTCCGCTCACCC
>JBDLQA010000115.1:0-2795 GCA_039800845.1 Actinomycetota bacterium
AAGCGCGTCACCCAGTTTTCAGCCACGGCCCTAGCCCTAACTCTTCTAAGCGGCTGTGCGGCAACAACCGCAACCGGTGGCAATGGCGCGGGTCAGAACAGTACCGCCACACCAAGCGCGCCGGCGATGGAAACCGCCCCGCTCACCGGCGTACAGTACCCGGCGGGCTCCAACCTGTTCCTCTCCGGCCCGGTGGTTATGGGCAAGATCGACAACTCCCCGGAAGCTCGCCCGCAGCAGGGCTTGAACTCCACAGACATCGTTTTTGATGAGATGGTAGAGGGCGGTCTCACCCGCTTCCTGGCCGTCTGGCACTCCAAGATGACACCCGAGTTTGGCCCACTGCGTTCGGTGCGCCCGATGGACCCCGACCTCGCAACCGCCTTCGGTGGCGTGATCTGCTATTCCGGCGGTCAGGCACCATTCGTGAAGGCAATGAAGGCAACCGGGCTATACAACGCCGATGAAACCAGCGAAGTTGGCAAGCAAACCATGGAGCGAGTTACCAATCGCGTGGCACCGCACAACCTTTTTGTGAAGGCTCAGAACCTGCAAAATGCCCACTTGTCGCTGGGTGCCCCAAAGCCATTCTTGAACTTCGTCACCGATGCCGCGAATTCCACCGCGGTAGTCGAAGGCAAGAGTGCGGTGGCGGAAGTGAAGGCGCAGTTCCCGGCGGCCACCGCCACCTGGGATTGGAAGAACGGCCTCTGGTACCGCACTCAGGACGGCAAGCCGCTAACTGATGCCGCGGACGGAAAGCAGATCAGTGCCGTCAACGTGGTGGTCCTGAGAGTGGCCGTGGACCGTTCGTTCCGCGACCCCCGCTACGGATTCGTACCGAAGACGCTCTTGGAGGGCACGGGCAAGGGAACCGTCTTCACCGACGGTGAATCGGTGGATGTTACTTGGACTAAGGCGACCCAAGGCGGTTACGTTCAGCTGACCGATGCCGCCGGCAAGCAAGTTTCTTTGGCGGCTGGGAACACCTGGTTCGAGCTGGTTCCTAGCGATGTGGGCAAGGTCACCGTTATCGGGGCAGCTACCGCTACTGGGGCTGGGGCTCACGCCCCGACCGGAACTCCCAAGCCAAAGCCTTAACCTGGCTGGCATCCACCAGGCCGGTTCCGGCGGCAGCATCGCTGGCCACAATCTCAACAATCTTGCTGGCTGCCTTGCCCGGATAGGGACTGGCGGCGGCACGAAGTTTCGCAATCGCCTCTGAATAGTCGGGCATGCCCTCGGTGCGGATTGCATCCAAGAGGGTCTCAAAAGCTCCGAAATCACTAAGACGGATGTTCGCGTCCGCGGCAATCTCTCCCAGCGGCGAGAACTGCCAGTGCCCTTCCTTCTCCAGGAAGACGGTTGGGCGTCCGGTGACCAGCGGGTATTCGCCAAGGAATGAGATGCCATCGGTGAGCAGCAAATCGGTGGCCTTGAACAGGCTCGCGTAGTCGCCCTCGGTGTGGATGGCCGTGTTGGGCAGGTCGTTCCAGTCCTCCAGCCAAGCATCCAACTGCTGCTGCGTCATAAGGCTACGGTCCACCATCGTGCCAAACAGGAACGGGTGCGGACGCAAAACGAAGTCGATTTCAGCGTGACTCAGCGCCAGCTGGAGCATCTGGGCGTGCATCTGGGAGAAGAGGCCAAAGTTGAGCCAGCTGTCGTCGTAACTGTGATGCGGTGCCCAGACCACTCGATATCGGCGGCCCGCATTGGGTCGGTTTGGCCCGGGAGTCGGCGCAGCAATCGGCCACTCGGCGACGCCCTCGTTTGCCAAGCGCAGCAGGTGGTCAATCTTGGGCGAACCGGTTAGGTGCACATACCCGTTGCCGCGATCGGTGCGGGCATAGGCGTCTAGGTCGGCGGCATCCAAGGTGAACACCAGCGATGCCAACTGGTGGGTGCGCTGCTCATACAGGTGGCTGGCCACGCCAGTTTCACCCGGCTCATTCACCAGCGGCAGCGAGTAGTAAGGAACGTAGGCCACGCGGGTGAACTCCGCAAGGGTCTCCGGGCGGTAGCCGGCAGGGTAGTTGCGGCGCCACGGGTAGTTCACAAAGACATAGTCCGGGGCAAGCTCGCGCAGGCGGGCCAGACCCTCCGCGGAATCCTCGAAGTTGAAGCGCAGGTGCGGTACATCGTGGGTGGTTAGGAACGCACTCACGTTCTCTTCGCCACCGAAGCCTTCATCGCCGGTGAGTTTGCGCGGAATGGAAATCACCGTGGTTTCAAAGCGCGGGTCGGCGGCCATCAGGCGCCACACCTCGTCTAACGCATCCCACGCCTCATAGTAGAAGGTCAGAAACGCGACTTTTATCGGCAACAGTTATCCCTGAACCGCTGCTGGATCCATCCAGATTGCTTCCCAAATATTTCCATCTAAGTCTTCAAAACCCCACTGCAACATGAAACCCATGTCTACAGGTTCCTTGTACTGGCGAGCGCCAAGCGAGAACGCCTTTTCGCAATGAGCGGTAACTTCTTCGCGACTATCGAAGGTCAAAGAAACCAGCGCAGTGACACCATTCTTAGGGTCTGCAAAAGGTTTGTCTACGAAAGTGTTCAGAAACTCCGGCTTGACCAGCATCGCAAAAATTGTGTCGCTGATGACCATGCACAGTGCTTTTTCGTCACTGAACTGTTCGTTGAATTTGTAGCCTAAGCCGGAGAAGAATTCGCGACTACGCGCAACATCCGCGATAGGCAGATTCACGAAGATCATCTTTGCCATGTTTTCCTCTTTCTAGGGGAAGTAGTTGACTACAGGTCCTGAGTGAAGTCCTTTAGGAATG
>JBDLQA010000116.1:0-13290 GCA_039800845.1 Actinomycetota bacterium
TCGAACTCCTGCGCGAACTTCGCCAGGGCGTATTCGATGTTCTGGTGGGTATCAACCTGCTTCGTGAAGGTCTAGACCTACCGGAGGTTTCACTGGTGAGCATTCTGGACGCCGACAAAGAAGGCTTCCTGCGCTCCACAACCAGCCTCATCCAGACCATCGGCCGTGCTGCCCGAAACGTCAATGGTGAAGTTCACATGTACGCGGACAACATCACCGATTCCATGGCACGCGCGATTGAAGAGACTAACCGTCGCCGCGAAAAGCAGGTTGCCTATAACAAGGCCCACGGAATCGATCCACAGCCGCTGCGCAAGAAGATTGCCGACATCACCGACCAGATTATGCGCGAAGAGGAAGACACTGCTGAACTCATCGCAAGCTCCACTAAGCGCCGAATCGCAGAATCCGGTGGCAAGGTTCAGTCTGGCGAGAGCAAGAAGCAGCGCGGCTCCGCACCTGCCAAGGACAAGCGTGGCGGACTGGTAGTGGCTACCCGCGGTCGTGGTGGATTGAACGAACTGGGTCGCGAAGAGCTCCTCAAGGTAATCGTGGAGCTCGATGCCGAAATGAAGGCGGCAGCAACCGAGCTTAACTTTGAGCTTGCCGCCCGCCTGCGCGACGAGATTTCAGAGCTGAAGTATGAAATCCGGCAGATGGACAAAGCTGACAAGATCTGATTCAGCAAGGCGAATCAGTGCCGACAATATCTGATTCAGCAAGCAGAATCAGTGCTGACAAGATCTGATTCAGCAAGCCGAATCAGTGCCGACAAGATCTGATCGGCGTACGGGACTTTAGTGTCGGTGCCCGCGGTTAAGATTGCTCTGTGTCTATCTCTAAGGTTCCGCATTCAAACACCCTGCACGTAAAGGGCGCACGCGTTCACAACCTGCAGAATCTGTCGGTTGAAATCCCACGCGACAGCCTCGTGGTTTTCACGGGCCTCAGCGGCTCGGGAAAATCATCGCTGGCATTCGACACCATCTTCGCGGAGGGTCAACGTCGATACGTGGAGAGCCTGTCGGCATACGCCCGTCAGTTCCTTGGCCAGGTGGACCGCCCGGATGTAGATTTCATCGAGGGTCTTAGCCCTGCGGTGTCCATCGACCAAAAGTCCACGAACCGTAACCCTCGCTCTACCGTGGGCACGATCACCGAGATTCACGACTATCTGCGCCTTCTATGGGCGCGCATCGGTGTTCCGCACTGTGCCGAGTGTGGTGAAAAGATCATCAAGCAGACCCCACAGCAAATCGTTGACCAGCTGATGGAGCTGGCGGAGGGCACGCGCTACCAGATTCTGGCGCCAATCGTGAACCAGAAAAAGGGCGAATTCGTTGACCTTTTCAAAGACCTGCTAACCCAGGGCTACGCTCGTGCAGTCGTTGACGGCGAGACCATTCAACTTGCAGACGCGCAGCCGCTAAAGAAGACCTTTAAGCACGACATTTCGGTGGTCGTAGACCGCCTGGTTGCCAAGAGCGACATCATCGGTCGCTTGACGGACAGCGTTGAAACCGCGCTTAAGCTTGCCGGCGGACGAATCATGATCGACTACGTGGACCTAGAAGTCACCGATCCTGGTCGCACTCGCGTTTTCAGCGAGAAAATGTCTTGCCCAAATGAGCATGTTCTGACCCTGACTGAAATCGAACCGCGAACCTTCAGCTTTAACGCTCCATTCGGTGCTTGCCCAACCTGTAGCGGCCTGGGCACAAAGATGGCTGTGGACCCAGAGCTGGTCATCGGAGACCCAGCCGCCAGCATCAACGATGGCGTGATCATCCCTTGGAGCAACCAGGGCAAGGGCGTTTTCCACTACTTCCAGCGCATGCTGGAGTCTTTGGCTGAGGACCTTGAGTTCTCGCTGGACACCCCTTGGCAGGACCTGCCGGAGGAAGTTCACCAAGCCATCCTTTACGGCAACAACTTTGACCTAAAGGTGAAGCACAAGAACCGTTTCGGCCGTGAAATCCGCTACACCAGCGGCTTTGAGGGCGTATTGGTGCGTCTGGAACGCAAATACCTGGAAGCCGACAACGACTGGTCGCGTGAGCGCATGGCCGGCTACCTACGGGAAATCCCTTGCCCTGGCTGCGATGGCCGACGCCTCAAGGCAGAAGTTCTAGCGGTTAAGGTCGATGGTCAGAGCATCGCCGATGTAGCCGCGATGAGCCTGGGGGAGTGCGTTGCATTCTTCGAGAACATCACGCTGGCCGAGCGCGACGTGAAAATCGCCGCGCAGGTACTCCGCGAAATCCGCGCCCGACTCGACTTCTTGATTGCCGTTGGCCTGGACTACCTTTCGCTCGAGCGCGCAGCCGGTTCGCTATCCGGTGGTGAAGCACAGCGTATTCGTCTGGCTACCCAGATTGGAAGCGGTCTAACCGGCGTGCTTTACGTCCTGGATGAGCCATCCATCGGTCTGCACCAGCGCGACAACCGACGCCTGATTGACACACTGGTCAAGCTACGAGACCTAGGCAACACCCTGATTGTTGTTGAGCACGATGAAGACACCATCAAGGCCTCAGACTGGGTTGTGGATATTGGCCCTGGTGCGGGTGTAAACGGTGGAACCGTGGTTCACAGCGGTCCTTACGAAGACCTGCTGAAGAACGAGAAATCGGCCACCGGTGCCTTCTTGAGTGGCCGCGAAAGCATTCCAACGCCAAAGACTCGCAGGCCGGTAGACCCAGCGCGCAAGATCAAGGTGGTTGGTGCCCGCGAAAACAACCTAAAGAACGTGGACGTAGAGTTCCCGCTGGGCGTTTTCACAGCGGTGACCGGCGTATCGGGATCGGGTAAGTCGTCACTGGTTAACGACGTCCTGTACCAGGTTCTGGCAAACAAGCTCAACGGCGCCAAGGGTGTGGCCGGCAAGCACACCCGAATCGAAGGCCTTGAACTGCTGGACAAAGTGGTTCACGTTGACCAGGCACCGATTGGCCGCACTCCGCGTTCCAACCCGGCCACCTACACGGGCGTATTCGACCACGTTCGCAAGCTGTTTGCGGATGTACCGGAATCGAAGGCGCGTGGTTACCAGCAGGGTCGCTTCTCCTTCAACGTGAAGGGTGGTCGTTGCGAGGCTTGCTCGGGTGACGGAACCTTGTGTATTGAAATGAACTTCCTTCCGGATGTTTACGTTGCCTGTGAAGTTTGCCACGGTGCGCGCTACAACCGCGAAACCCTGCAGATTCGCTACAAGGGCAAGAACATTGCAGAAGTTTTGGACATGCCGATCTCGGAAGCAGCCGAGTTCTTCGCGCCAATCAGTGCAATCGCCCGCTACCTAGAAACGCTGGTGGACGTTGGTCTGGGCTACGTTCGACTGGGACAGAGCGCAACCACCCTTTCCGGTGGTGAGGCTCAGCGCGTGAAGTTGGCAACTGAACTTCAGCGCCGCAGCAACGGTCGCAGCATCTATGTGCTGGACGAACCAACTACCGGCCTGCACTTCGAGGACGTTCGCAAGCTGCTGATGGTTTTGAACAGCCTGGTTGAAAAGGGAAACACCGTGCTGGTGATTGAACACAACCTGGACGTCATTCGCTGCGCCGACCACCTGATTGACATCGGCCCCGAGGGCGGAAGCCGCGGTGGCACGGTGATTGGTACCGGAACCCCGGAGGAGCTTGCCAAGGTAAAGAACTCCTACACCGGTCAGTTCTTGAAGGAGCTGCTCTAGGCGAGCCTAGGGTGAGTGGCACTAATGGCACAGGATATCGACTGGCGCCCTCAAACCGGTGAAATCCCCACCGGTCCGGGCGTCTACCGTTTCCTAGATGCCGGGGGCCGAGTCCTTTACGTTGGCAAAGCCAAGAGCCTGCGCTCACGCCTCACCAACTACTTCGGTCCGCTGGAGAGCCTGCACGAGCGCACCAGGCGAATGGTCACCACGGCCACGGACGTCAAATGGGTGATCGTCAAAACTGAATACGAGGCACTCCAGCTAGAGTTCCAGTGGATCAAGCAGTTTGACCCACCGTTCAACGTCATGTTCAAGGACGACAAGTCCTACCCGTACCTTGCCGTTTCACTCAGTGACGCCTTCCCTCGCGCATTCATTACCCGAAACCGGGAGCTCAAAGGCGTCAAGTACTTTGGCCCCTACACACAGGCCTGGGCAGTGCGAGAAACACTCGACACCCTATTGAAGGTCTATCCGGTGCGTTCTTGCACCCAGGGAATCTTTGACCGCGCAAAGCGAGCTGGACGTCCCTGCCTACTTGGCGACATCGGCAAGTGTGCTGCTCCCTGCGTTGGAAGAGTCACCTCTGACCAACACAAGTCGATTGCCCGCGATTTCATCGACTTCATGGGCGGGGGAGACACCCGCATTGTGGCTGGCCTGAAACAGCGCATGCTTTCGGCATCGGAGAACCAGCAGTATGAGCTGGCAGCCCAGTTGCGCGATGACGTTGTGGCCCTGGAGCGCGTTCTTGAAAAAAGCACGATTGTTTTCACGGATCAGACAGACGCCGACCTCTTTGGCATTGCCCACGATGACCTAGCCGCCGCCGTTTCGCAGTTCATTGTGCGTGGAGGCCGTATCCGAGGTGTCCGCGGTTGGGTTGTAGACAAAGAGCTTGAACGCGACCTGCCTGAGCTAGTTGAATACGTGCTTCAAAACGTTTACGACAGCCCCGAAGGCGCGGAACCGATCGAGATTCCACGTGAAGTCTTAGTTCCCGAGTTGCCGGAAGATGCAACCGAGCTGGCCAAGTGGCTGGGGGAGAAGCGTGGAGCCAAGGTGGACCTGCGAGTGCCGCAGCGCGGTGATAAAGCTGCCCTGGCCAAGACGGCACTCACCAATGCCAAGCACGCCCTGATGCTCTACAAGAACCGCCGCACCGCCGACTTCACCGCCCGCGCGGATGCACTGGCCGCACTGCAGCGCGCACTCGGGCTGCAAGATGCACCGCTGCGCATCGAATGCTTCGACATCTCGCACCTCAGCGGCACCAATGTTGTGGCATCGATGGTGGTGTTTGAGGATGGCCTACCGAAGAAAGACCAGTACAGGCACTTCGGTATTGAGGAAACCACCGATGACACGGACAGCATCTACCAGGTGCTGATGCGTCGATTGAAATATCTGCAGGATCCCGAACCCGCCGAAAGCACTACAACCCCGGCCCGCTTCGCCTACCGCCCAAACCTCCTAATTGTGGACGGTGGCCAACCCCAGGTAAACGCTGCCGCCAGAGCCCTGCGCGACTCGGGAGTGACCGACCTCGCAGTGGTTGGAATCGCCAAGCGTCTTGAGGAACTTTGGCTTCCCGAGGAACCGTTCCCAGTGATCCTGCCGCGTGGCGCCGATGAGTTGTTCTTGGTGCAACGCCTGCGCGATGAAGCCCACCGATTTGCAATTAGTTACCAGCGCAAGAAGCGAAGCGGCTCAATCGCCAGCCAACTCGAGTCCATTCCTGGCCTTGGCGACAAACGCGTATCTGCACTATTGAAGCGTTTTGGCTCGGCAAAGAGGCTAAAGCAGGCCACAGTTGAGGAAATTTCCGAGGTCGCAGGCATAGGCCCAATCCTCGCCCAGCAAATCGTTGAAGCGATTGGCGAATAGCCTCGTTTCACACCGCTGAACTCGCAACCCCTGATGTTCGCAAAAGGTAACGTTTTTAACAGTTGGGGTAATCTTTCGATTTCTCTCCATCGGCGTGTCGCGCAGGGCTAAACTTCTAGTGAATCTGGAGGAATAGTTGAGCGATAAGCCTGAACTGCTGATTGTCACCGGTATGTCCGGTGCCGGTCGAAGCACTGTCGGCAACGCTCTCGAGGATCTCGGCTGGTACGTGGTGGATAACCTGCCGCCGCAGATGCTAGGCCCCATCGCAGATCTCTTCACAATCGCAAAAACTCCACTCAGCCGCGTTGCCGTTGTCATCGATGTTCGCGGACGCGAATTCTTCGACCAGTTCGCGGAAAATCTGCAGATGTTGCGAAGCCGCGACATAAACGTGCGCGTACTTTTCTTAGAAGCCTCCGACGCGGTTTTGGTGAAGCGATTTGAAAACGTTCGCCGCCCGCACCCGCTGCAGGCGGATGGCACCATCCTGGACGGCATCGCTGCCGAGCGCCGCGCACTTCTACACATCCGTGAAAACGCGGACGTGATCGTGGACACCAGCGAGCTAAACATTCACCAGCTGAGCACGCGCATCGCTGACGGATTCTCTTTTGCAAACTCTGCCAAGCTGCAGCTGACAGTGATGTCCTTTGGCTTCAAATACGGTTTGCCGTCCGACGCCGACATGGTGGCGGATGCAAGGTTCATTCCAAATCCATTCTGGAATGAAGAACTTCGCCCATTCACTGGGCAAGACAAGCAGGTTTCGGATTACGTTCTGGCTCAGAATGGCGTATCCGATTTCTTGAAGGCCTACGTTGCAACACTCAAGCCTGTTCTCCAGGGGTATCTGAGGGAGAACAAGCGTTACGCAACCATCGCCATCGGCTGCACCGGGGGAAAGCACCGCTCTGTAGCACTCGTGAACGAAATTGCCGCTCAGCTGGCCAGCCTGAGCGACGTAAGAGTCTCGGTGAAGCACCGCGACCTAGGCAGGGAATAACCTATGGCACTAACAAGTGAAGTGAAGGATGAACTGGCGCGCATCAGCGTGACCAAGAACACCGTTCGAGTAGCGGAACTCTCCGCGATTCTGCGTTTCGCTGGCGGTCTTCACCTCGTGGGCGGCAAAATCGCCATCGAGGTTGAACTCGACACCGCGCAGCTCGCGCGCCGCGTCCGTCAGGAACTGATCGAGCTATTTGGCGTGGACAGCGAACTTTCCGTCATCTCGGCAAGCGGCATTCGCCGCGCTGCCCGTTACCAGGTGCGAGTCCTGGCTCAGGCGGACATGCTCGCCCGTCAGACCGGACTTATCGACCCTAAGGGACGCCCGGTTCGCGGCCTTCCAGCTCATCTGGTTTCCGGCTCAATCGCCGAAGCGCAGGCAGTTTGGCGTGGCGCCTTCCTAGCCCGCGGCTCCCTGACCGATCCAGGTCGTTCGGCATCGCTGGAAATCACGGCCCCTGGCAATGAAGCAGCAATGGCACTGGTGGGCATTGCTCGCCGCCTAGGCGTTTCGGCTAAGGCCCGCGAGGTCCGCGACCTGTTCCGCGTTGTTATCCGCGAGGGCGAAGCCATCGCTGCCATGCTGACCCAGATGGGTGCACACACCCAGGTTCTGAAGTGGGAAGAGCTGCGTCTGCGCCGCGAAGTCCGCGCTACCGCTAACCGCCTTGCCAACTTCGATGACGCAAACCTGCGCCGTTCGGCACAGGCCGCCGTTGCCGCTGGCGCCCGCGTAGAGCGCGCCATCGAGATCCTCGGTGACGACGTACCGGAGCACCTGCGCTATGCCGGTCAGCTTCGTCTACAGCACAAGCAAGCATCGTTGGATGAGCTGGGCCACTTGGCTGACCCACCGATGACCAAGGATGCCGTGGCCGGACGAATCCGCCGCCTCCTAGCGATGGCTGACAAGAAGGCGGAAGAACTGGGCATTCCAGCAACCGATGCCTTCCTGCCGGATGATATCGAAGAATAAATCAGTTACTAACTTCCAAGACTTAGAATCTCTCTAGAAGAACAAACAAGGAGCACATCGTGGCTAAGTACACCCTTCCAGAACTCACTTACGACTACAGCGCGCTGGAGCCATTCGTTTCGGGCACCATCATGACCCTGCACCACGACAAACACCACGCCGCCTACGTAAACGGCGCCAACGCAGCGCTTGAGGCAATGGAAGAAGCCCGTGCCAACAACGCTCTGGGCAACATCAACAAGCTTCAGAAGGACCTGGCCTTCAACCTAGCTGGTCACGTAAACCACGTGGTCTTCTGGAAGAACCTATCCCCAGACGGTGGCGACAAGCCAACCGGTGAGCTGGCAGCAGCCATCGATGAATTCTTCGGCTCCTTCGATGCCTTCATGGCTCACTTCACCGCATCGGCACTGGGCATCCAGGGCAGCGGTTGGAGCATCCTTGCCTGGGACGTACTGGGTCAAAAGCTAATCATCGAGCAGCTTTACGACCACCAGGGCAACCTGGCCCCAGCAAGCATTCCACTGCTGATGCTGGACATGTGGGAGCACGCTTTCTACCTGGACTACCAGAACGTGAAGGCCGACTACGTGAAGGCATTCTGGAACATCGCAAACTGGGCCGACGTGCAGGCTCGTTTTGAGGCAGCACGCGCTCAAACTGGCGGTCTGCTGCTAATCTAAGACTGTACTTTCAGGTACACCACCCAACGACGCGTGGCTCGTTCCAAGAGATTTTGCAACACCTTTTGCAATCAAAAACGGCGCGTCAAGCCATTGGCGCTCCGATCCATACAAGTAATCGGGAGAACCAATGACCACTCGTGTCGGTATTAACGGATTTGGCCGCATCGGCCGTAACTACCTGCGTGCACTTCTTGCTAAGGGCGCAGACCTAGAGATCGTTGCTGTCAACGACCTCAGCGACCCTAAGGGTCTTGCACACCTGCTTAAGTACGACTCGGTTACCGGTCGTCTTCCATTCGACGTACGCGTCGAGGGTGACACCATCATCGTTGGCAGCCAGACCATCAAGGTTCTGGCAGAGCGCGACCCAGCCGCTCTTGGTTGGGGCAAGCTAGGCGTTGACATCGTTATCGAGTCGACCGGCCGCTTCACCAATGCTGCAGACGCTAAGAAGCACATCGAGGCAGGCGCCAAGAAGGTTCTTATCTCGGCTCCAGCAACCGGCGAGGACGCAACCTTCGTTATGGGTGTAAACGACCACCTGTACGACCCAGCTGCTCACCACATCATCTCGAACGCATCGTGCACCACCAACTGCTTGGCTCCACTTGCAAAGGTCTTCAACGACGCATTCGGCATCCAGCACGGTCTGATGACCACCGTTCACGCTTACACCGCAGACCAGAACCTGCAGGATGGCCCACACAGCGACCTTCGCCGTGCACGTGCAGCTGCCCTGAGCATCGTTCCTTCGTCGACCGGTGCTGCTAAGGCAATCGGTCTGGTTCTTCCAGAGCTGAAGGGCAAGCTTGACGGCTACGCAATGCGCGTTCCAGTACCAACCGGTTCGGTCACCGACCTCACCCTGGTTTCGAAGACCGAGGTAACCGTTGACCAGATTAAGGCTGCCTACAAGGCTGCTGCAGCTGAGGGCCCGCTGAAGGGCATCCTCGCTTACACCGAAGACGAGATCGTTTCGGCTGACATCGTGACCGACGCTCACTCGTCGATCATCGACGCTGGCCTGATCAAGGTCATCGACGGCACCCTGGTTAAGATTTCGTCCTGGTACGACAACGAGTGGGGTTACAGCAACCGTCTGGTTGACCTCACCGAGCTCGTAGCTTCGAAGCTCTAAACCTCTCGCACCAAAGGAAAAGCCTTGCGCACTCTCGCATCCCTGCCAAACCTTGATGGCAAGCGGGTAATCATCCGCTGTGACCTAAATGTTCCACTAGATGGTAAGACCATCACCGATGATGGCCGCATTGTGGCCTCGGTGCCTACCATCAAGTATCTGGTAGACCAGGGCGCGAAGGTCATCGTCATTTCCCACCTGGGCCGCCCTGAGGGTGCTCCAGATGCGAAGTACTCGCTGGAGCCAGCAGCCACCCGTTTGGGTGAGCTGCTTGGCCAGCCGGTAATCTTCGCCACCGACACCGTCGGTGCAGATGCCAAGGGAGCCGTAAAGGCCCTGGCACGTGGTGGCGTGACCGTACTGGAGAACCTGCGTTTCAACGCGGGGGAGACCAGCAAGGATGCTGAAGAGCGCAAGGCTTTTGCCGCGCAGCTTGCCGAATTCGCGGACTTCTTTGTCTCGGACGGCTTTGGCGTGGTTCACCGCAAGCAGGCCAGCGTTTACGAGCTGGCACAGCTGCTTCCTAGCGCAGCCGGCCTCCTGATTGAAAAGGAAGTCGAAGTCTCGCACCGCTTGACCACCGCACCAGAGCGCCCATACACCGTGGTGCTTGGCGGATCCAAGGTCAGCGACAAGCTTGGCGTAATCGACAACCTGCTGCCAAGCGTAAACAAGCTACTCATCGGTGGCGGAATGGTCTTCACCTTCCTTGCCGCCCAGGGCTTCAAGGTGGGCTCAAGCCTTCTTGAGAAGGACCAGATTGAGACCTGTCAGGGTTACCTGAAGCGCGCAGCTGAGCTGGGCGTAGAGGTTGTTCTGCCAACCGACATCGTGGTTGCAAGCAAGTTCGGTGCAGACGCCGATGTTGCAATCACCGCAGCGGACGCAATCGAATCCAGCCCGTTTGGTGCCTCTGGCCTGGGCCTGGACATCGGTCCGGAGTCGGCTAAGGCATTCGCCGCAGTTATCAAGGCTTCCAAGACCGTCTTCTGGAACGGCCCGATGGGTGTTTTCGAGATCGACAAGTTTGCCGGCGGTACCCGCGCTGTGGCACAGGCCCTCACCGAGGTAGACGGCCTCAGCGTAGTTGGCGGCGGCGACAGCGCTGCAGCCGTGCGCATCCTTGGATTCAACGATGACCAGTTCGGTCACATTTCTACCGGTGGTGGCGCTAGCCTCGAGTTCCTCGAGGGCAAGAAGCTTCCTGGACTGGAGGTCCTAAATGACTAATCGTGTGCCGCTTATTGCTGGTAACTGGAAGATGAACCTGGACCACCAGCAGGCTATCGCCTTGGTTCAGAAGTTGGCTTGGAGCCTGAAGGACGCCGGCCACGAATACAAGGATGCCGAAGTTGCGGTATTCCCACCATTCACCGACATCCGCCCGGTTCAGCTGTTGCTTGACGCCGAGCAGTTCGAGTTGGCGCTTGGCGCACAGGACCCCAGCAAGTTCGACAACGGTGCCTACACCGGCGAAATCTCGGGTGCATTCCTGAGCAAGCTTGACGTCAAGTACGTTCTCATCGGTCACAGCGAGCGTCGCCAGTACCACAACGAGGACGACGCAACCGTTCAGGCCAAGACTGCTGCAGCATTCCGCCACGGAATCGTTCCAGTGATCTGCGTTGGCGAGACCCTTGAAGAGCTCGAGACCCTCGGTGCAGCTGCGGTGCCTGTAAAGCAGACCCTCGCTGCCCTTGCAGGCCACGACTCCCTAGGCGAGTTCGTAATCGCTTACGAGCCAGTCTGGGCAATCGGCACCGGCAAGGTTGCTACCCCGGAGGAAGCAGCAAGCGTTTGTGGCAAGATCCGCGAAGCCATCGCTGCGGAATTCGGTGCAGAAGTTGCAGACAAGACCCGCGTGCTCTACGGCGGTTCGGTCAAGGCCAACAACGTAGCAGGCTTCCTACGCAGCCCAGAGGTTGACGGTGTGCTTGTAGGTGGCGCTAGCCTGGATGCAGAAGAGTTCAGCGGTATCGCTCGATTCCAGAAGCACCTGGCCATCTAACAAAGGTCTCAAACAAGCTTTTAGAAACGCTTGAAGCCTAGAAATAGGCTCCAAGCGTTCTATAATTCTGTAGTTGCGCTATTTTCGCGCGAAACAAACAAAAGGAATTTTTCAATGGTTGCAGTTCAGATTGCACTAGAGGTTCTGCTGGCTATCACTAGCTTGCTCCTCACCCTGCTTATCCTGCTTCACAAGGGACGCGGTGGTGGCCTGTCCGACATGTTCGGTGGCGGTCTTTCTTCCACTATGGGATCCAGCGGTGTTGCAGAGCGCAACCTTAACCGCATCACCATCATCCTCGGTCTGGTATGGATCGCTGTGATCATCACCCTGGGTCTGTTTACCCGTTTCGGTATCGGTAACTAATGAGCACCGGTGGCAACGCAATTCGTGGTTCGCGCATTGGCGCGGGCCCAATGGGTGAAGCCGACCGCGGCTACAAAGCCGACCGCATCACTCTGACTTTCTACTGCATCAACGGCCACGAGCACACCCGTAGCTTCGCTGCCACTGTTGAGCCGGAAGAAATCCCGGTAGAGCAGGACTGCCCAAGCTGTGGTCTGCCTTCCGGAAAGGACAAAGCCAACCCTCCGGTCGTTGCTAAGCACGAGCCTTACAAGACCCACCTGGCTTACGTGAAGGAACGCCGAACCGATGAAGAGGCTGAAGCCCTTCTTGAGGAAGCCGTGAACGCGGTTCGCGAGCGTCGTCTGGCAGCAGCAGCTGCAGCCGCAGCCGCTCAGAACTCCTAAAAAGTTTTCAAAGAAAAATCCGCACCGGCCAAATGGCAGGTGCGGATTTTTTGATTAATGTCTCTAAGCGTTTAGCCCTGCAGCAGCGGAATCGTCCAGGAACCAGACGGTCTTCTTCAGTGCGTGGACGCGTCCAACCGGAAGGCGTGTCGGAGCATCGCTGAAAGCAACAGAAACAGACTCAGCCTTGTCTGCGCCGCCAACTACGAACCAAATCTCACCGCTGTTGTTGATTGCCTCGTAGCTGAAGCTGAGGCGCTGCGGTGGGGGCTTGGGGGAGTTGTGCTCGGCGATCACAGTAACGCCTGCAGCGGGCAGCTGGTGGCCGGGGAACAGGCTTAGTACGTGACCGTCAGGGCCCATGCCAACAAACGAAATGTCAAAGTAAGGCATGCTCTGGCCGGCAGGGATGAACTTTGCCACCTCAGCCTTGAAGGCCTCGGCCGCTGCGTCCAGCTGCTCATCGATTCCAACTTCAGACTCAGGGTCGAAGTTCGGGAAGTAATGAACCTTGGCTTCGTCCAGCATCAGCAGTTTGCTCAGCAGGGCGTCTTCCGCCTGCTTCGCGTTGCTGTCCGGGTGGCCCTTTGGCACGAAGCGGTCGTCGCCCCACCAGATGTGAATGCGCGACCAGTCCAGGTCTTCACAACCAGGGTGCTCGGAAATCTTTACAAGGCTCAAAATGCCTAGGGTTCCGCCGGTCACGTTGACGTGAATTTCCGACTTACCCTTCAGCAGCTGGGTTGCGGTTTCAATGAAGGCGTCAGCGGCGGCAACCGCCACCGATGGACCATCGCTGAACTTTAGGATTTCGCGGATCATTGGCTTATTTGCCCGAGCCGTTGAAACCGAACTTGAGTACCTGACCAAACATGTGGTCGGCATCCAGGCGGCGCAGATCCTCAGCAAGGCACTCGCGCAAGGTACGCGACGGCAGGGTGATCTCTCGGTCCGGCTGGCCAGGCTGAATGATTACAGCCTTCTCGCCGACGGTGCGAGTGATGGTGATGTTTCCGCTCTCGCGAACCAGAGTCACATTGAACAGGCCGTGACCAAGCTCGTTGCGGTCCTTCTTCACCAGCTTCACCGGAGCCTGCAACTTGAGTTCCAGCCAAGCCGCCATCAGCTCCACGCT
>JBDLQA010000117.1:0-8402 GCA_039800845.1 Actinomycetota bacterium
GGCTAACTAGCGGGAGCGTGGTGCTGGTGGTGGGGCTGGTCGGCTGCCCCACGCTTTTGGAAGGCATCGGGGCCACAATCACATTGGATGTTGCCGATGGCGCAGCCGTTGGAGTTACCGCACGAGGGGTCACTCCCGGACCCAGGGCGGGCAAAATAACCGCGGTGGTGGACGGGCACTTGGCCAGGTTCGCGTTCAGGGCCGCGATCTCAGCGCTGTCTGCGGTCAGGCCCCAACGGTATTTCACCAGGATCCAGTTGACTGCGTAAGTGCAGGTGTAGGCGGGGTTTGACGGCATCCACTCGGATGGGTCACGGTCTCCCTTAGAACGATTCGCCGAGGCCGAAACTGCAATCAATGTTGCCGAATAGTCCAAGTCGTTTGCGAAGTCTTGGCGCTTTGCGGAAGTCCAGTTGCTGGCACCGGAGGTCCAAGCTTCTTCCAACGGAATCACGTGGTCAATGTCCAGCGATGATGGGTTGGTGAAGCGCTGGTTGTCGTAGGGAGAGAGCCAGGTGCCGCTGAGGATTTTGCAGCCGGGGCCGGTTTTCGCTTTGGTTAGCGATTCGCTAATCAGCACCTCTTGGCGAGTGTCGCATCCGTTGCCGTCGGCGTCAATCCAAATGTTGAAGTTGTCGCGGCTGTAGGTGCTGGCGTTCGCCTCGCTGGCTACGGCAAGCACCGAGGTCAGGTTCGAGACGGCGACTGCCTGTGCCGGCGCTTGGGCAAGCAGCGATGCTGCGACGGCAGCGATGGCCGCCAGCGAAACCGCTGCAATGATCCCGCGCTTCGAAGTTTGATCGCCGTGTTTTTTCATGCCCAGACCCCCTATTTCCACGGTAACAGAGGCTGCACACTTCAGGTAACTTGCAGGTCAAAAGCGTGGTTAGCCACCTGTTTCTAAAAACTCGGCAGAAAAGCCAGTGTGAATAACTAATGCCCGCAATTTCGGGCTGTTACCTTGGCAGAAATCGAGCGGTGCAGGGGCGCCAGGATGCAGGGAAAGCAATGAAAAACACATCGATTAATCGGGCCAGGACTGCTTCGGACTTTGGGGCTGCAGCGGTTGAATACGCGTTGCTCGTTGGGCTAATTGCCGTAGCGGTAATCGCGGGAGCCGTAACTTTGGGGCATAACCTTGGGCACACTTTCAACACCGTTGCAACCACTTTGCCCACCGCTTAGAAAAACGCACACCGAGCGCGGAGCCGTTGCTGTGGAGTTCGTATTCGTTTTCCCGCTGATGCTGGCGATGATTTTCTTCATGCTGGATGCCGGCCGATTCATGGCGGTACAGTTTGTGCTCAACAATGCGGCCGAGGTTGGTGCACGTGAGGTGGCTATCTCGGCTGATCCGAGCATGGCTTCCAGCCAGGCCCGAGCTACTGTGGCTAAAGCCCTGGTTCATCTGTCAACCCTGAACGGCTCAATTTCCAGTCTTGGCATCGTCACCGCCGAATACCTGTGCCCACTGGGTTCGGAGAACTACGAAACTGTCAACGCCTTCACGGGTGCCACCGAACCCGCACCAGACGGCAACTGCATCGACCTGGGCCTGCCACAGTACAGCGCGTATTCATGTGCGGTCGCACCAGCGAACTACAGGGCATTTTCGCGAGTCGAACTGAGCTTCAAGTGGCTCACGCCACTCCGACTGCTGGCCAACATCGCAGAGCCTGACGAGTTCGGGCCAAGCGCTTCGAGCTACTTCAACCGCAACGACCAGGACACCACAATCATCGAGGGCAAAGCGAAGCTGCTATGCCAAAACTGAACTACAAGAAACAAGACGGCGCCGTCGCCACACTGTTCGCAATCCTGCTTGGAAGTGGTGTGCTGGTTTCGATCGTGGCGATGGCGGTGAATGCCGGTCATGTTGCTTTGCGAGAGCAAACCGACAGAGACTCCGCCGCTGCTGTGGCCGAGGCTGTGGCTATCGTTTGCGCCAAATCCCTGCCGGGCGGTTCCTGCAGCGGTAATCCGATCGATTACTCCGGGTTGAATCCGGGGCAGGATTCAGCGGATGTCTGCGGCTACTCAAAATCGGTGGCTGTGAACCCATGCACGGTTGAAAGTCAGCCTGGCCAATGCCAAACCAACTCGACCACTCAGGGCAACTGGATTCGGGCGACCGTTGGCCGTGCGTGTTCGGAAGTGACCTGGGGCATTGCCGATTCGATCTCGGTTGACACCACCGGAAAGCAGATCCCCTTTGCTCTTGGCGCGTGCGAGGCAATACTTCCAGCAGCCCCTACGAAGGTGCAGCTGATTGGGCAGGCTTCGAGTGCACCATGCCAAGGTTTGGATCGCTCGGGCGCCGACCTAGCGGCCTCCGGACGCGGATTTATTCAGTTCGACCCAACATCGGCGAGTCACGCGTGCTGGACCCTGAACTCAACCTGCAAGCCTGTGGCGTTGGAAACTACAAGAAATCAGAGCTCGCTCAGCAATCCTGTGGGCAGTTATTCGGGGCTGATCGCCGCGTTGAAAAGCAGCATAAATCACCCGGTCACCCTGCCCGTATTTGACGTGAAAACGTCCGGAACAGCAATAGAAGGCTTTGCCGGATTCACGCTAAGCGCTTTCAAGTTCCCGACTAGCTCGAAAGTGTCCGCATGCTCGGCAAACTCGGCTTGCTCGGTTTCGTCGTCAGCTACCCATGCCTGGATAGGGCCTTGCGCTGCAGCGCAGTCGGCCAGCAGTGCGTTCTGCATCGCGGGACTATTCCAACCCCGCGTGGTGGGCGCCTATGGCCAGGTTCCCGGAGTGCAAATCGCACCTGATGGAACCACCAACTTCGGCTACGAAGTGATTCGGCGGGTTGGCTAAAAATGCGATCAAGGTGGGTCATTTATTCAGTTGCGCTCGGGCTGGCCGTGGCGGTAGGCGCAGGTGTCTATTTCTATGTCGGCACCGCGCAGTCATCGCCGGAGCAAACCCGGAGTGGAGCCGGCCTGGCGGGTCAGGCTGGCCAAGAAAGTCAGGCTGGCCAAGTAAGTCAGGCCGGTGCCTCCCAAATAGCTTCAGGCTCATCCACAGTTTTCAAACTTCCGGCTGGAATGGAGGCGATTTCTTTCGCCTTCGATGATGCCGCCAGGGTGGGCGGAGCGGTGCTTGCGGGTGCGCATGTGGGCGTTTACTGGACGCCAGCTAACGCCAGTCTCACTCGTCTGGTGGTCGCCGATTGCGAGGTCATCGCGGTGGGCTCCGCGGGCTCCGTTGCTTCCACTTTCACACACGGTGGCGGGTCACTCGTTACTCTCGCGGTTTTGCCTCAGGATGCTGCGCGATTGACGCTCGCATCGAAAACGGGCTCACTACAACTTGCACTGTTGGCCTCGGACGCAAGTGCGCAAAAAGCGCAGCGAATCACGCAAAGGCAATTGAGGGAGGGCAAATGACCATTGCATTGTGCACATCGGTGGAATCCGCGGAAAGGTTCCGGTCGGCACGCATCGACGAATTGGTGTTGGCGAAAACGGCTGAGGATTTGGGGGCGATGCTGCAGCAGGATCCGGGGGAGACTGCTGTTGTGTTGGGACCGGAAATAGCCTGGGATGTCGCCACCGAGGTAGTCCAAAAGCTGAAGCGCGAACACCCGCGAACGGGCATCATTTTGGTGCGGGACCGCCTGGAGGTTGAGCTTCTTACAAAGGCGATGCGTCTGGGAATTGCGGAGGTTGTGGCAACCTCGGAAGCCGGGCTTTTGGCGGCCGCGATTCGCAGGGTGAAAGCTGATGCTGGTCAGGCGCTCGAGCCAGTGTGGAAACGAAATCGCGTTGGGAAACTGCTGCTGGTTTTTAGCGCGAAAGGTGGAACGGGCAAAACCACCGTGGCAACGAATCTTGCCGTTGCTCTGGCCGATCAGCCCGGTAAAAAGGCGTGCCTGGTGGATCTGGACCTGCAGTTTGGTGACGTCGCGGTTGCCCTTGGATTGGAGCCGAACAGAACCATCTCGGATGCCATCCGCATGGAGGAGACCTTCGATCAAGAGGGCTTAGCCGGGTTGATGACGCGGCATCTTTCAAACCTAGATGTGCTGTTGGCGCCTATCGACCCCAGCGACATCGAGTTCATCACGGCACGGCTTGTTCATCGGATTCTGCGCGAGCTGAAACTCAAATACGACTTCGTCGTTGTGGATTGCCCGCCAGCCCTCACTGATTTGGTCTTGAGTGCATTCGATCTTGCCGATGAATACATCCTGCTGACAACACCTGACGCACCTGCCCTCAAGAATCTAAAAGTGGCCATGGATGCACTCTCCAAGTTGGGCCTGAAAGATCAACCTTGGAAAGTCGTGATGAATCGTGCCACGGCTCGCACAGGAATGTCGCAGTCGAAAGTGGCGGGCGAGATCGGCCAAAAGGTGTTTGCCAAACTTCCGGATAACAACGCTGTTTCGCAGTCTCTGAATCGGGGGCAGGCGCTGGTTCGTTGGAATCCCAAGAATCCAGTTTCTACCGAGATCCAACGCATGGCTGCGGCCATCAGCGGGCCGCTCCGCCCGCCCCTATTGGAGCACTTCGGGATGAAGCGCAAATGAGTCTGGCGGAGCGCCTTGGGCGAGAGTCTGAGGCGCTGACAGAACCCTTGAGCGCTTTGAAGGCCGGGGTGCGCGCAGCTGTGATTGCCTCGGCAAAGGCATCGGATACGGAGGGCTTGAGTGACGCTATCGATGCGGCTTTGACCACCGGGGAGGTGGCGCTTACGACTTCGGAGCGTCACCAGCTTCAACAGGTATTGATGAGGGACATTTCGGGTTTCGGGCCTCTTGAACCGCTGCTTCAAGATACGGCAGTGACCGAGATCATGGTGGTTTCATTCGATGAGATTTACGTGGAGACTGCGGGCATGCTCCACAAAACAGATGCCAAATTTGAATCGGAAATGCAGCTTCGAAACGCGGTGAATAGAATGATCGCGCACATCGGCCGACGCGTCGATTTATCGAGCCCAATGGTTGACGCCCGCTTGCCGGACGGCAGCCGAATCAACGTTGTCTTGCCGCCTGTTGCAGTCGATGGCGCCACGGTGACGATTCGAAAATTTGCCACAGTGGCGCTATCGATGGATGACCTAGTAAACGGCGGCACCCTGCCGGCTGGTGTGGCCGAATATCTGACGCATGCCGTTTCGGGCCACCGCAACATAGTTGTTTCCGGCGGCACCGGCAGCGGTAAGACCACCACGCTGAATGTGCTTGGCGGCCTCATTCCGGCGAGTGAGCGGGTTATTACCATTGAAGATTCCGCGGAGCTCAGACTGGATCACGCGCACCTGGTGCGTCTTGAAACCAGACCAGCAAACACCGATGGCGCAGGCGCCGTGACTATCCGCGATTTGGTTCGAAATGCCCTGCGAATGAGACCCGACCGCGTCATCGTTGGCGAGGTGCGCGATGGCGCAGCATTCGACATGCTTCAGGCTTTGAACACCGGGCACTCGGGGTCGCTCACGACGGTGCACGCAAACTCTGCCAGTGATGCACTTGCCCGTCTGCAGATGATGTGCCTCATGGCAAACCTGGAACTGCCTGCAGCAGTTGCCGAGGACCAGGTTTGGCGTGCGGTGGATGTGGTGGTGCACCAGGTGCGAGAAGCGGATGGCCATCGAAAAATCGACTCGATTGTGGAGCTGGAGGGTCGGCAGCTCAAAACGGTTTTTGACCGCGCCGACTCCCAGATTCAAAAGCAGCGGCATCCGGCTACGGGTTTGATTTGTTTGCGCGACTCGTAGGCGCACTATTTGCAGCTGGCGTTGTAGCTGGACTCGCACTTCTGGCGCTTGGAATACTCGGGGCGTCGAGGCGGCCTCTATCCGGGCTGCGGATTGCAGATTTAGTTGAGCGCCAGCGAAGCAAACTGGCGGCCAAGAAAGCCCGCAGGGATTTCGCGGCAGGTTTGCCGCGGTTTCTGCGTTCCCTGAGCGGTGCGATCTCGGCCGGCGGTGACCTCACGGGTTCGATCGAACTTGTGGCTGAAACCGAGGCATCGGTGGTTGGAAAGGAAGTTGCCGAAGCACTGGCCCAATACCGAATGGGGCAGCCGCTTGCGAAGTGCCTCCACGCATTAGCGGACCGGATGCAGAACCGAGACCTCAAGCTGCTGGCCATGGCCTTGGAGATGCAACAGCAGACCGGAGGGTCTTTGGCCAAAATCATCGGTGCAGTTTTGGAAAGCATCGATGGGCGCGTGGCGGTGGAACGAGAGATTCGAGTCCTGACTGCGGAAGGGCGCCTGAGTGCCAAGATTTTGGTTGCTCTGCCGGCACTGATTGCTTTGGCGCTGGCCATCCTGATGCCGGATTACCTGGCCTTTTTCGTTACGGATCCGGTGGGGCTTTTGATGCTCGCCGTTGCCCTAGGTTTGCTCGTCACGGGCTGGCTATGGATGCGCAGGTTGGTGCGCGCCGATGGATGACCTGACAGAACTCTTGGAACTCATTTGCCTCTGCGCCGAAGCCGGCTTGAGTTTGGGGGACTCCATACTGCGAGCATGTGCTGCCACCGAGGGACCGGCATCGGGGGCGTTTAGAAAAATGCTGTCTCAGTTGCCGCTTGGGAATTCTTTGCAGCAGGCACTGCTTAACCTTGCCCGCGCGGCGAAAGACGAGAACCTACGGGCGATCGCGATTGTGCTGAATCGCGCGTCCATCACGGGAGCGCCGATTGGTCCACTGTTGCGCGCCGAGGTGAATCAGCTACGTGCCGACCGCCTGGCAAAAGCGCGAGAAGAAGCCCAGAAGTTATCGGTGAAAGTGCTGATGCCGCTGTTGCTATGCCTGATGCCTGCGACGTTCATCATTGTGCTGGGTCCGGCACTGGTGCAGGTGCTAAACGCGTTGAGCCTGCTCGGTTGAATCGGCGGATTAGTCCTCGCCGATGTCCTCGTTCCAGAGAACAGGATTGGCTTCGATGAAATCGGCCATTAGCTGGATGAGGCCAGGGTCGTTCATCACGTGGACTTCAGCGCCATGTTCGGCAACCCAGTCCTGGCCACCCATGAAGTTTTTGTCATCGCCCACAAGCACGCGGCCGATGCCAAACTGGCGAATCAGACCACTGCAATACCAGCAGGGCGAGAGGCTGGTTGCAAGGGTGACCTTGCGATAGCTGCGCTGGCGGCCGGCATTGCGGAATGCGCTGGTTTCGCCGTGCATCGAGGCATCGCCTTCTTGCACACGCAGGTTGTGGCCGCTGCCAAGCAGTCGACCTTCCTCATCGAAGAGCGCAGCACCGATAGGGATGCCGCCCTCCGAGAGGCCCAAGTGTGCCTCGGCAATGGCAACCTGGAGCTTCTCTTCGTCAGTTGCGAAGATCTGTCCAACTTGGAATTCCATTGCCGAGGCCTTACTTGAGATTCTTAGTTACTTGGTCGACTTGAAAGCCTTGCTGAGCACCCAGTAAAGGACTGCAGCAATGACGAAGCCGACGATAGCGGTAGCGTCTCCACCAACGATGACCTTGAAGCCAGTGTCGGTCTTGAAGAAGTTGTCAGCGAATGCGCCGGCTACTGCTCCAGGAGCAACATAGGTTGGGTACTGGTTGCTGAAGAAGTAGATGCTGGTAACGGTTGCAACTACGAACGCGATTGGACCAGCTGGGTTCTCCTTGATGCTGAGAGCAACCTCGCCGAGCTTCTGACCCTTGCGGAGCAGGTAGTCGACCAGAACGATTGCAACCCATGGAGCAACCCAGTAAGAGACAACCAGCAGGAAGCCTTCAAGGTGCGAACCCAGGTTCTTAGGGTCGAGAACGGCTGCATCGTAGGCCACCAGACCACCGATAACACCGGCCAGAAGAACCATGATTGCGCGGCGGGTCTTGAAGCCAAGCTTGAAGCCCATTGCCAGGAACGACATTGCACCCGAGTAAACGTTCAGAACGTTTGCCGATACCGAACCAACTGCGATAGCCAGCAGGGTCAGAGCAGCGATGTACTGGTTGCCGATTAGGTCGGTGAAGCCCTTGGTTGGGTTGTCCTGTACTCCGATAGCGGCGAACGCAACAGCACCAACAATCATCAGCACGCTGGTGCTGAAGAAGTTACCGAGACCTGCAGCCAGACCAAGCTGACGCTTGTTGGTGTTTGCAGGAAGGTAGCGGGTGTAGTCCGAAGCGAACGGGGTCCAGCCAGCGGTGTAACCGTAAGCTGCACCAGCTGCAAGGGTGAAGCCACCGATGTTGAAGTGGTCGGCGGTGAAGCCAGCCTTGTGGCCACCGAACAGAATCATGAAGGTAACGATGATCCATACCACTGCCAAGCCGTAGGAGGTGTAGCGCTCCCAAACCTGGATCAGGTTGTGACCAACAAATGCGATTAGGATCTGAGCCAGAACCACGATGCCGAGAGCGCCGGCAACCGGGATGTTGGTCAGTGCCGAGAGAGCAAGTGCACCGG
>JBDLQA010000118.1:0-13501 GCA_039800845.1 Actinomycetota bacterium
CAAGGCGGTTTCAGAAGGTTTTGCATCGGCGCTTCTTGAAGCGGCCCAGGAAAGTCTGGATGCAGCTGCCGAAGCAGCCCTAGACCAACTGTTTTAGACGAGCAACTGTTTTAGCTGACCGCAGCAGTTCTTAGCGCGGGGCCCTAGTTGGCGCGAGGCTCCAGCGCGGCTTCGTCCAGTGGCCTTGCGTGAGGCACGCGAGCGCCTACCACCTGAGCCACGATGTCGCGGGCAATGGCCTGCGGGGTAAGGCCGATACGCTCCAGAATCTGGCCGCGTGAAGCGTGCTCCAGGAACTCATCCGGGATTCCGATTTCGGTTAGAGCGGTGTCGATCTGGGCGTCGCGCAAGTCTTGGCGAACACGAGTTCCGATTCCGCCAACCTTGATGCCGTCTTCGATAGTGACAACCAGTCGGTGCTGCGCGGACAAGTCCAAAACCGACTTCGCAACCGGGACAACCCATCGAGGGTCGATTACCGTGGCACCGATTCCTTGTGCTGCAAGTAGCTTTCCTACCTCAAGCGCGGTGGATGCCATGGAACCAACACCGATGAGAAGCACGTCCTTGGCGCTTGCTTCGGTCAAAACGTCAACGCCATCGGCAAGGCGGCGAACCGCCTTGATTTCCTGGGTAGCGGAGCCCTTGCCGAAGCGTACGAGGGTCGGGGCATCATTTACGGCCACAGCCTCGTTCAACACCTCACGAAGGCGTACGGAGTCTCGTGGAGCCGCAATGCGCATGCCAGGCACAAGTTGGAACACAGCTAGGTCCCACATGCCGGCGTGGCTGGCGCCATCGGGGCCGGTAACACCTGCGCGGTCAAGCACAAACGTAACTCCGGCCTTGTGCAATGCCACATCCATCAAAACTTGGTCGAACGCGCGGTTCATGAATGTGGCGTAGACGGCCACAACCGGGTGAAGGCCACCGAAAGCCATGCCGGCAGCACTTGCCACAGCGTGCTGCTCAGCGATGCCGACGTCGAATACTCGGCTCGGATACTTTGCTGCGAACTCGGCCAAACCAACAGGGTGAAGCATCGCTGCGGTAATTCCGACAACGTCCGGGCGGGAATCGGCGATCTTGACGATTTCCTGGCTGAAGACGTTTGTCCAGCTTGGGTCGGCCTTGTCTTCGAGCGATTCGCCCGTTTTAGGGTCAATCTGGCCGACGGCGTGGAACTGGTCCTCGTCGTTGAGCATGGCAGGGTCAAAGCCCTTGCCCTTCTGGGTCATGGCGTGGACGATTACCGGGTAACCGTAGTTCTTAGCCTGACGCAGAGCGGCTTCCATCGCCTCGATGTCATGGCCGTCAATTGGGCCGATGTACTTGATGTCCAGGTTCGGGAACAGGCCAACCGGAGCAAATGTGCCCAGTAGGCCCTTGCCGGCACCGCGAGCGGCCGAATAGGTCAGGCGTCCGAGCAAGCCGAAGGACTCAAAGAATCGCTTAGAGACCTTGTACGCCTTGCGGTAGGCGCTCTGGGTGCGAATTGAGTTCAGGTAGCGGGCAAAGCCGCCGATGGTAGGCGCATAGGAGCGGCCATTGTCGTTGACCACAATGATTAGTTTGCGGTCGTTGTCGTGGGAGATATTGTTCAGCGCCTCCCAGGTCATTCCACCGGTAAGTGCACCGTCTCCAACCACAGCGATAACGTGACGATCTGTTTCGCCATTGGCCTTGAATGCCTTTGCGATGCCGTCCGCCCAGGAAAGCGACGAGGAAGCGTGAGAAGACTCGACTACGTCGTGGATCGACTCCGAGCGTTGCGGGTAACCGGCAAGGCCGTCTTTTTGGCGCAGTTTGCTGAAGTCCTTGCGTCCCGTAAGCAACTTGTGCACGTAGGACTGGTGGCCGGTGTCGAAGATAACCGGGTCATTTGGCGACTCGAAAACTCGGTGAATGGCCACAGTGGTTTCAACCACACCCAAGTTCGGGCCCAGGTGACCTCCGGTACGAGAAACCTCTTGCACCAAGAATTGGCGAATCTCCCCACAGAGTTGGACCAACTCCGCACCCGAGAGACCGTCGAGGTCCCTCGGGTTGGAGATGCGATCCAAAATACCCATGGGGAGATTTAAGCCGGTGAAACCGGTTTCTATTCCGAAACCAGGCTACGGAGAACGTACTGCAGGATTCCACCGTTGCGGTAGTAGTCTGCTTCTCCCGGGGTGTCGATGCGAACCACTGCGTCGAACTCAACAACTGGCTTACCAGCTGCCGAGTGCTCGCTCGGGGTTGCAACAACGCGAACAGTCTTAGGGGTTACGCCCTCGTTGAGCTGCTCGATACCGGTGATGCTGAATACCTCGGTGCCGTCCAAGCCAAGCGAGTCAGCCGATTCGCCAGCTGGGAACTGCAGCGGGATTACACCCATACCGATTAGGTTGCTGCGGTGGATGCGCTCGAACGATTCGGTGATTACAGCGCGGACGCCCAGCAAGCGGGTACCCTTTGCTGCCCAGTCACGCGACGAACCCGAGCCGTATTCCTTACCACCGAGGATTACAAGGCCGGTGCCCTGAGCCTGGTAGTTGGCACTTGCATCGAAGATGAAAGCCTGCGGTGCGTCTGGCTTGGTGAAGTCGCGGGTGTAGCCACCCTCAACGCCATCCAAAAGCTGGTTCTTCAGGCGGATGTTCGCGAAGGTACCACGAATCATTACCTCGTGGTTTCCACGACGCGAACCGTAGCTGTTGAAGTCAACACGCGAAACACCACGCTCAGCCAGGTACTGGCCTGCAGGCGAGTCGGCCTTGATGCTTCCAGCAGGGCTGATGTGGTCGGTGGTTACGGAGTCGCCGAGCTTTGCCAGTACGCGAGCATCCTTGATGTCGGTCACTGGGTCTGGCTGGTGCTTCATGCCATCGAAGTAAGGAGCCTTACGAACGTAAGTGGAGTTCTCGTCCCAGGTGAAGACAGCGCCCTCAGGGGTTGGGAGCGAACGCCAGCGTGCATCGCCCTCGAAGACCGATGCGTACTGCTTCTTGAACATTTCAGAGTTGATCGAGTCATCGATGGTCTTCTGAACTTCCTCAGCCGATGGCCAGATGTCCTTCAGGAATACGTCGTTTCCGTCCTGGTCCTGTCCAAGTGCGTCGTTCTCGAAGTCGAAGTCCATGGTTCCGGCCAGCGAGTATGCAATTACCAGCGGAGGCGAAGCCAGGTAGTTCATCTTCACGTCAGGGTTGATACGACCCTCGAAGTTACGGTTACCGGAAAGAACTGCGGTTACGGCTAGGTCGTTCTCGTTGATAGCGGCAGATACGTGCTCGTCCAGCGGACCCGAGTTACCGATACAGGTGGTGCAACCGTAGCCAACCAGCTGGAAACCAAGAGCGTCCAGGCTGTCGGTGAGGCCTGCCTTGTGGTAGTACTCGGTTACAACCTTCGAACCAGGAGCCAGCGAGGTCTTCACCCAAGGCTTAGCCTTGAGGCCCTTGGCAACTGCCTTCTTTGCTACCAGACCAGCTGCCAACATCACCGATGGGTTTGAAGTGTTGGTGCAACTGGTGATAGACGCGATGGTCACGTAGCCGTTGTCGATGGTGTAGTCGGTACCAGCAACAGCGGTTGGCTTGTGAGCCTCTGGGCTGTAGGTGGTGAGTGCCGACTTGAACGACTCCTTGGCCTTGGACAGTTCGATGCGGTCCTGTGGGCGC
The DNA here is from genome assembly GCA_039800845.1 of Actinomycetota bacterium. Taxonomy (GTDB): domain Bacteria; phylum Actinomycetota; class Actinomycetes; order Actinomycetales; family Microbacteriaceae; genus Rhodoluna. The sequence goes on from JBDLQA010000118.1 coordinate 3,666, forward strand.
TTTGGACCGGCGATGCTTGGCACCACCGTCGAAAGGTCTAGCTCTAGGTATTCGCTGAAGCGTGGCTCGATCGATGGGTCGTGCCAGAGGCCCTGGGCCTTGGTGTAAGCCTCAACCAGAGCGATCTGCTCCTCCGAACGACCGGTAACGCGCAGGTAGTCCAGGGTTACGTCATCGATTGGGAAGATAGCAACAGTCGAGCCGAACTCTGGGCTCATGTTTCCGATGGTCGAACGGTTTGCCAATGGAACCGAGGTAACACCTTCGCCGTAGAACTCAACGAACTTGCCCACAACGCCGTGCTTACGCAGCATGTCGGTGATGGTCAGCACAACGTCGGTGGCGGTAACGCCTGCAGGGATCTGGCCCTTCAGCTTGAAACCAACAACCTTAGGAATCAGCATGGATACTGGCTGGCCGAGCATTGCTGCCTCGGCTTCGATGCCACCTACACCCCAACCCAGAACACCGAGGCCGTTGACCATGGTGGTGTGGGAGTCGGTTCCAACACAGCTGTCTGGGTATGCCTGAAGCTCGCCGTTTACCTCGCGGGTCATAACGGTGCGAGCCAAGTACTCGATGTTTACCTGGTGCACAATACCGGTGCCAGGAGGAACAACCTTGAAGTCGTCAAATGCGGTCTGGCCCCAACGTAGGAACTGGTAACGCTCACCGTTGCGCTCGTACTCGAACTCAACGTTCTTCTCGAAAGCGTCAGCGCTTCCTGCTACATCGATGACTACCGAGTGGTCGATGACCATCTCTGCCGGTGCAAGCGGGTTGATGCGCTTTGGGTCGCCGCCGAGCTCGGCAACGGCCTCGCGCATGGTCGCTAGGTCTACAACACAAGGAACACCGGTGAAGTCCTGCATGATTACGCGCGCAGGGGTGAACTGGATCTCGGTGTCTGGCTCCACTGCTGGGTTCCAGTTGACGAGGGCGTTGATGTGGTCTGCGGTGATGTTCGCGCCGTCTTCGGTGCGAAGCAAGTTCTCAAGCAGAACCTTCAGGCTGAATGGCAGGGTCTTTGCGTCTACCGAGTTCAGGCTGAAATAACGGTAGGACTTGTCGCCTACCTTGAGGACGTCGGCTGCACCGAAACTGTTCACTTTGGACAAATGTCCACTCCTAATCTTGAGGCGAGTAACTCTTAAAAAATACCACTACGGCTTGGCCAAAATGACGCTTCGCAGCCCTAACCACGTGAACCAAATGCATAGTAGGTATGGCGGATAGCCGATTATCAGTTTGGCGACCGCCAGACCGGCCAGATTATTGGCCAAAAACATCGGTACTTCTATGGCCAGACGAAGGCCAAACAATGCCGCCCACATGCCCGTGATGAGGTCAAATCGCGTGAGAAGTGCCTTATTTTTTCGCCAGCTGGTTCCCCAACCTTTGAAGAAGCCAACTGCCAACCCGATGATTGGCCAGCGGATCACTACCGAAAGCGCTACGACCACGAAATAGCCGGCGTTGGTCAGAATGCCAGGCAAGAAATAGAGCGACGGTTTCTGGCTGAGAGCCCACCAGGCAGATGCGGCAATAAGCGCGGCACCGACTATTGCTTGGGTAAGTGGCTTTTTCAGAACAATCTGGCGGGCAACGGAAAGCAGGGCCAGTCCGGCTGAGACCACGATGGCCCAGAAAATCGCGTGCCAGACGGAGTAAATGATCAGAAATGCGGTTGAAGGCACGGCCGATTCAACGAGCCCCGAGACTCCGCCGACGCTTGCCAGCATCGAATGCATGTCGAAGACGGCGTTGTCGCCCTCCAAGCGCATGCCTAGTTTGGCTGCAGCGCTTGCCTTATCGGGTGTTGGATTGCTCAACTGAACATCTCGCCGAGCATGGTCTTGGTTGGGGCAACCACTCCCGACGGTATGTGTAGGTCTAGTAGGTCGCGTGGTGGAACCGCCGCCGGTCCCCTATCCACGACTACCGCCTTCAAAACCGATTCGATCTGGTTGGCTGCGGCTGGGTCATTGATTGCCGCGCCACCGATTACTCCGCGCAGGAACCAGCGCGGGCCATCGATGCCCACGAATCGACTGAAACGGCGGGTGGTGTCGGAAGGATCTGTGTTTGGTAGCTGAGCCAATAGCTCCGGGCCAAATGCGCCGATGCGCTCTTCCAAGAGGCCGCCCTGGGCTCGGATGCTCTGCCCGATTTCCTGGCGGACTTCGTTCCATAGTCCTTCGGACTTTGGAGCCGCGAAAGCCTGCAATTGGAGGGTCGACTGGTTGAGAGCGATGGACACGGCGACTACACGCTGCGTTCCCTCTTCGATCTCTAGTCGAATCTCCATGCCTTCGAGAGGCACGACTTTGATAGAGCCAAAATCACCGTAGTTGGCGAGGCTGGAGACTTCGGAGACGTCAAATGGTCCGGTTTGCGCGCGGTTTAGCGGCGCGGACTTGGAAGTGTTGAACTCTGACATTGTCTGCCTACTGCTTACCGGTCGATCCGAATCCCCCGGTGCCGCGGTCGGAATCAGGAAGTTTCTCCACAACCACAAACTTGGCAATCTCTACCGCCTGGATTACCAGCTGTGCAATGCGGTCACCGCGTTCAACCTTGAACTCGTTGTTCAGATCGGTGTTCAGAAGAGTTACCGCAATTTCACCGCGGTAGCCAGCGTCTACGGTTCCAGGTGCGTTCAAAACAGTGATGCCGTGCTTTGCAGCCAGACCGGAGCGCGGGTGGACAAGCGCAACATATCCCATCGGCAAAGCGATGGAGACGCCGGTCTTGAACATGCGTCGTTCGCCGGGTGGAATCACGCCGGATTCAGTCGAGCGAAGGTCGGCTCCTGCATCGCCAGGGAGGGCGTAAGTTGGCAGAAACTCTGGGTCGGCAACGGTAAGTACAGGCAAATTGTTCACCCTTAGAGCGTAATCTAAACAGGTGAGTATTCAGAGCAGCAGTCCCATTCAATACCGTGAACGCGTCCTTCCAAGAGCGGCTTCGCTCTGGTCGGTTTTACTCATCCTGCCTGCCACCTATTTGACCCTGCTTCCGTTCAGTGACCGCATCGGCGATTTCGGCGGAATCGGTCTTGGAGTTCTTTTCACGGCTGTGGTTTTGGTGAGCATTTGGTTTGCTTCACCGGTCATCGAAGTTGACGCTGATGGTTTTGCTGTAGGCGATGCAGTGCTCCCCCTCAGCGTGATTGCGGGTTACGAGATTGTGGATGAGGCAAAGGCCTTTGCTGAGCGAGGCTCGAACCTGGACCCGCGTGCCTATGTACGTTTCCAGCTGTCCGTGAACACACTCATCAAGCTGCAGATCGATGATCCCGCTGACAAAACCCCTTATTGGCTGATTGCCACCAGAAACCCGCAGGCGATCGTCGAGGCCATCCAGTCCTACGCCGCGTAGTTGCGCGGTACAAGACAGGCGTCGTTAAACAGAAAACGCACCCCTAGGGGTGCGTTTTCACATTGAAAGCGTCTAGTAAGCGCACTCGGTGCAGATGCTCTTCTTACCTGCAGCCATCTGTGTGCGGTGCTTCACGATGAAGCACTCCATGCAGGTGAACTCGTCCTCCTGCTTTGGCACGACGACAACATCGAGTTCCTCGTGTTCGCCGTCTGCCTGGAGAAGGTTTACGCCAAGGTCTGATTCATCCATGTCGCTGGAAGCATGGATCGGAGTTTGCGCACCCTCTTTGATCTCTTCCAACGACGTAGTGTCGTCGTCATTCTTGCGCGGTGCATCGTAGTCAGTTGCCACCTGCGTCTACCTCTCGAAGTTGAAACTAAAGCGTGCATAGTTTGCAACACCGAAGGGCAGATTACAACACGTAACACGCCGAAAAGTCGAAGATTTATGCGAATTATCAAACACACCAGCGCTTTGACGCTCAAAAACGCTGTTTTACCACCTGTAAGTGGCAAACTTTTGGCTAGAAAGGCGGTTCACCGATGGCAGACCTAAGACTTGAAAGCACCGATGGCGAGTACCTCGTCCTCGAGAGTCCGGACGGCACCACATTCCGCCTATTGATCGATGAGGCACTCCGCAAGGCAGTGCGCCGCGAGACCGTGTCGGCTAACGACTCCAACCTGATCAGCCCGCGCGACATTCAGCTCGAGGTTCGATCCGGTGTGACCATTGAAGAACTTGCGCAGAAGACTGGCGCAAGCCTGGAGTACATCGAGAAGTTTGCGGCGCCTGTTATCGACGAACTTGCACACGTGGTTAGCAGTGCGCTTAGTGTTCGTATCACCATGGCTGGAGACCGCTACAACGAGACCACCCAGGTTGAGTTTGGCGAAGTTGTGGCCAACCGTCTGGCAACCAACGGAATTGTTCAGCACAGCTGGGCGGCGCGCAAGAGCGACAATCACGGCTGGCAGTTGCACTGCAGCTACGGCGACAACCGTGCCACTTGGGCGTTTGACCCGCGCAAACTTTTGCTATCGCCAGAAAACGAGCTGGCGATTCAGCTGAGCACTCAGCAGAGCCTGACCGACGGCCCTATTCCCCGCCTCCGACCAGTTTTGGATGTTGCCGCGCAGTCGACACCTTCCGCGCCAGCATCGAACGAGCCAGTTGCTTCCGGGCCAGTCGCGTCGGAGCCAGTTTCGTCGAAGCCAGATGCGGCCTTCGAACCTACTTTTGCTCAGCCGGTCCCACCGGTTTCGCCTATTTCCGTGGTCCGAGCCGTGGAGGACATCGATGCTGCCGATGAGGTAGTTGAGGAGTTTGATCTTTCAGCCACAGTCGCGATTGAAATGGTCACCGAAAGTGCCAGCGCGAACCAGACTCGCGACCTAGGCGAGACTGCTGACTTCGAAGGCGTTGTTCCTTTTGGTCGCGTCACTACCCAGCCTGAGACTCCGGATGCCGCTTCGGCTCCAGTAGACCTGACCAACACTGCCGATCTTCTGGATGCGCTCCGTAAGCGACGCATCGAACGCGAACGCGATGCCCACGCTGCCACCACCGGTTCCATCTCTATCGTTCCTGAACCAGCAGCGGACTTCAGCGAATCCTTGGATGATGCTCCGGTGAATGACTTCAGTTTCGAACCGGAGGCCGCTTCAGTCGCCGATGAACCTGAATACGACAACTTTGACAGCTTCGATGAGCCGGTGGATGAGCCGGTAGATGAAAGCTTCGCTGAAGACTCTAGCGATTCGGAGACCGGTTCTGTCACCACCGAAACCACTCCAATTGACGTGGTTGAGGAAAAGCCGAAGAAGCCTGGTCGAAGCTCCATGCCGAGTTGGGACGAGATCGTGTTCAACACTCGTCACGACGAGGACTAGAGGACCTTTCAAACGCTTCTGCTCTTGCTGACACGCCGGGGGTCGGGGCGCTGAGGTCGCTCGAATCAGTTGAAGGCGCCCCAGCCAATGAGTGGGATGCTCATCTCCAGCGAGCTCAATGCACCGTGCTGGCCAATCATATTTAGGCTGGCAGCGGGCGCGTACTCGCGGTGGTAGAAGGCAACGTTTTTAGTCGCCAGTAGGAAGATTTCAGGCATCCTCTGCGCGGCCTCATTTGTGACTGGCCCGTACCAGCCGGCATCGATTACCTGCTGTTTACTCAACGCCAGTCCGCGCCCTTCAAGATTCAGGGTCATAGATTCGGCGATGCGATCGGTGTCGACCGCATCGTTTAGGTAAACAAAGTTGACGCGCGGGTCGCCAGAGACATTCGCTACTGCGGACCAATCTGTGTCGAACTCATCGATGTAAACCTGGCCGTGGGCCTGAATATCAATCACTCCGTGATCGGCGGTAAGTAGCATGGCATCGCCCTTGGAAAGGGCAAGACTCAGCTTGCGAACCTGAGAATCCAACTCTTCCAGTTCGGCAAGCCAGCGGTCGCTGCTAACACCGTGCGCGTGCGCAACCTGATCCAGCTCGGGAACATAAAGGTAAGTGAGACTGTCATCTTTCGAGCCCCGGAGGAGCTGCTCGGCGATGGCGAATCTGTCTGCCACCGTCTTTCCTGGACGATAAGTGGCTCCTGCCATGGTCACACGCGTGAAATCGCTCCCCTCATAGGCTTTCGGGCCTATGAAATAGGGTTGGATTCCAGAGCTAAAGGCGTTTTGGGTAACTGTCGGCAACGGCTGCCACTGCTCAGACTTCAACTCCGATGTCCAACCGTTTAGCAAGTTGAAAGCAGTCTTGGTCTGACGATCGTAAAGCTTGTAGCCAATTAGCCCGTGTTGACCGCCGGAAACTCCCGTTCCGAAACTGGTGATGCTGGTAGCGGTGGTGGACGGGAAACCGCAAGCGATTGGTTTGGTCTTCGCCATTGCCGCATTTAGGAACGGTGCGTGCCCCGCGGCCGCCTTCAAATTCTGCGCACCTAGGCCATCAACAAGCACAACGATGACGCGTTTTGCCTTGGCAAACTGAAGCCTGTTATCCACCCCGGAAATCGCGCCAAGCGAACTGGCAAACACATCGGAAAGCCTCCCAAATGTGCTGGGAATCGCGGGTAGCATCGTAGACATCCCATTCAGTTTGGCACACTCACGTGAAGAAGTTATGACCGCGGAAAACGACATTCAGGAACGCATTCAAGACATCGACCTGCGCGATGAAATGCAAGAGTCCTTCCTTGAGTATTCGTACTCGGTCATTTACGCGCGCGCCCTCCCAGATGCCCGCGATGGTCTGAAGCCAGTTCAGCGCCGCATTGTCTACCAAATGGGCGAAATGGGACTTCGCCCAGACAAGGGCCACGTTAAGTCGGCGCGTGTTTCCGGCGAGGTTATGGGAAAGCTCCACCCGCACGGTGACAGCGCCATTTATGACGCCATGGTTCGTATGGCCCAGCCCTTCACTCTGCGCGTACCACTGATCGATGGTCACGGTAACTTCGGATCGCTCGACGATGGCCCCGCCGCCGCGCGTTATACGGAGGCACGCCTCTCCCCTGCTGCTCTGCTGATGAATCAGGATTTGGACGAGGACACCGTCGATTTCCGTCCGAACTATGACGCTCAGCTGACCGAACCCGAAGTATTGCCTGCCGCTTTCCCAAATCTTCTGGTGAATGGCTCTAGCGGTATCGCTGTTGGTATGGCAACTAACATGGCGCCGCATAACCTGCGTGAAGTGGTTGCGGCCGCCGTACATCTTCTAAACAACCCGCAGTGCACCGTTGAGGACCTGATGGAGCACATCCCGGGACCCGACCTACCTACCGGTGGAATCATCGTGGGCTTGGACGGCGTAAAGGAGGCCTACGAGACCGGTCGTGGCTCCTTCAAGACTCGTGCGCGTGTATCGATTGAAACCGTAAGCCCTCGCAAGCAGGGCATCGTGGTGACGGAGCTGCCTTACCTGATCGGCCCTGAAAAGCTCATCGAAAAGATCAAGGAAGGCGTCAACAACAAGAAGCTCCAGGGCATCTCGGACGTCACCGACCTGACCGACCGAAACAACGGTCTGCGATTGATCATCGAGCTGAAGACAGGTTTCGACCCTCAGAGCGTTCTGGAGCTGCTGTACCGCTACACCCCGCTAGAGGATTCCTTCGGTATCAACAATGTTGCGCTGGTGAACGGGAGTCCCCAGACCCTCGGAATCCGCGACCTGCTGGGCGTCTACTTGGCCCACCGCATCATCGTCACCCGCCGTCGCACCAAGAATCGTCTCGGTAAGCGCCAGGCCCGCCTCCACCTCGTTGAAGGCCTGCTGAAGGCAATCGTCAACATCGACGAAGTTATCCGCATCATTCGTGCGGCCGACGAAGTTGACGAAGCCCGCGCCGGTCTGATGGCCAAGTTCGACCTGAGTGAGATTCAGGCGGAGTACATTCTTGAGCTGCGCCTACGCCGACTCACCAAGTTCAGCCGAATCGAGCTTGAAGGTGAAGCCGACCAGCTGAAGGCGGAGATTGCGGCTCTACAGCACCTTCTGAACAACGATTCGGCATTGCGCGCCCTGGTTGCCTCTGAGCTTGAAGAAGTTGCCGAGAAGGCTGGCGATGACCGCCGCACCACCCTAATTTCCGATGCCAACCAGGTTGTCACCAGTACCGCCAAGAAGACCGCCGTGAGCGCCGAATTGGCTGACACTCCTTGCCAGGTGGTACTCACCGCTTCGGGAATGATTGCACGTGCAGGTGTGGCTACCGAGGCCGCTGGTAGCGGAAAGCGCCGCAAGCATGACGCGATTCGCGCTGCATTCGCAAGTTCCACTCGCTCGGATGTTGGCTTCGTGACCTCGAAGGGTCGCATGTTGCGCATTCACGTGGGCGACATCCCTTCGACTGGCGAGACTTTCGAACCGGGTATGGCGGCAAACGCCAAGACCTTCCTGGGCCTGCCAAAGGACGAACACGTTCTGACCGTTATTGAGCTCACTGAGACCAACCAGCTGGCTCTTGGCACCAAGTTCGGCGTTGTGAAGCGCGTTCTGGCCGACTACCCGGTCAAGGACGAGTTCGAGCTTATCGGCCTGAAGGATGGCGACAGCGTTGTTGGAGCTGCCGCGGCAACCGACACTGACGAGCTCGTATTTGTCACCTCTGATGCCCAGCTGCTGCACTTTAGCGCCGACCAGGTGCGCCCACAGGGCCGCCCAGCGGGCGGTATGGCTGGAATCAACCTTGCGGATAATGCCACAGTTATCTTCTTCGGTGTTGTCTCCGATGTTGAAACCGCAACCGTGTTGACTGCCGCTAATGCTTCGGATGTTCTGCCGGGAACCGACCCTGGCAGTGGCAAGGTTTCCGCGATGACTGAGTTCCCTGGCAAGGGTCGTGCCACTGGTGGTGTGCGCGCACAACGCTTCATTCGAAGTGAAGACCAGCTCTACTTCGCGTGGGCTGGCAACAACCTCGGTGCTTTGGCATTGGATGGCCGTCCGGTAGACCTTCCGGAGGAACTCGCTAAGCGCGATGCCTCCGGTACCCTGCTGCCAAACGTGATTGGTTCCGCTGGTCAACTGATCTAAGGCTTGACACATAAAGTGAATGCCCTGACGAAAGTCAGGGCATTCACTAATTCTTGAGGGGTGCTTATAGGGCCTGCGCTTGCTAGCCCGGTACTGTTTAGGCGTCGATTCGCTCGCGCTCGAAGCTGTCTGCGCTATCAACGATGAAATCGCGGCGAGGTGCAACCTCATTGCCCATCAGCAGTTCGAACACCTTTTCTGCCATTTCGGCGTCCTCCACGCGTACGCGTCGCAGTAGGCGGTGGCGCTTATCCATGGTGGTTTCAGCAAGCTGATCAGCATCCATCTCGCCCAGACCCTTGTAGCGCTGGATTGGCTCCTGGTAGCGCTTTCCCTGCTTCTCCAGCTTGGCCAGCAGGTTCTCCAACTCGGTCTGGCTGTAGGTGTAAATCACGTCATTTGGCTTGGTGCCCGGGTTGATAACAACCACTCGGTGCAACGGCGGCACTGCAGCAAATACGCGGCCGGCTTCGACCAGCGGCCTCATGTACTTGAAGAAGAGAGTAAGCAGCAGGGTGCGGATGTGGGCACCGTCAACGTCAGCATCCGACATCAGGATTACCTTGCCGTAGCGAGCCGCATCGAGGTCGAAGGAGCGTCCAGAGCCCGCACCAATCACCTGAATGATAGAGGCGCACTCGGTGTTGGACAGCATGTCGCTCACCGATGCCTTCTGTACGTTCAGAATCTTTCCACGGATTGGCAACAGTGCCTGGAACTCGCTGTTTCGAGCAAGCTTTGCGGTACCCAGCGCGGAGTCACCCTCCACGATGAACAGCTCGGAACCTTCGGTTTCCTGGGTGCGGCAGTCGACTAGTTTGGTCGGCAGTGAGCTGCTTTCGAGAGCATTCTTACGACGCTGGGTTTCCTTGTGGGCACGCGCTGAAACGCGGGCCTTCATCTCGG
>JBDLQA010000119.1:0-2942 GCA_039800845.1 Actinomycetota bacterium
CACCAGCTCCTGGGCATGCGCGTTCCAAGCCACGCGGCACTCAGCGAAACCGTGGAACTCGCCAAACAGGTGCTTCGCCCAAGCCTCACCGGATTCGTCAACGGTGTTCTTCGCCGAATCAGTGAGCGCAGCCACGATGAATGGCTCCAGCTGCTTTTGGAGGCGGCGCCAAACCGCATCGCCAAGCTATCCCTGCAGTATTCGCACCCGCAGTGGATTGTTCGCGCAATCGAGGACTCACTCAGGGTGGACGGACGCGAGCAAGACCTTGAAGCCCTGCTGGCTGTGGACAACCAGGCACCGCTGGTGAACCTGGTGGCGCTACCTGGCTTCACAACCACCGATGACCTCTTGAACGCGGGCGCCTCCCTGGGTGGAGTGAGCCCGATCGGCGGCGAACTGCCTGATGGCGACCCCGCAATGCTGCGCGAAGTGCGCGATGGCACAATCAGAGTGCAGGACCAGGGTTCACAGCTTGCCGCACTGGCTCTAACTGCGGTCGACCTTGGAACTACCGATGGAGCACCAGAGGAATGGTTGGATCTCTGCGCCGGCCCAGGCGGAAAGGCCGCTCTGCTAGCGGCTGAAGCCAGAGTACGCGGAGCCGAACTGGTCTGCAACGAATTGCAGCCTCACCGAGCGAAGTTGGTGGAGCAGGCGCTGTCGAGAGTAAACCCAAACGTCTATGTTCGCGTAGGTGACGGACGCGACCTCGGATCGGACGCCCCAGAAGCCTTTGACCGCATTCTGCTTGACGCACCATGCACCGGCTTAGGCGCTTTGCGTCGCCGTCCGGAGAGTCGCTACCGCAAGGAAGCGAAGGATGTTTCGGAGCTTGCAAAGCTTCAGCGCCAACTGTTCGAGAGCGCCTGGAAAGGCCTTCGAGTGGGAGGCGTCGTCGGTTACGTCACTTGTTCGCCGCACCCTGCAGAGACCACTGGAATCATCGACTGGGCCCAGAAGACCTACGGGGACAACCTTGAACTATTGGATGCTACCGCCGTGCTGCAGGGCATCAACCCGGCATTGAGGGACGACCCGGCGCTGTCGCTTACCGAGGGACGCAAGACCGTGCAGCTTTGGCCACAGCGTCAAACCACCGACGCAATGTTCATCGCACTGGTCCGCAAGCGTGCCTAAGACTCATTTCGCATTCCCCGGAATGCGAAACCCTCAGAAATAGGATTAACCCATGTCTGTCCGCATCAACCCGAGTATTCTTTCTGCCGACTTCGTTAATTTTGAGTCCGAACTTCAGTCCATCAAGAATGCCGACCTCATTCACGTCGATGTCATGGACAACCACTTCGTTCCCAACCTAACTTTCGGGCAGACGATGGTGGCACGCCTTCAGCAGGTAACTCCAAAGCCTCTAGATCTTCACCTGATGATAGAAAACCCAGAGCGTTGGGCACCCGACTTCGCGGAGACCGGCGCGTTTTCCGTCACCTTCCACGCGGAAGCCTCAAGCGACCCAGTTGCTCTTGCCAGACGCCTGCGGGCCATCGGTGCGCGTGCCGGAATTGCTGTCAAGCCAGGTACAAGCGTTGACCCATACTTGGAGCTCCTAGCGGAGTTCGACCAGCTATTGGTCATGACCGTGGAACCAGGTTTTGGGGGACAGGCACTGATTGAGGACACGCTTATGAAGGTGGCAAGCGCGCGTCGCCGCATCGATGCAGAAAAGCTGGATGTCTGGCTGCAGGTGGACGGCGGCATCGATGCCAACAACATCGAACGGGTTGCCCAGCTGGGTGCCGACACCTTCGTGGCCGGCAGCGCCGTGTTCAAGGCCGACGATCGCGCAGCGCAGATTGACCTCCTGCGCAATAAGGCTGCTCTCGGCTGTAGCCACCGTCACTAAGGTAACCTTGAACCATGAAGTCCTTTGAGCAGCTCTTTGCCGAAATTGGCCGGAAGGCCGTCGACCGTCCTGCTGATTCGCATACCGTAAAGTGGCTGGACGCTGGCGTGCACACCATCGGCAAGAAGATTGTTGAAGAAGCAGCCGAAGTATGGATGGCCGCTGAATACGAAGGCAACGAACGCACGGCTGAGGAAATCAGCCAGCTCATCTACCACCTGCAGGTATTGATGACCGCCAAGGGCATCAGCCTTTCGGACCTCGAGAAAAACTTCTAAAACTTCACCCCACACAACCCAACCGATCAGCCAATCGGTTGGAGAACGGGAAAACTTATGTCAAACATGCTCCGTGTAGCAGTTCCCAACAAGGGCATCCTCAGCGAGGCCGCAATCGCCATGCTGAAGGAGGCGGGTTACACCACTCGCCGCGACCCTAAGGACCTGCACGTGGTTGACAACACCAACCAGATTGAGTTCTTCTACCTCCGTCCACGCGACATCGCGACCTACGTTGGTCGCGGCTCCCTGGACGCTGGTTTCACCGGCCTTGACCTGTTATTGGACAGCCGTTCAGCTGCAACCCCGGTTGCAGACTTGGGCTTTGGCGGTTCCACTTTCCGCTTCGCCGGCCCGGTTGGCGCTTTCAAGTCCATCAAGGACTTGGAAGGCAAGCGCGTTGCTACCGCATACGCAAACCTAGTTGAGGACTTCCTCAAGCGCGAAGGCATCAACAACGTAGACCTAGTGCCACTCGACGGCGCGGTTGAGGTTGCGGTTCGTTTGGGTGTTGCGGATGCAGTAGCAGACGTAGTTTCCACCGGAAACACCCTGCGCCAGGCTGGCCTTGAGATTTTCGGTCCGGTAATCCTGGAATCCACCGCGCAGCTCATCGCCCACCCGGGTGCGGCAGACAAGTGCTCCACTCTGCTTCGTCGTATGCAGGGCGTCCTGGTGGCTCGCGAGTACGTGATCTTTGACTACGACTGCCCAGTGCACCTGGTTGAGCAGGCATCGGCAATGACACCTGGAATCGAATCGCCAACCATTTCGCCGCTTCGCGAGCAGGACTGGGTTGC
>JBDLQA010000120.1:0-3169 GCA_039800845.1 Actinomycetota bacterium
CAGCGGTCGCCGAGTTGATCTCGGCGATTGGTGAAGACCCGAACCGTCCCGAGCTCCAGGCCACTCCGGCCAAGGTTGCAGAGGCCTACCAGGGTTTCTTTGCCGGCGTTGGTCAGGATCCGCTGACTGTTCTGGCCGAAACCTTCGAGGCCGAGCACAATGACGTTGTCATCCTGAAAGATATTGAGCTCATCTCTATTTGCGAGCATCACCTTTTGCCGTTCACCGGAGTTGCACACATTGCGTATCTGCCAAGTGACCGCGTGATCGGTTTGGGTCGCCTGCCAAAGCTAGTTGAAGTGCTTGCCGCTCGTCCCCAACTTCAGGAAAACCTAACTGCCCAAATCGCTGATGCGCTGGAGGCCGGACTCGGCACAAAAGGCGTTGTCGTGGTTATTGAAGCTCGTCACCAGTGCGTGGTTTCCCGAGGAGCCCGTCAGCCAGAAGTGCAGACTGTCACCATGGCAACGCGCGGCTGCTATGCCGAGCCCGCCGCTCGCGCTGAAGTAATGGGCCTAATCAGCAAATGACATTCCAGCGTCCGCAGGTGATGGGTGTGGTCAACGTGACACCTGACTCTTTCAGCGACGGCGGACTCTTTCTAAACCTTGAAGAGGCCCTTCTCCACGCCCAACAGCTGACAAAAGAAGGCGCAACAATCCTCGACATCGGTGGGGAATCAACCCGTCCCGGTGCCCAGCGCGTCAGCATTCAGGACGAGATCGACCGCGTCGTTCCTGTTATCCGAGCCATCAAAGATAGCGACTGGTTCGCCAGCGCTGCCGAGCGCGGAAGCGCCCCACTAATTTCTGTGGACACCATGAACTCGCAGACCGCGACTGCCGCCGTTTCAGCGGGAGCGGACATCGTCAACGATGTTTCCGGTGGTCTGGCCGACCCAGCCATGTTCGCTGCTGTTGCGCCGACGACAGCACGCTACATTCTTAGCCACTGGCGCGGTCACAGCCAGCAGATGGACAACTTGAATCAGTACGAAGACATCGCAGCCGATGTAGTGGCTGAAATCTCCGAACAACTGGCCATCGCCGTGGCAAACGGCATTTCTCGAGACCGCGTAATCGTCGACCCGGGCTTGGGATTCGCTAAAGACCTTTCCCAAAACTGGCAGTTGGTCGCGCGTCTGGACAAGCTCGAATCGCTCGGTTTGCCAGTGCTGGTCGGGGCTAGCCGCAAGCGATTCATTGCGGGCGTGCTCGACTCCGAGGACCCGGCATCGGTAGATAACGGACGCAGAGATTTAGCAACCGCCGTGCTGACTGCACTTTTGTTGCAGCGCAAACTCTGGGGCGTGCGAGTGCATAACGTTCAGGCAACCGTAGATGCCATCAAACTGGTTGAAGCCCTGCAAGTTGCGGGCAAGTAGAAAGCGCGTCAGAGTTAAGCCATGCTTCACAAAATCCAACTAACCGGCCTCCGGGTTCACGGATATCACGGCGTTTTTGAATTCGAACGCGCCTACGGTCAGACCTTCATCATCGATGCAAGTGTCTGGTTGGATGCCTCCGACGCTGCCAGCTCCGACGACCTGGCCAAGACGCTCAACTACGGAACTCTGGCAGACCTCTTGGTTGAGGATGCCAAAGCCAATCCGGTTGACCTCTTGGAGACCCTGGCTGAGCGCCTTTTGGCGAAAGTTATGGAAGTCGGTGGTCCTGTTGTGACCAAGGCATCGGTGACCGTGCACAAGCCAGAAGCTCCGATTCCACACGAATTTGAAGATGTCAGCGTTACCGTTGAGGCGCAGCGTGGCTAAGAATCGCGCAGTTATTGCGCTGGGCAGCAACCTGGGAGATCGCGGTGAGCACATTCAGGGTGCGGCTGCGGAGATTGGCCAGATTGAAGGCGTCAAGCTGGTGAAGTTGAGCAAAATCGTAGAGTCGTTCGCGGTCACTCCGCTAGGAGTGGACGAATCAAAACCTAAGTATCTAAATGCCATCGCGCTGGTGGATACCTCGCTGAAGCCGAAGGAGCTGCTTGCTTCGCTGCAGGCGGTGGAAACCAGTCACGGCCGAGTTCGTCTGGAAAAGTGGGGCTCGCGCACGCTAGACCTAGACATCATTACCTACGGCGACGAAGTTAAGGCCGGAAAGGTTTTGACCCTGCCGCACCCGCGCGCCTATCAGCGTGCATTTGTGCTTGTGCCTTGGGCTGAAGCCGACCCCGAAGCAGTTCTTCCGGGGCACGGTTCCGTGGCCGAATTGGCGGCGGAAATGGAAGGCCAGGTCTGGTTCCTTTGAAATCCACAAGCGCAATTCTTCTAGCTCTGGTGGCTGCCTTCGCTGGCGTCATCGGCGGCATTTACGGCATTTATCAGGTGGCTCACGGCCTTGCTCTGCCTGTTGCCCGCCCCAGCAGCCTGGTGACTATGCCTGCAATCGGCATCATCCTGGCCGGCCTGGCATACCCCATTTATCGCTACCGCAAGCAGACGTTGGAGTTTGCAAAAGCAGCCGCCACCGAGGGATTCAAGCCAGCTGTGGCCAGGCCAAAGCGACTGGATCCGTTCTATGCCGTGCGCGTGCTTTTGCTCGCAAAGGCAACGGCTGTGGCTTCCGCAGCAATCGGCGGCTTCCACGTTGGCCTGGTGATTCTGCAGCTAACCACTCCGGTGGTCGCTGCCACGGTCTGGCTGAATGTTGCTGGTGTGATCGGTGCTGTTTTAGCTATGGTGATCGGCCTGATTGTTGAGCGCCTGTGCAAGATTCAAGACGGCCCTTCCGCTCCGGCAAACGGCGAGGTACCCGCTTGAGCTTCGAGGGTGCGGCAAAGCAACAGAGTCGATTGAGTGTTGGCGTAATCGGTCCGGGCCCTGTTGGTCTGACGTTTGCGCAGGCATTGGCCGGAGCCGGCCACCTGCTGACCGGAATCACGAGTGCTTCCGAAGAAAGCCGTGAGCGCATCGATGCGATGCTGCCATCGGTGGATGTTTTGGATGTTCCCGCGCTGCTGGCGCAATCCGACCTAGTGGTGCTGGCCATACCTGCCGATGAGATCGCCAAGTCGGTTTCCGGTTGGGCGGCGCTCGGTCTATTCCGAGCCGGGCAGTTAGTAGTGCACACCGCCGCCGAGTTTGGCATCGGAGTTTTGCAGCCGGCTGCCGCTGCAGGAGCAATCCCGTTGGCTATTCATCCCGCAATGAGATTCTCCG
>JBDLQA010000121.1:0-7477 GCA_039800845.1 Actinomycetota bacterium
TTGCAGATCCGCCTACCCCGCGTCCTGCTCGCGGGTTTGGTTGGCGCTGCTCTTGCAGGCAGCGGCTCGGTCTATCAGACGGTCTTCCGCAATCCGCTAGCCGATCCATACCTGCTGGGTGTTGCATCCGGTGCTGGGCTAGGCGCGACAATCGCAATCGTGGCGGGCGGACCAGCCGTTCATCAACTGCTGCCGGTCTTCGCTTTCATCGGTGGGTTGTTGGCGGTGGCCGCAACCTTTAGCGCAGCGGGCTCACTCTTTGCTGACCCTCGAAACCTTCTGCTGGCCGGCGTTGCCATCGGGGCATTTGCAACCGCCGTGCAGACCTACATTTACCAGGCCCACACCGATGCCCTGCGGCAGGTTTACTCCTGGATTTTCGGCCAACTGACAACTGCCGACTGGCCCACCGTCATTTCGACAGCCGCTTACCTGGCGCTCTCGATGTCGATCCTGATCTTGATATCTCGAAAACTCGACGCACTTTTGCTCGGCGATGACGAAGCAATCTCGCTCGGTGTGAATCCGCGCAGGATCAGACTGATTGCAATCCTGGCTGCCACTTTTGCAACGGCCACCGCAGTAGCGGCCAGCGGACTCATCGGCTTTGTCGGCCTGGTGGTTCCTCACCTGGTGAGGCTACTAATCAAGCGCGCAACCAACCTGGCACTGCCCGCTGTGATGCTTGCCGGTGGAGCATTTTTGATTCTGGCGGACCTGCTCGCACGAACCGTTGTGTCACCCGCGGAGCTGCCCTTGGGTGTCATTACGGCGTTTATCGGTGGGCCATTCTTCCTGCTAGTCCTCAGGGCAAGGAACCGGCGATGAACTCGAAGCAAAACCACATCTTCGGCCCGGTACCGCTCTTGGTTGAACTGCCGGCGGCAGGCGATTGGCTGGTTTTACTCGGCCCCAACGGCGCCGGAAAAACCACCCAGTTGCGTCATCTGCTGCACCAACACCGCGACGAAAATGTCGGTTACCTGGCACAGCGACCGGAACTTCCCGCAGGCATGACAGTCCTTGAATACGTAGCGCTGGGGCGCAATCGCATCGATGGCTGGGGTCGGCAAACTGACCGCGGGCGCGAACTAATGGATAGCCTGTTGGAGCGTCTGCACCTTAGCCACTTGGCCAATCACAACTTGGACCGCATCAGCGGCGGCGAGGCACAGCGGGCCGCGATTGCCCGCGTGCTGATTCAGGAGCCGAAAATCCTGTTGCTGGACGAACCCACCAGCGCCCTGGATCCACAACATCGCGTGCTGGTCCTTGACCTAGTTGAAGAAGTTCGAGCAGCTGGCGCATCGGTTGTCTCTGCCATGCACGATCTGTCGCTCGCGGGACTTTATGGCCGAACCGCGGCACTCATCGATGCCGGTCAGCTGCGGCTTTCAGTGGACATGCGAACCGTGCTGGAATCGCAAGAGCTGGCCGCAACCTTCGAGGGCGCAATGAGAATCGAACACCTGCCCGACGGCTCAGTGGTGGCAGTTCCGGTCAGGGGAAATCCTCATTCACTATTCCCATCAAACAGGGGTTAACTTACCCTTGTATCTATGAGTGGTTTTTCGCGTAGCGTGCTTGTTGTTGAGGACGAAGCACTGGTTCGCGGCCTACTGGTTCAAACGCTGGAGGCCGCCGGTTTCGAGGCCAAGGGTGCCGCCAACGCGGTGGAGGCCGTGCGCATCCTCAAGACCTACGATCCGGACATCGCCCTGCTGGACATCGACCTTGGCCCAGGAGCCAACGGCATGGACCTCGTGCACATCATCCACGCACAGAACTCCGGAACTGCAACGCTTTTCCTAACCAAATACCCCGATGTCCGCACCGCCGGACTGGACGAGTCTGCTCAGCGCCTGGCCCAGGGATTCCTGCGCAAGGAGCTGGTGGGTGACAGTGATTACCTGATCAACGCCATCGAGGCTGTCCTTGCTGACCGCAAAGACGTGCGAGATGACCGCCGGCCAGATCGTCCACTCGCCAACCTAACGGCTAACCAGGTGGGCATCCTGCGCATGCTTGCCATGGGTTACACCAATGCCGAAATCGCAAAGCGCCGCGGCAAGACAGTTTCCAGCGTTGAGCAACTGCTGAATAGCACTTTCAAGAGCCTCGGCATCGATGGAAATAAGGACATCAACCCACGCATCGAGGCCGTGCGAATCTTTATCCAGGCGGCGGGAATCCCAATCCGAGACGAAGAGCGTGCCAACAACGACTAGTCGAGTTTCACCCGCGAACTTTGGCAGCTTCACCCGGCTGTCAGACTTCGTGGTGGGACCCCAGCTCTATGGCGTAGGGCTGTTTATCGTCAATTTCCTGTGGGGAGTGCTCACTAACTTCACGCTGTCCAATGACATCGTTGCAGGCCACCTCGTTCTTCGCCTGTTCGTGCTGCTGGTGGCCGAGCTGGCAATGACCGTGTTGATCGTCTTGGTCTATCTCGGGAACGAACGTCTTGGAAAACCAATCAGCAACCGATGGTTTTTGTTGGTCTTCCTTTTCGCTGGCGCTGTCCGCGGCGTTGTGCTCAGCTACCTACTTGTTCAAAGTGGTCTATCCAATGGTGTGAATTACGGCTACAGAATCTATGCGGGTGCCACGTCTATCGGCTTGGCGGTTTGGTTCTGGTCTTTGCTTTTCGGCCTGGTGCGCGAATGGAAGTCACAGGGTCGGCGCCTATCGGCGGAAAGCGCCTACCTTGCCAAACTTCAAAATGAAGTTGACGAGCAAGTTTCGTCAGCCACCGAGGTGGAGATCGATGCCTTCCGCGAATACCTGCTGACTAACTTGAAGCTAAAGCAGGCATCCACCGCCGAGAAAACCCGTGAACAATTGCTCACGATGATCAGTGATGTGATCCGGCCCTCGGTGGAGCAAATGCTGCTTAGCAGGACCGCGGTTGTGGCCGAGC
This sequence comes from Actinomycetota bacterium, assembly GCA_039800845.1. Classification (GTDB taxonomy): domain Bacteria; phylum Actinomycetota; class Actinomycetes; order Actinomycetales; family Microbacteriaceae; genus Rhodoluna. The sequence goes on from JBDLQA010000121.1 coordinate 2,921, forward strand.
CAGCTACCTCCGAGGACTCAAGTATTCGCTTTGCGAACATATGGCAGGGCGTGAGTGCGGTTGGTTCCATCAAGCCTGTTATTCAAACTTGGCCTGCGCTATTTTCGGCAACCGCGGCCGCATTCGTGATTTATGGAATTGCCAATGGATTCATCGTGTTGTCTAGCTTCGGTGTGATTTGGGCTTTCATCCTTTGGGTTCTAAAGCTTTGGGTGGCTCCACATATCGATCGCCTCGGCTACCGTGCTCGAATCGCCGCGCTCGTGGTCCTGTTCCCGATCAGCGTTTTACCAACTGCCATCATCGCAGCCATTACGCCCCACTACGGATCCGGTTCTCAGGTGCCGCTTCTCATCATCGTTTTCTCGCTGACTACCGGTCTTGGTTTGGTTTTCTGGGATTCGTTCATCCGCGAGCTCGGCCGTGTTGGAACTCTACGTCAGGCCACGCTTCGTCAGATTAAGTGGAAGGTCGCCGAGGTAAACTCGCGCGCATGGCATCAGCAGCTGCACTTTGCACGCCGAGTGCATGGAGCCCTGCAATCCGAGGTTGCCGCGATGGCCATCCGGCTTGGCCGCGACCTAGCCAAGACCAACCTCAAGCAGTTGGACGATCTTGGCGTACTGCTGGAGCAACGGGTGAAGGCAATCTTTGAGGCTCCGGATGCGGCCACAGACCTGGCCTCTGTGCTTACTGAAATTGCGGAAACTTGGCAGGGCATCAGCCAGATAACCGTGCACCTCACCGATGGCGATGCTACCGAAATCACTCGCGACCAGATCGCGGTGGAGACCGTTCTGGAACTGGTGCGCGAGGGAATCAGTAACGCCATTCGTCACGGTGGTGCCAAGGTGATCGATGTGCGCGTGGAGATTGTTGGCGATGATCTGGTGCGGGTAAGCGTGGCTAACGATGGTGTGCCTGTGGCTGCCGGTCCTGGCCGCCAGGGAATGGGCAGCAGACACCTGCAGGAGTGCACGGTTGAATACAGCATCGGTACCACTCAGGCGGGCACACTGCTCCTAGCCGATGTTCCCTTCCGCGGGTAAACTTGACCCTATGTCCCAGCAGCCAAAGGCTCCAACGCCTTCATCCAAGAGCACTCCGCTGGGCCGTCCCCAGGTTCGTCCGGCCACCGAGGGTTGGACCCAGGCCAAGGATGAAGCGGGAAAGCCGCTGCTGCAGTTCGCTGAGCCAAAGCGCAAGCAGCCGCCCGTTCACTGGACAGATCTTTCGATCGAGCAGCGCGTTGAGCGCGTAAAGGAACTGGGTCTTCCGGGCTTCCGCGCCAAGCAGCTGAGCACCCACTACTTCACTCACTACACCGATAACGCGGCCGACATGACCGACCTTCCGGCGGCAGGACGTGAAGAGTTGGTGGCCCAGTTGTTCCCGCCGCTGCTCACCCAGGTGAAGCGCCTGCAGACCGACAACGGCGACACCATAAAGTTCCTTTGGCGCCTATTCGATGGCGCTCTGGTGGAGAGCGTTCTGATGCGCTACACCGGTCGCATCACACTCTGTGTTTCATCGCAGGCTGGCTGCGGCATGAACTGCCCGTTCTGCGCAACCGGTCAGGCCGGCCTCACTCGCAACATGTCCGCAGCGGAGATCGTCGCCCAGGTGGTTGCAGCCAATGCGGTAGTTGCCGCGGGTGAACTCGGGGGCCGCCAGAAGGGCCACGAGGGGGAGCGCGTCTCCAACATCGTGTTCATGGGAATGGGCGAGCCGCTGGCAAACTACAACCGCCTGATGAGTGCCGTGCGCACCATGGTGGAGCCGCAGCCGAACGGCCTTGGCATGAGCGCCCGCAACATCACTGTTTCCACCGTTGGTCTGGTGCCGGGCATCGCCAAGCTGGCTGCGGAAGACCTGTCGCTCACCTTCGCGCTTTCTCTGCACGCCCCCGATGACGAACTGCGCGATGAACTTATTCCGGTCAACAGCCGCTGGAAGGTGGATGAAGCGCTGGATGCCGCCAAGGCCTACTTCGACGCCACCGGACGCCGTGTTTCCATCGAATACGCGCTGATCAAGGACATGAACGACCACGCCTGGCGTGCGGACCTTTTGGCAAAGAAGTTGAACGAACGCGGCAAGGGCTGGGTGCACGTCAACCCGATTCCGCTCAACCCGACACCTGGCTCAATCTGGACTGCGTCCACCGCCTTCGCCACCGATGAGTTCATTCGCCGCCTCGAGGCCGCGGGAATTCCAACCACGCTGCGCGACACCCGCGGCAAGGAAATCGACGGCGCCTGCGGTCAGCTCGCGGCCGCGGAATAAACGGTAACGCGCTCGCGCAAGGCGCTCGCCGTGCCTAGTCTTGAAGCATGGAATCGCTAAACCGCCACGAGGACTACGGCCAGTTGGCTCTCGAAGAATTCGACATCAACGCTGACCCGATTCGCCAGTTCTCTCTGTGGTTGGCCGAGGCCGAGCAGGGTGGCATCTTCGAACCGAACGCCTTCGTTTTGGGAACTGTGGCCAACGATGGCAAGCCAACCGCTCGCACAGTTTTGCTGCGCGGCGTGGACGCCAACGGCTTCTACTTTTACACCAACTTTCAGAGCCGCAAGGGTCAGGCAATCGGCTCGTCGGAGCTTGCAGCTGGGGCGCCAGTGAGCATGGTTTTCGGCTGGTATTCGCAATACCGCCAGGTGTTAGTGGAGGGCTACGCCGAGAAGGTCGAAGCCGCCGAAAGCGACGCCTACTTCAACACTCGCCCGCGCGATTCACAGATTGCCGCCTGGGCCAGCAACCAGAGTCAGCCGATTGAAAACCGTGCGGCCCTGGATGCCCAGTATGCGGAAAAGCAGGCCGTTTTCGCCACCGGCGATGTTGCCCGCCCACCGCACTGGGGCGGCTATCGCATAGTTCCAACCCGCATCGAGTTCTGGAAGGGGCGCAGCAACCGCATGCATGATCGCATCGAGTTCGGACGCACCAACCCGACTGCCGAATGGACGATTCGCCGCCTGCAGCCGTAGTGTTTCGCGCGCCTGTTAAACCCCGCAACCCCTAGCGCCAGCCGTCTAGTCAAGGTAGGCTTGACTACATCATGACTTCGCACCCAATCTTCAACACCGGCCTCCCTGCCATCCCAGTCGACCAGCTCCGTTTCGGTCTGGACACCTTCGGTGACAACGCAGTGGATGACGCCAGCAACCAGGTATCCAGCGCACAGACCATCCGCAACCTGGTAGCGCAGGCGGTGCTGGCCGATGAACTCGGAATCAACTCCATCAACATCGGTGAACACCACCGCCCAGACTTCGCCGTCAGCGCACCGGACACCGTCTTGGCGGGCATTGCGACCGTCACCAAGAACATCACCTTGGGCACAGGCGTGACCGTGCTTTCCAGTGAGGATCCGGTGCGCGTCTACCAGCGCTTCGCCACCCTGGATGCCCTCAGCAACGGCCGCGCCGAGATCACTGCTGGCCGTGGATCTTTCATCGAATCGTTCCCGCTCATCGGCTACTCGCTGCAGGATTACGAGGTTCTCTTCGAAGAGAAACTGGACCTATTGGTTCAGCTCTGGAAGGAAAAGGCGGTCACCTGGAGCGGCACCACTCGTGCCTCTCTAAACAACCAAGAGGTTTATCCAAAGACCGAGCGCGGCCAGGCCGGCGGCCAAATGGGCATCCGTGTTGGCGTGGGCGGCAGCCCGGAATCGGTGGTTCGTGCAGCACGTCACGGCATCCCGATGGCGCTGGCAATCATCGGTGGCGACCCTGCCCGATTTGCGCCATTCGCAAAGCTGTACTTTGACTACCTGGAGAAGCTGGAGCAGCCAATTCAGCCGGTATCCATTCACTCGCCGGGGCACGTCGCTGCCACCGATGAAGAGGCCGTGGAGCAGGTCTGGCCGCACTACCAGGAGATGTACGGTCGCCTGGGCAAGGAGCGCGGCTGGGGTCCAACCACCAAGGCGCACTTCCTGCAAGAAGTGGACAGCGGAAGCATGTACGTGGGTTCGCCGGAGACCGTTGCCAGCAAGATTGCCTACGCAATCCGCTCGGTGGGTGCAAGCCGATTCGACCTCAAGTACTCCACCGGCCCAATGCCACACTCGCAGCTGATGAGCAGCATCGAACTGTATGGCACCAAGGTGATTCCGCTGGTGCGAGAGATGCTGGCCTAGGGCAGTCCCGTTCACCAAGTTTTAGCCCCGCGCTAACTCGCCATTTAGCGGTTTCGAACCCTCGGTTCACCGCAAGTTCATACCGTAAAAAGCATGAGCATGCGGGCAGTCCTAGTCACCGAATCATTCCTGCCTTCGCTGAATGGAGTGACTAATTCGGTGCTGAGAATTTTGGACACGTACCGCCAGCGCGGCATAGAAGCGCTGATCATTGCGCCTACCGCGCCAAGCCCGCGCTACCTCGGATTCGAGATCATCCGCACCGCCAGCTTCCCGCTGAAGCAGTTCAACGTGGCTGTGCCGGGACTCTGGCTGCAGAACGCCATCGCCGATTTCAACCCGGACCTAGTGCACGTGGCATCGCCGTTCATCCTCGGTGGTCAGGCCATCGCGGCGGCTCAGCGCCTGGG
>JBDLQA010000122.1:0-4197 GCA_039800845.1 Actinomycetota bacterium
CGTAGGTCTGACCCTGGCTCTTGTGCACAGTGACCGACCAGGCAAGGCGCAATGGAATCTGGCGGAACTCAGCCACAGGCACAGCCACCAGCACTTCCTTCACCTTGCCGGTTACCTCATCAAACTCTTCGTCAATCTCGTAGCGCACCTTTTCCCAGGTGCTCATGCCAACGTCCAGGCGTTCACCATCCACGTCCACAATCACGCCGCCGCTGGAAGGCATCTCCACAACGCGGCCAATGGTTCCGTTCACCCAACGCTTGATGACGGTGCCGTCCTTCGCTCGCTTGTTGCCGTCGTCGTTCTTGATGAACATCACCTGCGCGCCAACCTTGAGCTCCAGCACCGGCTCGGCAGGCAGCGTATTGCCAAAAGCCTTCTGGTCGCCGTCGCCGAAAATCGCGTGGAATTTCTTCGGCGGATTATCGATGCGCGCAAGGCGGCCCTGATTCACCGAGTTCACGGATTCATTGATGGTCGCCAGGCGGATTACGTCGTCGTGCGGCGGCCAGCGGTTGCCGGCACGGTTCAGTTCGTCCAGCATCTCCTGGTTCACCGATCCATCGCGGATGGCATTCAGAATATGCTTGAAGCCTTCGTCCTTCTGGCGGAAAATCTCGCTCAGCTCGTAGCGCTCCAGGCTGTCCTTGCGCCAAACGTGCGCGTCAAAGAACCAGTTGCTCTGGTAGTTCTCCGCCATGTATGCGCGTTCCTCGGGGCCACCCGGCACCGGCGCCAGCTGATAAGGGTCGCCGAACATGACAACCTGTGTTCCACCGAACGGCAGTTTGGTGCGGCCCTTAGAAATGCCAAGCGCGGTGTCGATGGCATCCATCAGGTCGGCGTTCACCATCGAAACCTCATCGATGACCAGCATGTCGATGGCTCCCAGAACCTCGCGGGTTCGGCGGGAAAGATGGCGCCTGATTTCCTGGGTGCCCAGAATGCCAAACGGGAAGCCAAACAGCGAATGGATGGTAGCCCCACCAACGTTTAGCGCTGCTACACCGGTCGGGGCACAGATGGCCACCTTCTTCTTGGTGTTTTCAATCAGGTGCATCAGCAGGGTGGACTTACCGGTGCCCGCGCGCCCGGTCACGAAAATGTTGTTTTCGGTGTCTTCGATGTATTCGAACAGGCGCTGCTGTTCGTCACTGAGAATGACCTGTTCCACTACTTTTCGCCTTCATTTTCAAGCGAAGTGTCGTAGATTTCTTCTCGGCTGGCCAGGGTTGCCTCGTGACGCGCCTCGGCGGCATCGCGGCGGGCAGCCACTGCTGCCAGCATCTGGTTGTATGCCTCCAGGTCCGCGCCTCCGGATCGGTCGCTCGCGCGGTCCAGGCGGCGGGCATCGCGGGCATCGCTCCTGGCCCATTGCACCGAAACCATGACCGTCAGGATGGCTGCCGGGAATTCACCGATGCCCCATGCGATTGCGCCGCCGGTTTGCTGATCCTGTATCGGCGTCTGGCCCCAGGTTCTGCCCATCGCACCAAACCAGTCCGCAAGCAGAAGGCCGTTACCCATCATTAGGGAAAGGCCAAAGAGCGCGTGGAAAGTTAGGGTGCCAATCAGAATCATCAGACGCACCGGGTAATTCATCGGCTTGGGGCCTGGGTCTATTCCCACCAGCGCCTGCACAAACAGGTAACCGGTGATCAAGAAGTGCAAGACCATCCATTCGTGACCGATGTGGTCTTTGGTCGCCCATTCGAAAAGCGGCGTGTAATAGAAAACGACCAGGCTGGAGGCAAAGTTGAGGGCCGCGATTAGCGGGTTTGAAACGAAACGAGCGTAAGGGGTATGAACTGCCCAGAGGACCCACTCTCGGACTCCGTTGCTTGCATCGGACCGCTTTGCAACTGCGCGACTGATTAGCGTCACAGGAGCTCCCGGTACCAAGAGCAGCGGCACTGCCATAGCCAGCATCATGTGCGCAATCATGTGCACGCTGAACAAGTAGTGCTCATATACGTTCATCGGACCGCTGGTGATCCAGGCCAGAAGTAGCATTCCCGCTACCCAACTGAGTGTCCTGGGCAGCGACCAGCTGTCGCCTCGGCGACGAAGTCGGGCTACGCCAACCAGATAAACGATGATTCCGAAGCCAGCAACCAACAACCAAATCAGATCCACGCTATAAGCCGTGAACCACTGTGAAGTAGTTAGTTCCGGTGGCAGCTTTTCTCCGGTCAAGATTTGCGCCGGGGTTGGATTGCTCAAGTCGACATTGACCGCTGGTGGAGCCGTGTGCGCCAAAGCAGTTGCAAGCCCCATTGCCACGCCCATCAGCGCTAGCTCTAAAGTAGCCAGTTTCCAGAACCGGCCAGGCAGTGCCGAACTAGGCAAGAGTTTCAAGCGGTAGAACGCGCCAAATCCTCCTAGCAATATCAGGATTACGCTCTTTGCCAGAACGAGAGCTCCATACGGAGTGAGCAACTGAGACCAAGCAGTGATGCGGATTGCCGCAAAACAGATGCCTGATACGGCGACCACAAAGTAGGCAAACAGCGCCATGCTGCTGTAGCGAGTCGCAAACTTTCGGTTGCTTTCGGCATCCGATGAGCGAAGCGCAGCCGTAGCAACCAGTCCGCCAACCCACACCGAGACCGCTACAAGGTGCAAGCCCAAGGCGTTTACCGCCATGGAGTGGCCCTGCGTGCCGGCGGCGTGTCCACTTATTGCAAGTGGCACCAAGCCTATGAAAGCCAGGGCAGTGACAAAGACCGTCGGAATAAGTCGCGTCACCGTGAACGAAAGCAACGCCACCAAAGCTCCGGCCAAGACGTTCAGAGCTAGGTTTTGACCCAATGCGATGCTCGAGATAAACAACCACAGCCCGTTACCGAATGCGCTATCGGCGCTAAAGCTGGTACCAGTCACCGATAGGTAGGTCATGAGTGAACTCAAAAGACCAAAGGCGGTCCACATGGTTGCCGCCGCACCCGCCAGGTTCAATAGACGGCGCAACTGCCAGCTGCCGTTTCCTGTCGCAAAGCTGGCCATAGTCAAAGCACCGATGGTGACGGCTGTGGATAAGTCCGCAATTCCTCGGATTACCGGCAATCCCCAGCGCACAATGGGTCCGGGATCCGCAAGTGCGAGAGGTGCCGCTGCGCCGCTAAAGGCTAACCCGGCCAAAGTTCCCAGCACCGCAAAAACGGCAACCGTAAGACTAGCTACGGCAGCCTTGCTAGAACCATGTTGGGTGTTGGATTGAGTCACTAGTTAAGCCTAGTTAAACAAAAGTGCGGTGTCCGAAGACACCGCACCTCTGTTAATAGTTTTTGAAGACTACTTGACTGCTGCCTTCAGCTTGCTGCCAGCCGAAACCTTAACGGTTGCTGCTGCAGGAATCTGAATGGTTGCGCCGGTCTGTGGGTTGCGGCCGGTGCGTGCTGCACGGTGGCCCTTCTCAACCGAAAGCCAGCCTGGGATGCTGACCTTTCCACCCTTGGCAACTTCGCCTGCGATGGTCTCGAACAGTGCGTCAACAACGCGGTTGACAGCTGCCTGCGACTCGCCGGTGTGCTTTGCAACGGCCTCTACGAGCTCACTCTTGTTAAGCGACATGATTGGTCCTCCTGAACCTACGTGAATGACGGTTATGTCCTATTGAAAATAACACCGGTGTAACTCTAAAACACCATTTACCTCGGTGTGTTGCGCCTTATTTCAATGATTTTCCTTGATTTGACGCGGTTTTCGGGCATTTTGACCTGTTTCCCACACCGGTTAAAGCAAAACCGCCGACCCTTTCGGATCGGCGGTTTCGACTAAAGATTGGTGATTACCAAGACGACTTGGTGATACCTGGCAGCTCGCCACGGTGTGCCATGTCGCGGAAGCGAACACGGGAAACACCGAACTTGCTGAGGACACCGCGTGGGCGGCCGTCGATGCTGTCGCGGTTACGCAGACGAACAGGCGATGCGTCCTTTGGAAGCTTCTGTAGGCCCAGACGTGCAGCGTCGCGCTCGGCGTCGGTGCTGTTTGGGTCGATCAGTGCCTTCTTCAGGGCAATGCGCTTCTCGTTGTAGCGCTCTACAACAATCTTGCGCTGCTCATTACGAGCGATCTTGCTCTTCTTAGCCATTCTTAGCGCTCCTCGCGGAATTCAACGTGCTGACGTACAACTGGGTCGTACTTCTTCAGCACCAGACGGTCTGGGTCGTTGCGACGGTTCTTCTTGGTCAC
>JBDLQA010000123.1:0-4274 GCA_039800845.1 Actinomycetota bacterium
CCAAGGGCAAGCTAGACCCGGGCGAGGTGCTGCCACAGACCGCGGTTCGCGAGATTGAGGAAGAGACCGGTCTTCGCATTAACCTCGGTGTGAGCCTAGGTGTTCAGCACTACACAGTTCCAAGTGGCGAACCAAAAGAGGTTCATTACTGGGCGGCGAGGGTTAGCGACAAAGCACTCAAGAAGAGCAAGTTTGTGCCCCACGAAGAAGTGGCCGAGGTGCTTTGGATGAAGCCCGAGGAAGCCGTAACCAAGCTGAGCTACGAGGCCGATAAGGCATTCCTAGAGGTGCTAGTTGCGCTGCACCTTCGTGGTGAACTGCGAACTAAGCCCTTCGTTCTGCTGCGTCACGCCAAGGCCACACCGCGCACCGATTGGAAGGGTCCAGACGGTAAGCGGCCCCTTCTTCCGGTTGGCTTGGTCCAGGCCAAGGCCGTCGTGCCTATTTTGGAGGCCTTCGGCGTAAAGCGGATAGTGACCAGCCCCTGGGTTCGCTGCCAAACCACCGTAGAGCCTTACGCGACCAAACGCGGTCTGCCAATCATCGAACGGCTTGCGCTCAGTGAGCACGGGAATGCCAACGGTCCAGCCCGCACCAAGAAGGTTGTTGAGAAGCTGGTTGAATTTGGTGAGCCGGCAGTGCTTTGCAGTCACAGACCTTCCCTCCCAACCGTTCTAGATGCGCTTGCAACCTTCGGCACAGCCGGTCAGGAAATCAAACTTCACGAGGGCAGGGCGCTCAAGCCCGGCCACATGATGGTGGTTCACCTCACCTACCCGCAGCAGGGCAAGAAGCGCCGCATCGTTGCCATTGAAGAGTACGCACCCGTGGTGGCCGAATAGCCTTCACCTAGACTGGTTCGGTGCCAAATAAGTCCCGCGCCCTTCGCCTCGCTCCCCTAGCCCTGATCTCAGTGGCACTGGTTTGGGGTGGGGCGTTCGTGGTTATGAAGCCGGCAATCGAGACTCAGCCAATAGTTGATTTCCTGGGCACCCGCTTTGTTATCGCGGCGGCCGTGATGATTGCGGCCAAGCCATCGGTGCTGAAAAAGATCCGCGGGCCGCTGCTCTGGCAAGGGCTGGTGCTTGGCGTGCTGATGACCATTGCCTACCTGACCCAAACCGTTGGTCTGCAGCTAACCACAGCGGCTATTTCCGGTTTTGTGACCGGTCTTTACGTGGTTATTTCACCGCTACTAATTTGGTTGATTCTCAAGATCAAGGTGACTGGAAAGATCTGGATTGCCGTGGCGCTGGCAACCCTCGGTTTGGGTTTCATCAGCGTAAACCCGCAGAGCCTCAGCTTTGAATGGCCGCAGTTGTGGCTGGTGGCGTGCGCCTTTTTCTTCTCGCTGCACATTGCCGGCCTGGCCAAGTGGAGCCCCAAGCAAGACGCATACGCGCTCACCGTTGTGCAGCTAGGAGTGGTTGGCCTAATCAACATTGTTTGGGCGGGCATCGCCGGCTATCACGCTCCGGTTGGCGCTTACGGCTGGTTTGCCATTCTGTTCACCGCGGTCTTCAGCACCGCCATTGCCTTCTTCGTTCAGACCTGGGCGCAGGGAGTTATGGACTCGTCTCGGGTGGCAATCTACCTGACCTCCGAGACGGTATTCAGCGCCTTGATTGCTGTTGCTGTGGGCCAAGAAGTATTGAAGGTGGCCACAATCATCGGTGGCGGACTGATTCTCGCCGCCATGCTGGTGGTGGAGTGGCCCAGTCGAACCCGAGTTACTGCCGCCGAACTACCGGTGGAGAACCTTCCCCACTAGCAAGTTCGACGTGTTGCGGCAGCACGCATTACTTCTGGCTTTGCCTCCAACCAGTAGGGTTTTGCTATGGCGATCTTGGCGGTTGATGCGGGCACAACGGGCGTAACCGCCCTTTTGGTTGATGCCTCCGGATCGGTTTTGGCACGCGGTTACCGCGAGTTCGAACAGCACTTTCCGCAGCCCGGCTGGGTGGAGCATCATCCAGAACAGATCTGGCAGGCGGTGGTGTCCTCCGTCTCCGATGCCCTTTCCCAGGCTGGCTTTGCCGCGGCTGAAATCACCGCCATTGGGATCACCAATCAGCGCGAGACGGTAGCAGTATGGGACCGCGAAACGCTTTCTTCACCCACGCCCGCGATTGTTTGGCAGGACCGCCGCACCAGTCAACTCCTCACCGATGCAAAGTTCACCGCCGCCCGCGACTGGGTGCGTGAAGCCACCGGCCTGCCGCTCGACCCCTATTTCAGCAGCAGCAAACTGCTCTGGATAAAACGCAACCTGCCCGAAGTTTGGGAGGGTGTGAAATCCCGCCGATACGCGGTGGGAACCATCGATAGCTATCTTGCCGCCCGAATTTCCGGTGGCCGCTCTCACATCACCGATGCCACGAACGCGAGTCGCACTCAGCTGTTTAACCTCCACACTCTGGAATGGGATGCCAAACTTCTAGAACTCTTCGAGGTTCCTCTGGCCGCCCTGCCATCGGTGGTTGCAAATCAGGGAAGTCTGGCGCACTCGGATCCCGCGGCGTTTCTGGGCATCGACGCCCCCATTACCGGCATGGCGGGTGACCAGCACGCGGCTCTTTTCGGCCAGCTTGCATTTGAACCGGGCGATGCAAAATGCACCTATGGCACGGGAGCATTCCTGCTCTACAACACGGGTGCCAAGCCTATTTTGACCGATCCAGAGCTCATTGCCACCCTCGCCTGGGTGAACCCCGATGGCTCCCCCAGCTACGCGCTTGAGGGAAGCGTTTTTGTGGCGGGAGCGGCGCTTCAGTGGTTGCGCGACGGCTTGGAAATGGTGGAGCAGGCTGCCGATGTGGAGGGTCTGGCACTCACGGTTAGCGACTCCGCCGGGGTTTGCGTGGTTCCGGCATTCACCGGCCTGGGTGCCCCGTTCTGGGATTCCGAGGTTCGGGGTTCGATTCTGGGCCTAGACCGCGGCACAACCAAGGCCCACATTGCACGAGCCACTCTGGAATCTTTGGCATTCCAGGTGCGAGCCCTCATCGAGTCGATGACGATTGCAGTGGGGTCCGGGGTTACGCGCCTCAAAGTGGATGGTGGAGTAACGCGCAGTTCACTGTTGATGCAGCTGCAGGCCAATGCGCTGGGCGTTCCCATTGATGTGCCAGAGAATCTTGAAACCACCGGCCTTGGAGTCGCCTATTTGGCGGGCTTGGGTGCCGGAATTTGGAAGTCTCGCTCTGACTTGCATCAGAGGATTGCCGCAAGGTTTGAACCTTCTGAAAACACCGATGCGGGTTATGCGCGCTGGTTGCGGGCGGTTGCCGCAACACGTTCTTTCTAGGCTCTTGGTAGACTTGCTGGGCTGCAGTTTGCGGCGGCGGGCCTCTAGCTCAGTCGGTTAGAGCAACGGACTTTTAATCCGTGGGTCGTGGGTTCGATCCCCACGGGGCCTACAAACATAAATCCTCACCCTTCATGGGTGGGGATTTTGTTTTGTTGGTGTGGTTGTGAAGAAACCACGGGGGACCCTGTTCGCGCAGCGAATAGGGCGGTTCGATCCCAACGGCTTTCCTAGAATGAACTTGAAAGCTCGAAGACGAGTTGGATTCTGCTGGAGGTAAGGCCATGGCGCGGTTCATCATTTCATTCAATGAGGGCGACATGAAATTCCCGCCAGAGGACCTACCCACCGTGGCCGAGGACTCACACAAGGTGCTGCGCGAAGCCAAGGCAGCAGGAGTATGGATTTTCGGCGGTGGTTTTCACGATTACAAACCGGTTGTAGTTTCCGAAGACGGGCTCGTCAGCTTAGGCCCGCTGGCTCAAAGCCCAGTGCATTTGGGCGGCTTCTCCGTAATCGAAGTGGATTCAAAAGAAGACGCCTATTTCTGGGCCGCGAAAATTGCCAAAGGCTGCCGGTGCCCTCAGGAAGTTCGCGAAATCATGGATGACCCCGAATCGGTGAACTAGAAAAGAAAAGTGGGGCCACCTTGCGGTGACCCCACGGATTGCATTTTTAAATGCCTGGACTTTGGAGGTTTAGGCAACACCCAGCAGGTCAATCACGAAGACCAGTGTGCGGCCAGAGAGGCGGTGTCCGCCACCGGCAGGCCCGTAAGCCATTTCCGGTGGGCAGATGAGGGTGCGGCGACCGCCGACCTTCATGCCAGGGATGCCCTCTTGCCATCCCTTGATCAGACGGTTCAGCGGGAATTCGATTGCCTCGCCGCGCGACCAGGACGAGTCAAACTCTTCACCGGATTCATAGTCAACGCCTAGGTAGTGCACCTTCACGGTTGCACCCTTTG
>JBDLQA010000124.1:0-3271 GCA_039800845.1 Actinomycetota bacterium
GCGCTTTACCTGCGACCAACCGCTGGCCACGGCACCGATGAATTCTTCGCCAACCCAGCGATTGGCGAATTCTGGGTTGGGCCGAGGCCAAACCTAGAGCAGGTGGCAGTACAGCTGGACATTGAGACTCGCGATCTTGCCACTTTCAAAGAACCAGAAGGTGCACTCCGAATCGGCACCGTCGGCCTTATGGATCGCAGCGCGCCCGAAGACACTTTCGAATTAACCGAGGCTGCCGCCGAACTGCGACTGGTGAAGGACGATTGGGAGATTCGCGAACTGCAACAGGCTTGCGATGCCTCGGCCATTGGCTTCGGTAACATCCTGCGCGCACTTTCGCGCGCCAAGACCCACCCGCGTGGTGAGCGCGTTGTGGAGACCGCATTCTTTGCGGCTGCCCGCGAACTGGGCAATGACCTTGGCTACGAGACCATCGCGGCCTGTGGCGACCACGCCAACACCCTGCACTGGATCACCAACGATGGCCCGGTGACTGATGGCGACCTGCTCTTGGTGGATGCGGGTGTCGAGGTGGACTCGCTATACACCGCAGACATCACGCGAACCATCCCGGTGAGCGGCAAGTTCACACCTGTTCAGCGCAAAATCTATGAGGCGGTTAGAGAAGCTGCCGACGCAGTCTTTGCCATCGCCAAGCCGGGCGTGACCTACGCCGAAATGCACAATGAGGCAATGCGTGTGATCGCCACCAAGGCCGAGGAATGGGGCCTTCTGCCGGAAGGCGTCAGCGCAGCGGAATCCCTCGCTTCCGATGAGCAGTGGCATCGCCGCTGGATGGTCCACGGTACCGGGCACATGCTGGGCCTAGATGTTCACGATTGCGCGGCAGCCCGCCGAGAGACCTACCAGGGCGCTCCGCTAGAGCCAGGAATGGTGTTCACTATTGAGCCGGGTCTTTACTTCCACAAGGAAGACATGCTTGTGCCGGAAGAATTCCGCGGCATCGGTGTGCGAATCGAAGACGATGTCTTGATGACCGAAAATGGCCCGGTGAATCTGAGCGCACAGCTGCCACGAACGGCAGATGAAGTTGAAGCCTGGATGGCCCGTTACAGCAAGTAGCTCTAGCCCTGGCCGTTGATGCACTTGGCTAGGTGCTCTGCGATGGCATCCTTGGCCTGCTGTGCCAGCGGGTGCGGCACCAGAACTTCATACTTACTGGCGATAACCGCGGTGCTACTGCTGAACTCGTGACGGTTGCGGCTAAGGCTGAAACGCAAAATGTTCACCAGCATGCCCACACCCGCGCCGATAACTATTGCGGCTCCGGTTGTAAGTCCAACGCTTCCAGTGGTTACAAACATCGAAACCAGCAGGCCTAGCCAGGAGCCGGTGACCAGTCCGCGGAATGCCAGCGTGCCGTAGGACAGCTTGCCGCGAACTCGCTCCACCGAACGAAGGTCGGTGCCCACGATGGCAACCATCGGTGCAGGGAAGTCGTGGCGGATCAACTGGTCAACGCAATCCACGGCTGCAGCATAGTTCTCGAAGCTGGCTACGGCCTCGCCCTCGGGAACTGAGAACTGCTGGATGCGGTTATTGCGGCTGCGGCTTGGAAGGTTACTCACCCCTCAATTGTCGCATGGCGAAGCGGGGTTGAATGTAGGCCACAATTGAATGGTGACCAACAGCCAGCATGAAGCACTCCTCGCCGCACTTTCTAAAGTGATCGACCCCGAGTTGCGCCTTCCCATCACCGAACTGGGCATGGTTGGCACTGTTGGATATGTCGATGCTGGTAACACCGATGCGGCAGCCGAACCTTCCGCGCCAGCCGGAACTGCCGTGGCCACCATCAAACTCACCGTGGTGGGTTGCCCAGCCGCCAACAAGATTGAGGCGGAAGTAATCGCAGCCCTGGAATCGGTGGCTGGTGTTGGCAATGCGCGTGCAAACATGACCGTCATGAACACCGATGAGCGAACCGCGCTCAAGGAGAAACTTCGTGCTGTCAAACCGGCCCGCGTGAACCCATTCGACGAAACATCGCTCACCCGTGTGCTGCTGATTGGCAGCGGCAAGGGCGGAGTAGGTAAGTCATCGGTCACAGCGAACCTGGCCATGGCCCTGGCAGCTCAGGGCAACCGTGTGGGGCTCATCGACGCCGACATCTTTGGCTTTAGCATCCCGGGGCAGGTTGGATTGGGCAGTGCTGGCGACACCGTAAAGCCCACCCGCATCGATGACATGATTCTGCCTCCCGTGGCATTTGGCGTGAAGGTAATCAGCATCGGTATGTTCCTGGATGGCAACAAGCCGGTTGCCTGGCGCGGTCCGATGCTTCACCGAGCAGTGGAACAGTTCCTAACCGACGTCTACTGGGGCGATCTGGACTTCCTTCTGGTGGACCTACCCCCTGGCACCGGAGACATCGCTATCAGCTTGGGTCAGCTGCTGCCAACCGCCAAGACCGTGGTTGTGACCACGCCTCAGGTTGCCGCAGCGGAAGTTGCCGAGCGCTCGGGTTCGGTTGGCCTTCAGACCGGACAGTCGGTGGCCGGAGTCATCGAGAACATGGCCTGGCTGGAGCAGCAGGACGGTACCCGACTAAACCTATTCGGCGAAGGTGGCGGCCAGATTGTGGCGAACCGACTTGCCGAACTTCAAGGTTCTCAGGTGGATGTCCTGGGGCAAATCCCAATCAGCATTCCGCTTCGCGAAGGAAGCGACAAGGGCGAGCCAGTGGTGATTTCCTCACCCGACGATGCCGCAGCGAGAGCCATCTTTGAAGTTGCCGAGAAACTTGCCAAATCCCCTGCGGGGTTGGCGGGTAAGCGACTTAAACTGAACGTGTGAGTGACTCTGGAATCGCCCAGCTGCTTGGCAGCCTAGGCCAGCACGCTGAAAGCGTGGAAATCATCAACCCTGCAAGCGGCAAGGTTGCCTACCGCCTACCGCAGTTCACCTACGACGAGGTTCTGGCTGTCACTCACCAGGCCCGCGAGGCATCGGCGCAGTGGGTGGAGACATCGGTGAATGACCGCGCCAAGATTGCGCTGCGGCTTCACGACCTAATGATCAAGCACATGGAGCGAATCCTGGACCTGATCCAGTTCGAAACCGGCAAGACACGTGCTGGTGCATTCGAGGATTTCGCCGGCGCCCTGTTTGCCGCCCGCCACTACGGTAAGCGCGCGCCAAAACTGCTGCGCCTCACCCGCACCAAGACCGATGCCCCGTTCTTTGTGAAGAACTATGTTGACTACGATGCCGTCGGCGTTGTGGGCGTGATCACTCCGTGGAACTTCCC
>JBDLQA010000125.1:0-3472 GCA_039800845.1 Actinomycetota bacterium
GCGCAGGAGTTCGACGCGGCGCAGGGTGTCGACATCGGAGTGAAGGTAACGAACCTTGACGCCCGCCTCCGTAAGGAAGTCGGTGAGTTCCTCAGCCATCTTCTTGGTGAGAGTGGTCACCAGGACGCGCTCATCGCGCTCGGTTCTGGTGGTTATCTCTTCCAGCAGGTCATCGATCTGGCCCTTGGTTGGCTTGATAACAATCTGCGGGTCAACCAGACCGGTTGGACGAATAATCTGCTCAACTACGCCAGCACCCAGGTTCATCTCGTACTTGCCCGGTGTAGCGGAGAGGTAGACGGTCTGTCCTACGCGTTCCTTGAACTCGGGGAACTTCAGTGGTCGGTTATCCAGCGCACTAGGAAGGCGGAATCCGTGCTCCACCAGCGTGCGCTTACGCGAACTGTCGCCCTCATACATGGCGCCAATCTGGGGCACTGTCACGTGGCTCTCATCGATGACAGTCAGGAAGTCATCCGGGAAATAGTCCAGCAGGCACGAAGGGGCGCTACCTGGTTCACGGCCATCGATGTGGCGTGAGTAGTTCTCAATGCCGCTGCAGAAGCCGAGTTCGCGAATCATTTCAAGGTCGAAGGTGGTGCGCATTTTTAGGCGCTGAGCCTCCAGGAGCTTGCCCTGAGTCTCCAGTTCCTTTACGCGCATTGCCATTTCATCCTCGATGGCCTCCAGGGCACGCCCCATGGCCTCCGGGGTGGCTACGTAATAGGACGCAGGGAAGATAGCAACGGTATCTAGCTGGTTGATGATCTCGCCGGTTAGCGGGTGAAGGCTATACAGAGCCTCAATCTCGTCGCCAAAGAGTTCAATGCGTACAGCGTTCTCGTCATAGACAGGGATGATCTCTATGGTGTCGCCCTTGACTCGGAAGTTACCGCGAGAGAAATCGATGTCATTGCGCTGATACTGCATGGCAACAAAGCCGCGAATCAGTTCTTCTCGGTCAATACGCTGGCCAACCTGAAGCGGCAGACTCTGGTCCAGATACTCCTTAGGGGCACCAAGACCATAGATGCAGCTCACGGTACTGACCACAACTACATCGCGGCGGCTCAGCAGGCTCATCGTGGCCTTATAACGAAGCCGCTCCACCTCGGAGTTGATGCTGGAGTCCTTCTCAATGAAGGTGTCCGTCTGAGGCACGTAGGCTTCCGGCTGGTAGTAGTCGTAGTAGCTTACGAAGTACTCCACCGAGTTATTCGGCAGCAACTCGCGGAACTCATTCACCAGCTGGGCGGCCAGGGTCTTGTTGTGCGCCAAGACAAGCGTCGGGCGTTGCACGGCCTCGATTAGCCAAGCTGTGGTTGCACTCTTACCGGTACCGGTTGCTCCAAGCAGCACGACATCGGTTTCGCCGGCATTGATGCGCTGTGCCAGATCCGCGATGGCGGTCGGCTGGTCACCGCTCGGTTTGTACTCGCTGACCACTTCAAAAGGTCTAAAACTACGCGTGGTCTCCATTAGGAACCGTTCACCTCAGTATTGATGTCAACCGATCCATCGGTGGAGTAGGTAAGGCGCTCGCCGACCTTTAGTGACCCGGTGTTCTGCAGGCGCAGCTTTTCGGCAGCCTCACGCTCAAACTGAAGCCACAGTTTGCCGGCGTCTTTCAGAAGCAGACCGATGTCCTGGTTGGAGCTGAGGATGAAATCGGACGCATTGGCGCGCTGAGCAGGGGTGGCCTGGTTACGAATTCGGGCGTATGCCTGCTCCGCGGTCATGTTTCGGTGTGCCATCAGTCGCTTGACCTGGTCATCCATGGGCGCCTCCACCGTGACGATGCGGTCGAAAGGCAGGTTTACGTTCGCTTCCACCAGCAGCGGAACGTTGTAAACGACCAGGGCTTCAGGGCGTTGGGAATCAATTTGGCGGCTGGTTTCGGCCTGAACCAGTGGGTGCGTGATTGCCTCCAGAGCTTTGCGCTTTTCTGGGTCGTTGAAGACTATTTCTGCCAGTGCTGCTCGGTTTAGGCTGCCGTTTTCATTGAGCACCGATGTCCCGAACTCGCGCTCGATGGCAGACAGCCCTGGGGTTCCGGGCTGCACAACTTGGCGCGCAATGGCGTCGGCATCCAGGTGCACGGCACCGAGTGATTGCCAGTGCTCAGCAACCGTCGACTTACCAGCCGCAATGCCACCCGTTAGCCCGATCAAAAACATGAAATAAGCCTAAGCGTTTGGCGCTGGCTCAAATGCGGTTAAAGCAAAGGACCCACCCCTTTCGGGATGGGTCCAAAGCTTGAATGCTTACTTACCGCTGAGCTTGTCGCGCAGTGCAGCGAGCGACTCGTCGTCGGCAAGGGTGCCGGCCGAAGCGCTCTCCGAGCTGTACGAGGTTGCGCCGGCGTCTGCAGCTGCAGCTCCGGTGCTCTCTGGAAGAGTAGCGGCCAGTGCGTTGAACGCAGCAACCTGCTTCTTGTGAGCTTCCCAACGGCTGTGAGCCTCGGTCCACTCCTTCTCCCACTTGGCGCGTGCGTCCTCGAAGCCTGGCTTCCACTCGTTGGTGGCGGCGTCGAAGCCCTCTGGGTACTTGTAGTTGCCCTTCTCGTCGAAGTCAGCAGCCATTCCGTAGAGAGCTGGGTTGAAGTCGGTGCCCTCTGGGTCAACTTCTTCAACAGCCTGCTTCAGCGACAGCGAAATGCGGCGACGGTCTAGGTCGATGTCGATTACCTTGACGAATACGTCCTGGTTGACCGATACAACCTGCTCTGCCAGTTCAATGTGCTTGCTCGAAAGCTCGCTGATGTGAACCAGACCCTCGATGCCGTCTGCAACGCGGACGAATGCACCGAATGGAACGAGCTTGGTGACCTTACCTGGCGCGTACTGACCGATTGCGTGAGTACGAGCGAATACCTGCCATGGGTCTTCCTGGGTTGCCTTGAGCGATAGCGATACACGCTCGCGCTCCTGGTCTACCTCGAGAACCTCAACGGTAACTTCCTGGCCGATCTCAACGACCTCGCTGGCGTGCTCAATGTGCTTCCAGCTGAGTTCGGATACGTGGACCAGACCGTCAACGCCGCCAAGGTCGATGAATGCACCGAAGTTGACGATGGACGAAACAACACCGGTGCGGATCTGACCCTTGGCCAGGTCTGCAAGGAAGGTGCTGCGGCTAGCCGACTGGCTCTCCTCGAGGAGTGCACGACGGCTCAGAACTACGTTGTTGCGGTTCTTGTCGAGCTCAAGGATCTTGGCCTCAACCTTCTGACCCAGGTATGGGCCGAGGTCGCGGACGCGACGCAGCTCGATGAGGGAGGCAGGAAGGAAGCCACGGAGGCCGATGTCAACGATCAGACCACCCTTAACAACTTCGATAACAACACCGGTAACGGTGCCGTCGGCTTCCTTGATCTTCTCAACATCGCCCCAAGCGCGCTCGTACTGTGCACGCTTCTTGGACAGGATGAGACGGCCTTCCTTGTCTTCCTTCTGAAGAACCAAAGCCTCTA
>JBDLQA010000126.1:0-15604 GCA_039800845.1 Actinomycetota bacterium
GACATGCGCTCTTGGAATGCGTTATTGCCCAAGGTGGTTGTGCCCTTTGATAGTTTTTGAAGTACCCGGAATTACAACTGAGGAAAACAATGAACCAGCGCCAACTAATCCAAGCTTGGAACAATTCCTGGAACCGAATCATCATCGCTCAACTGGCTCCAACCGCACTTTTGATCACCACGGTTGCACTGCTGCAATTTGGTCTGGCGCAGGCGGCACTGACCGTTCGTGTAGCCGCCTGGCTCATTCTCATGGCCTCCGGAATACTGGGAGCATTGGCCGAGTTTTCCGCCGCCCATGAGGCAATAGGCATCGCTGCGGAGCTTCAGAAGGAAGCGAAAAAGTCGCCGATCACCGATCGCATCGCCGGTCTCGCACGATGGCTTCCGGTGGTCAAGTACGTCACGCCAGCCATCTTTATCGGAATTTTCATCTACCTGACTCAAGCCCTGCTCGCCGGTAAATAGACTGGAGCAATGCCCAAACGTCCAACTTCTTCCGTCATTTCGATGTCGGTTGGTGTTGGCCTAGCCACTGGGCTTTACGGCTTCTCCTTCGGTGCATTGGCAACCGCCGCCGGCTTCAGTATTTGGCAGACTCAGGTGCTCTCGCTGCTCATGTACAGCGGCGGCTCGCAGTTTGCCACGGTCGGCGTAATCGCGGCCAGCGGGCCTGCCGGAATCCTGCCGGCAATCATCTCGGCTTGGCTGTTGGGCATTCGCAATGGGTTCTACGCACTGCGCCTAAACAGCGTGCTTTCCGTCACGGGGCTGGTCAAGGTTTTTGCCTCACAGTTGACCATCGATGAATCGAACGCGGTTTCAGCTAGTCAAGAAAACCCGAAGGACGCCAAGCTGGGATTCTGGCTCACCGGAGCAGCCGTCTTCGTGTTCTGGAACCTCTTCACCCTTCTGGGAGCATTGCTGGGATCCGTGCTCGGTGACCCTTCAATATGGGGCCTCGATGCAGCCGCCGCGGCCGCCTTCCTGGGCTTGGTTTGGCCTCGCCTTCGCAACTTGCAATCAAACCTGATTGCGATTTTGGCGATCGTCTTCACGCTTGCCCTAGTTCCAGCGTTGCCCAGCGGAATCCCGGTGATCATCGGTGCACCGACCGCCGTGGGAATCATCTATGCGCTCAAGCGCACTCCCCTGGCCAAGTATCTGCAGGTGAAAAACGATGCCTAGCTATTGGATTGCAGTTTTAGTGGGCTCTGTTGCCGTCTATTCCTGGAAGCTCTTGGGCTATCTGGTACCGAAGCGCATCGCCAACAACCAGGAAGTTGTTATTTTCGCCGGCAAGTTGACCATCGCGCTGCTGGCGGCACTCACCGCCGTGCAGACCTTTGTTGCAGGCCACCAGTTGGTGATTGACTCCCGCTTGGCAGCCATAGGCGTGGCCGCCATCCTCTACTGGCGCAAGGCGCCGTTTATTGTTGCGGTAGCCGCCGCAGCAGCCGCAGCAGCTTTGCTTCGCCACTTCCTCGGCTGGCCATAAAGCGGCATCGGTAGACTTCAGGTATGTTCCCAAGTGCCCCACTGCTGCTAGGTTTCCTGGCAACCGCATTCACTCTTGTGGCTATTCCGGGGCCATCGGTGATGTTCATAATCGGCCGCACTCTTTCACACGGGCGAAAAGCCGGTTTGATCACAGTATTTTTCAACAGCGTCGGGCACAGCACCTGGATGCTGGCAGTCGCGTTTGGCCTAGGTGGATTCCTGTCGAGCATCCCGGCCGCACTGAACGTGATTCGCATCGTCGGAGCCCTGTACCTTGGCTACCTCGGCGTGCAGTCGATCCGCCACCGTCGAAGCGAGGAAGCCGAGCTGGCCGAAAAAAACTCGGCGACGGCTGCGAACCCTGACGCGCTGGTTTCAGCCCCACTCTGGAAACTGGCTAGGGACGCCTATCTGATTGGTTTCAGCAACCCGAAGGTGGCCGTTTTCTTCTTCGCGGTTCTGCCGCAGTTTGTGGACCCGGGCGGCAACTTTACACTGCAGTTCCTGACTCTCGGAATCATCTTCGAGATCATGGGAAACCTTGGAGATGCCGCTTACAGCCTGAGCGCTTCAGTTGCACGGCACTGGATTTTCGCTCGCACCGGGCGCCTAGCCACCATCGTGGGAATCGGCGGCGTTCTAATCACCAGCCTGGCGGTTTACCTCGTGGTTAGCACCATCGTAGAAATGCTAACCACGCGCTAAACCCGTGTAGCTAGTTACCAGCTACCCAGTTCCGCTACCGATGCCGCACGCTTGACGCTGCCGGCTTCAGCTAGCTCGATGACGAACGATGGCGCGCCAACGGTGGTCTTGAAGTCCAGGGTCAGCTTGGCGGAGTCGCTCTGCCAGGTCAGGTTCATGCTGTCGGCGCTAGTGATGTTCCAACTGAAGTTTCCGTTGTCGAACAGCTCGTGACGGCGAATGCGTGCCAGACCAATGATTGCCTGAGGAACCTCGGTGGCCAGAGCATCGGCGATCTCGCTCGGGGTGTAGTTGTGACGGTTAACGTCTCGACCCTGGCCGCTCTTGCGGAACAGCTCCCGGTCATCCTGGCCGTTGAACAGGCCAACGTAGTAAACCTGTGGTTCGCCCGGCAGGAAGAACTGGACCGCACGCATGATGGTGTACGCGGTGTCGTTTGCCACGATGTTTGGCAGGGTCGCGTTGATCTGGTGTGGCAAGGTGAACCACTGTGGAATAACGGAGGCAACAGCCGAGTGACCGTTGGTGTTCTTCTCCGCTACCGCAAAGATGTCCGCCATGTCTTCCTGGCTGATTAGGCCTGGCTTGCCGTTGATTGGGCCGCCATCGATGATTCCGTAACCATCGTGGGTGTCCAGAACATTTAGGCAGTTGTTTGGGCGCTGCTGGAACCAGAGACCCAGCTTGTCAACGGTGCCCTTGAAGAACGAGTGCAGCAGCAGAGGTGCGGTCTGGAAGTCGTAGATCAGGTCAACCAGAGGTGCGATTGCCTGCTGCTGGGTGTAGTGAGCGTGGACCTCAACCAGGACGCGCATTCCGTAGGAGTGAATCAGTTCGGTGATTTCTTCAACGAACCCAAGGGTCTCCTTGGTCATGAAGCTGTCGGTTCCAGGGGTCTTCACCGCGTAGCCAACTGCGTCTAGACGAACCACTTTGACGCCACCCGACTTCAGCGCGTCGAGGATGCGGCGCAGGTATGCCTGGCCGGCCGGGTGCTTGATGTCGATGTCCACCTGCGATGGCATGAAGGTAGTCCAAACCAAGCGGCGCTTGCCAGCGACCTCATAGGCGCTGAAAGGCATGCCCGGGCGTGGACGGTAGAAACTTGTGATTCCCTCTTCGGTGCCACCGTTAGGGAAGACAACATCGAAGGTAAGGAACATGCCGGCATACTCGCTGGCATCGCCCTTTTCCTGCCAGTCGATGAATTCTGGCGACAGGTACGAGGCGTGGTTCACGATCAGGTCTGCAGTTAGTTCGTGGGTTTCGCTGATGCGCTTGAAGTCGCTCCAGGTTCCCAGGCGAGGGTCCACGGTGGTGTGGTCAATTGGGTCGAAGCCGGCGTCGTCACCATCGTATGGGTGGAAGAACGGCAGCACGTGCACGCCACTGAAGTCCTTAAGCGGACCCTGCAGCAACTTTTCAATCTCGCCTAGATTGCCGCCTACGCGCTCTGCATAGACAAGGATGCTGGCTCCGGTCATCTGAAACTCCTCGCAAAAAAGTGGCCCAAATACGCCAAATACTGATTTATTGTAAACGCTTGCAAACTGGGTCTCCCCCAGATTTCGCTAACAAATCAGTATCAATTGCTGCGCCAAGACCAGAAAACAAGAGTAAACCGCAAGCGGTTACCGAAATCCCTGTTACTTACAGGTTGGTTCGGAGCTGGGCAATGTGCCTGATACGAAGAAATCGTCCACGGTGTTGTCCACACAGGAGTGACCCTGACCATACGCCGTGTGCCCTTCCCCGTCATAAGTAACCAGGAAGGCATTAGCCAAAACTCCGTGAGCCAAGTGCTGCGCCTGACTGTAAGGGGTTGCAGGATCGTGGGTAGTTCCAACCACGACGATTGTGGGCGCACCCTTGGCCGAATAGGACGCCAAAGGCTTAGCCACCTTGGCCGGCCAGTAGGCGCAAGCCAGCCCGCCGAACTGCCAGTAGCGGCCCATCACCGAGCTGGCAGCAAGTACACGCTTGTTCTGAATGGCCATTTTCTTTGGGTCGGCGGACTGTCTACTATCCATGCAACTGGTTGCGATAAAGGCTTCCATTTCGTTGCTGTTGTAGCTGCCGGCTGCCTGATCTCCGTTGGCCACGGTGTTGCGGTCGTTATAGAAGTCGGCCAGGCGCTCCAACGTTGTGCCATCGCCCTTGAAGGCGGAGGTAAAGCCCGACGTCAGGTATGTCCAGTAGCTCTTGGAATAGAGCGCCATGTCGATGCCCGAGGTGGCCATAGCCACGGTGAGTTTGCGGCCATTGTCGGTGGTGCTGATTGGCTTGGTCTCAAGGTCACGAAGGAAAGTCGAAATCTTGGAGCGAGCATCGGCCACTGTTCCGCTGAACGGGCAGCCACTGTTGCCTAGGCAGTCCATCAAATACTGAGTAAGTGCGTCATCGAAGCCGCGAAGCTGATTCAGAGTCTGATCTTCGTCCGAAACAGTGGGGTCAACCGCACCGTCCAACACCATGCGACCGACCTTGGAGGGGAAGAGAGAGGCATAGTTCACACCGATAAAGGTTCCGTAGCTATAACCGAGATAGTTGAGCTTGGCATCGCCGCCAACAGCGCGCAGGATGTCAAGGTCCTTGGCCGTGCTAACGGTATCCAGGTGCGCCAAAAGCTGGCCGGTGTTCTTGGCACAGGCTTGGTCGAAAGCCTTGATTGCAGCCTTGGTGGCGGCCAGGTCTTTGGCGCTGCCCAGCGGGTATCCGCTGTCCCCGTAAAGGAAATTATCCATCTTTGGTGACGGGTTCTTGTTGTCCATGACGTAGCAACGCACAGCCGGTTGGGAGTTCTGAACGCCACGAGGGTCGAAGCCCATCACGTTGTAGTTTGCGCGCAGGCTCTTGGTACCAATGCTGGTGAAGTTGTCGCGCACGAAGTCATAGCCGCTGGCTCCGGGGCCACCCGGGTTGAAGATGACTGTTCCCAGTGGCTTAGCAGCCGACGCACGGTGATTGATAACCGCCAGTTTGATTGTTGCCCCGGCCGGCTTAGACCAGTCCATCGGAACGGTCACCTTGCCACAGAACAAGTCCGTGCCACAGTTTGTCCACTGAACAGTCTGGTTTTGGTAGTCAGCCACGGTCGCAAATTGTGGAGCGTTCGCGGCCACAGGGTTGGAAGTTGCGGGGTTGGCACTGCTTGGACCAGTGGACAAAAGCGCGGCACCGAGAGCAGCTGCACCGAGAGCAGCCACCGAAGCAATCAACCAGTTGCGTTTCTTCAAAATCCATCCTTTGCCTGAAAACCAGGAATTTTTGTAACTTACTCGCTTTACTCCGTGCGACGAAGCGAAACAGCTAAAGCTTCGAGTGTGAGCAAGTGTTGCACATTTGCGTCGATGCGCTTACGCGCAACAGCAATACTTTCAAGCTTTTCTAAGGTTTGTGCCGGAGTTGTGGACGAAGCCAAGTCCTCGATGCTGGATCGCAGATCCTCGTTCACCAGCGGCACTCCGGCCTGCAACTGTATGGTCAGCACATCGCGGTAGAGCGAAAGCAGATCCACCATGATGCGGTCGATTCCGTCGCGCATGCTGCGGGTAGCACGACGCTTCTGAGCTTCCTCAAGCTGCTTGAATGCAGACCGTAAGGCTGGAGGGATGGTCTCGCCATCCTTCAAGCCCATCGTGGCCATCATTTGCTCGCGCTCTTCGGCATCGCGCAACAGAGTTAGGGCCTCGGCATCCTTGGTGGCAATGCTCACCCACTGCCCCGCTGTCATCATTGCGCTGCTCACGCCTCGCATGTTGAGGGCGCTCAGCAGCGTCTCCCGACGGCGGCTTCGCGCCTCGGTGCTGGTGGCCAGGCGAAGAGCCATACCGATGTGACTCTGAGCTTCGGCTGCCACCTGCAGTGCAAGCTTCGGCTCAATGCCATTGCGCTCCACCAGTAAACGAGCAACTTCCTCGACGCTCGGAACTTTCAGCGAGACACGGCGAACGCGAGAGCGGATCGTGGGCAAAAGGTCGGCCTCGGAAGGCGCGCAGAGCATCCAGATGGTGCCGGCGGGCGGTTCCTCCAGAGCCTTCAGTAGCACGTTTGAGGTGCGGTCAGTCATTCTGTCCGCATCCTCGATGATCATGATGCGGTAGCGCCCCAGAGAAGACCCCAGGTACGAGTTAGTGACCAGCGCGCGCACTTCTTCGATGCTGATCTGGATTCGCTCGGTCGCCAGAACCGTGACGTCAGGGTGGGTTCCACCGATGACCATTCGGCAAGACTTGCACTCGCCGCAACCGCCTTCATCGCAAAGCAGCGCACCCGCAAAGGAAACAGCCAGATTGCTTCTGCCGCTGCCGGGTGGGCCAGTGAACAACCAGGCATGGTGCACGCCGTCACCTCGATGGCGAACCGCGGTTTCAAGCTGGCCAACGGCTTCAGGCTGGCCGGCCAATTCATGCCAAATCGGTGCGCTCACGGCTAGCCCAACAACTGGTTTACGCGCGAGCGAATCTGTGCCTGCATCGCATCAACCGATTGGTTTGCATCAACCACGAAGAAGCGGTCTGGCTCAGCCTCGGCTAGCGAAAGGAAGGCCTGTCGGGTGGCCTCGAAGTACTCGATTTTCTCGCGCTCCATGCGGTCGGGTTCAGTGCCAGTGGTGCTGCGGCGAGCCCGCGCCGAGACAGCATCCAGGTCAAGCAAAACAGTCAGGTGCGGCAGCAGGCCATCGGTGGCCCAGATGCTGATGTTGCGGACATCCTCCATGCTCAAAGCACGGCCAGCTCCCTGGTAGGCCACGGAAGAGTCAAAGTAGCGGTCACTGATCACAACGCTGCCTTCGGCGAGCGCCGGCCTGATTTTGCTGGCCACGTGGTGTGCCCTGTCGGCCGCGAAAAGCAGGGCTTCCGCGCGCGGTGCAACCTCGCCTTTTCGGTGCAAAAGCATCTGGCGGATTTCCTGACCAAGCTCGGTGCCGCCGGGTTCAAATGTGCGAACCACGTCGTGCCCGCGCTCGCGGAAATACGCCTCCAGCAGGTCGGCCTGGGTGGATTTCCCTACGCCATCGATGCCCTCGAAGGTAATGAAGATGCCGCTCATGGAAACCTACTTGGACTTGCGGGTGGCGCCGCGCTTTACAGTCTTGGCGGGAGCCGCCTTGCGTGCACCCGACTTACTGACCTTCGCCGGTGCCTGACCTGGCTCCAGTCCAAGTTTCTCACGGCGGATTGCTAGCAACTCATAGGCGCGGTCGTTGCTGATCTCATCGATCGCTTCATCCTTAGGGATGGTGGCGTTTACAAAACCGTCTGTGATGTAAGCACCAAACTGACCGGTCTTTGCAACTACCTTGCCCGCCGATGCTGGGTCCTCGCCGAATTCCTTCAGCGGACCAGCCGCTGCGCTCTTTCCGCGGTATTTCGGCTCGGCATAGATTGCCAGTGCCTGGTCCAGTGTGATTGAGAAGAGTTCCTCTTCCGCTGCAAGGCTGCGGCTATCAGTTCCTTTCTTCAGGTACGGACCGAACTTTCCGTTCTGAGCGGTGATTTCGGTGCCGGTTTCTGGCTCCACACCAACTACGCGTGGCAGAGAGAGCAGACGCAGTGCGTCATCGAGCGTGATGGTTGCCGGGTCCATGGTCTTGAAAAGCGAAGCGGTCTTTGGCTTGTCGGCCTTTTCATCCTCGAGCGTCACGTAAGGACCGTAGCGACCGTCCTTGAACAGGATGTTCAGGCCAGTCTCCGGGTCCACGCCAAGGACGCGATCGGTGGCAACCGGCGCATTCACCAGTTCCTCGATCTTGCCCTGGTTCAGCTCATCCGGGGCTAGGTCCTCCGGCAGGTTGATTACGCGGCGACCGTTTTCGTCGGCGCCATCCACACCCGGCTCCGCGGTCACCTCAAGGTACGGACCGTACTTTCCGGTGCGCAAGGTAACGCCGTTGCCCATGCTGAACGAGTTGATGGCTCGGGCATCGCCGTCCACCATGCTCTCAACGGTAGGCAGCAGGCCTGGTGCGTCCGGCTGACCGAAGTAGAAACGCTTGAGCCAAGCGGTGTGGTCCAGCTCGCCATCGGCAATGCGGTCCAGGTCTTCTTCCATCGATGCAGTGAACGCATAGTCAACCAGGTGGCCGAAGTTCTCCTCCAGGAAGCGGGTAACGGTGAAGGCAATCCATTCCGGAACCAGAGCCTGGCCACGGCGGCGGATATAACCCTTGCTAGTGATGTTGCTCAAAATCGCAGCGTAAGTTGATGGACGACCAATGCCGTCCTCCTCGAGAGCCTTCACCAGGCTGGCCTCGGTGTAACGAGGAGGAGGCAGCGTCTGGTGATCCTTCGCCACAACCTCAACCGGGCTTAGCGAATGCCCGACCTCAAGGTTCGGAAGCTTCTTCTCGGCCTTGTCGTCGTCCTCGTTGCGGTCTTCGTCATAGCTCTCTTCGTAAGCAGCCATGAAGCCGCGGAAGGTAATGACTGTGCCCGATGCCGAGAATTCAGCGTTGGCAAAGTGGGTGCCGTTCAGCGGCGAAACCGAAATTATGGCGGTAGTGGTGTTGACGCGTGCATCTTGCATCTGGCTTGCGACTGTGCGCTTCCAGATCAGGTCGTAGAGGTCAAGCGCCCTGCCCTGCAGCTGCCCGCGAAGCTCGGCCGGGGTGGCAAAGACGTCGCCAGCTGGGCGAATCGCTTCGTGAGCCTCCTGAGCGTTCTTGTTCTTGCCCGTGTACACACGAGGGCTCTCCCCGATGTATTCAGCGCCGAACATGGCCTTAGCTTGATTGCGAGCAGCCGAAATCGCCTGCGCCGACAGGGTTGGCGAGTCGGTTCGCATGTAGGTGATGTAACCGTCCTGGTAAAGCTGCTGCGCTGTATCCATGGTCTGCTTGGCGCTCATGCGCAGCTTACGGCTGGCCTCCTGCTGGAGGGTCGAAGTGGTGAACGGTGCTGCCGGGCGGCGCACCGATGGCTTGGACTCAACGTCGGTGACTTTGATGACAGCCGATGAATCACCGATGGCGGCGGCAACCGCGGTTGCGTTTGCTTCGTCCAGAACCAGGACGTCAGACTTCAACTTTCCGTTGTCGTCGAACGAATCACCTGATGCAATGCGCTTACCAGCCAACGAAACCAGCTTGGCTTCGAATGCAGGCTGGGTGGTGTCGGCAGTCTGGAACTGAGCCTTTACATCGAAGTAGCGAGCGGAAACGAACGCCATGCGCTCGCGCTCACGCTCCACCACCAGGCGGGTTGCGGGGCTCTGAACGCGTCCGGCACTCAGGCCGCGGTTGATCTTACGCCACAAAACTGGCGAAACCTCGTAGCCGTAAAGGCGGTCCACAACACGGCGGGTTTCCTGCGCCTGAACAAGATTCTCGTCCAGCTCGCGGGTGTTGTTTACGGCGTGCTGGATGGCGTCCTTGGTGATCTCGTGGAAGACCATTCGCTTCACAGGAACCTTAGGCTTCAAAACCTGCAGAAGGTGCCAGGCGATTGCTTCACCCTCGCGGTCCTCATCTGTGGCCAGTAGAAGTTCGTCCGCACCCGCAAGCGCTCGCTTTAGATCGGTGACGGTCTTGGACTTTCCCGGCGAGATTGCGTAGTAAGGCTCGAAATCATTTTCGATGTCAATGGAGAACTTGCCCAGCGAACCTTTTTTCTTTTCCGCAGGCAGGTCCTTAGTGTCGATGAGGTCGCGAATGTGACCCACCGAGGCTAAAACTTCATAGCCAGGACCGAGGTACTTAGAAATCGTCTTCGCCTTAGCTGGCGACTCAACGATTACCAGTTTTGTACCCAAATGTGTCTCCTTATATATCTGCAGCTAGTTTGCAGCCGCAGTTGCTGTTGCGTTTAGCACTATACCCATAACTCTTAGGTAACCCGCAACCTTAGTTTCTGAACCGACAATAAGGCACGAATCCAGATTCGACATATTTAAGGTCAAAATTTGTCTCGCTCGGTAGCACGGGATTCCAGTGTTTAGCCCGCGCGAAACCTGGTCTGCGGCAATCGCGGCCAGATCCACAGATTCTTGTAGTTCCTGGCGCGCGGCAAGCAAACGGTAAGCCGCAAAATCGATCGAACTCAGAAATACCAGGGCAAATAATATGGCCAGCACCAGAATCGATGCCGACCCCTTCGCCTTCCGGAGCCAAGTCATCGCCCCGGTTCCAATCCGCAGGCTTTTGATTCCAATGGGATTACACCTAAACCAAATATGTTGGCGTTGCGTCTTAGCGTGATGCAGTCAAAACCTTCAACAGGGGTGTCGTGAAACGAGCTGCCCCCTTTTCGGGCGGCGGCCCGCAGGTTTTCGAGCGGAAGCCCCGCCTCCAACCCGCGGGCCAACTGGCCTGCCTGCCCATCAAGCGCGAGTGACTGAAGCTGAACCGTGCCAATCGAAATGATCGCAACCAACACAGCAACTACGGCAGGCATCAGAATCGCAAACTCGGCAGTTATGGATCCGGCCTGGCAGTAAAGTTTGGTCATTTCTCAAACCTTCACTGAAAGCGCCTGACGCACCAGTGACAACAGTAGGTCGTGCACTTCGGGACTTTTAAGGATGGCAACCAACAAAGTTGCAAATCCGACTGCCGCGATGGTGGCCACCACATATTCTGCGGTAGCCGCTCCCGTTTCATCGGTGTGGAGGCGCGATTTTTTGTTATTCAGCCGGTTCATGGATTTCCTTTCGAGGGTTTGCAGGCAGGGGACTTTCGAAGCACTGCATCAGAGCCTTACAAGCGATGACATCACCATCGGCGCCACCAGCAAGAGCAAAAACTGTGGCATCTGAAAAGCCAGTGCCGGCAACAGAAGCTTGGTGGGCAACTTGGTGAGCTCAATCCGCTTTTCGTGCAGCGATGAACCACGCGCCTTACTAGCCAGACTGTGCAGGCTCTGAGCCAGTGGACCTCCAGCCAAAAAGGCATCGCTGAGTTGACTCTGGAAGGTTGCGGTCCAATCTCCATGCGCGCGAACAGCCTGCAGAGCGCGGGTGAAACCAACTCCGTCAACGACGGCCTGAGCGAAGGCATCCAGCCAAATGCCGGGGTCAGGGGAAACGGCGAGCGCCGACGCCATCATGCGGTTGGTCACCACGAACGAGGCAACGGTTAGCCCCGCCGAAACAGCCAGGAGGGCCAACCCCAAAGCAGATTTGAAGAGCCACTCCAGCGGGTGCAAGCCAAGCAGCTGTGCCGCCAGCAGAGACGCCCAAGGAAGCCAACGCATTAGCGCCGCCGTAAATGAAACTGAAGCCTTGGCTTTCTCGGCCACCTGAGAAATTTCAAGGGTGAATGCCTGGTGAGCTTCCTCAAGCGACTGCAATGGCGAAATCCTCATGCCAACCTCGGCAGCAAAAGATCGAATCGATTCGTTGGTTAGCATCTGAAATCACAAATTTCCGCAATGTGCCGGCGAGGGCTAGAGCTTAAATGAATCACCTTTTGAATCGCCGTCTGCGCCAGGGCTCTGAAGGCTGAATCGCTGAGACTTCCTTGCGCAGCAGAACCGTGTGCAGCAGAACCGTGTGCCATCATGCTTCGCAGTCTGACAGCAACCGCATCGGCGCTGTTGGCATGAATAGTTGCAGCGCTACCGCGGTGTCCGGTGTTCATCGCCATCAAAAGCACCGATGCCTCAGCCCCACGAATCTCGCCAATCACCAGCCGATCCGGCCGCATGCGCAGCGCTTGCTCGGCCAGAGTTTGCAACCCGATGAAGCCCGCTCCTTCAACATTCTGCTGCCGCGCTTGCAGGCCAATCGCACCCATACCTTTGCCCTGCAGGTCGGCACTAAGCGGAAGTAACTCGGCAGCGTCCTCGACAACCACGGTCCTCAAAAATGGCTGTTCCATCAGCATCGCCCGCAAAAGCGTGGTTTTACCGCTGCCCGCGGGACCACTGATTACAAAGTTGTGTCCCGCAGCAAGGATCTCCAACAACTGAAGTTTTTGACATTCAGAAAATATCCCTTCAACCGCCAGGTCTTTGAGTGACTTGGCGTCCACTCGGTGGATGCGGAAGGACAAAAGTGTCGTATCCGAAACTGCAGATGCAAGGACCGCGTGCAGACGTATCCGGGAGATGCCTGCGGAAGCTAAAAATGGCAAATGCACTTGCCCCAAACTGACATCTCCGATTGGGGCCGCCTGATCTAGATGCCTATCCCCCATGGCCACCAAAACCCGGGCGATGAGGTCGAAGTTTTTGTCATTCACACTGAAACCCAGAAGCGGTTGTAGGCCATCGCCGACGTCCGCAAACCAGTCATCGGCGCCATTGGCTATCAGGTCTGTCAGCTGTGGTTGCAAGAGCTGCTGGAGGATCGCTTGAAAATCCTGGGTAGCCCCAGCGCGCTGAAGTTGGTCAAGCAGGAATTCCATTCACCAATGCTCAACGCGAGATCGCGCCGCCAAGCGTCGGTGCCTAAAAATGTGTTTAAACCGAGGCTGGCGGCATGTGCATGGAGCCGGGCAACCCGTCTTAAAAGGTGCAGCCAAAAGAGCCCTTAAAAGAAGAGGCCGGCGGCTCTGGGGGGGAGAACCGCCGGCGGCGCTATGCGATTGGGGGAATCGCTATAACGCGGGTCGGTCCGAAAACCGACGCATTAAGTGTAACCCGCTACCCTTCAAACTCGTTACCTTTCAGTTATAGAGAAAATCTTTAATCTAAAAAATATTTTTGCAAGCATCCGCTAGATTGAGATAAATCTTCAATGACGAGGAATAAATATGACAGAACAAGGTTCATTGGCGAACCTGCTCTCTGAGGAGCGCAGCTTTGCACCCGATCCAGCATTTACCGCACAGGCCATAGCCCAGCCGGGAATCTACGAGGAAGCGTCTGCTGACCGCCTCGCGTTCTGGGCCAAGCAAGCAAACAAACTTCATTGGCACAAGCCGTTCACCCAAATATTGGACTGGACTGACGCCCCATTCGCGCGGTGGTTCCACGATGGACAGCTGAATGTTGCATACAACTGCCTTGACCGTCATGTTCTGGAGGGACGCGGCGACCGCGTCGCGATCCACTTCGAGGGCGAGCCGGGCGACACCCGAAGCTACACCTACGCCGAGCTGACCAAAGAGGTAAAAAAGGCAGCCAACGCTCTAGCTCGTGCAGGCATCAAGCAAGGTGACCGCGTCGCCATCTACCTTCCGATGATTCCGGAAGCCGCAATCGCCATGCTGGCCATTGCCCGCCTGGGCGCCGTGCACTCGGTTGTATTCGGCGGCTTCAGCGCAGAGGCACTTCACACACGAATCGAGGACGCCGAAGCAAAGGTGGTGATCACCGCCGATGGCGGCTACCGTCGAGGCGCGGCAACCGCATTAAAGCCTGCGGTTGATGAGGCGTTGGCCGACAACAAGTGCCCAACAGTGACAAATGTGCTGGTCGTAAAGCGAACTGGGCAGGACGTTGCCTGGAATGACAAACTGGACAGCTGGTGGCATGACGCCCTGGCAGAGGTGAGCGACGAGCATGAGGCCGAGGCATTCGATGCCGAAAATCCGCTGTTCATCCTTTACACCTCGGGAACCACAGGCAAGCCAAAGGGAATTCTCCACACTTCGGGGGGATACCTCACGCAGGCCAGTTACACCCATCGCAACGTGTTCGACCTTCACCCAGAGAAGGACGTTTACTGGTGCACCGCCGATGTTGGCTGGATTACCGGCCACAGCTATGTGGTCTACGGGCCACTCGCCAACGGAGCAACACAGGTTATCTATGAAGGAACACCTGATTCGCCGCACGCTGGACGATGGTGGGAAATCATCGAAAAGTATGGTGTGAGCATTTTCTACACCGCGCCAACCGCAATCCGTTCGTTCATGAAGCAGGGTCGCGAGATTCCAGACAAGTTCAACCTCGAGAGTCTGCGCGTGCTGGGATCGGTTGGCGAGCCAATCAACCCAGAGGCATGGATGTGGTACCGCGATGTAATCGGTGGCGGCAAGTGCCCAATCATGGACACCTGGTGGCAGACCGAAACAGGTGCAATCATGATTAGCCCGCTTCCAGGTCTAACCGCGCTAAAGCCGGGTTCCGCCCAGCTGGCGCTGCCTGGAATCAACATGGCTGTTGTCAACGACGATGGCCGGGAACTCGAAGCCGGACACGGCGGTTACCTAGTGATCACTGAGCCTTGGCCATCGATGCTGCGAGGAATTTGGAAGAACCCAGAGCGCTACATCGAAGGATATTGGAGCCGCTTCCCTAGCCGATATTTCGCGGGCGACGGAGCCAAGCTAGATGACGAGGGGAACCTCTGGGTGCTGGGTCGTGTTGACGACGTTCTAAACGTTTCGGGACATCGACTGAGTACTGCTGAGATTGAATCAGCGCTGGTATCGCACGAATGGGTAGCGGAAGCCGCTGTTGTGGGTGCCACCGATGAGCTGACCGGCCAAACCCCTGTAGCTTTTGTGATACTGCGCACCGACCAGATTGCGAACGCCGGCAGCGACGAGAACATCAACAATGTTCTGCGCAACCACGTTGCCAAGGAGATTGGCCCAATCGCTAAACCGAAGAAGATCATGGTGGTTCCAGAGCTGCCGAAGACGCGTTCCGGCAAGATCATGCGACGTCTGCTTCGCGATGTGGCGGAACAGCGCGAAATCGGCGACACCACCACGCTTGCGGACGTTGGCGTGATGGGCTTGATTGCCTCGAAGGTAGTGGACAACGTGAGCGATCCCGTGACCAATGTGATCACCTGGCAGCGCGAAATCGCTGGCGCTGGAGGTAACGCTGTCAGCCGCTTCTTCAAGAAGCTATTTGGCAAGTAGCCGCCTCTGAATCGAGGTCTGACTCAAAAAGAAATCCGCCCGGAGAACACTTCGGGCGGATTTCTTTTAGTTCTTGTTATTTGAACTCGACGATTAGTTCGACCTCAACCGCGGAGTCGAGCGGAAGGACCGGAACGCCTACAGCACTGCGGGCGTGGGCGCCGGCATCGCCGAAAACCTCACCGAGGAACTCGCTGGCGCCGTTGATGACCAGCGGCTGACCGGTGAACTCTGGCACCGATGCAACGAAACCGACAACCTTTACAACGCGCACGATGCGGTCTAGGTCACCCAAAACGGTCTTCGCAGCTGCGAGGGCATTCAGAACACACTGACGAGCCAGGTCCTTAGCAACGGCTGGGGCCACCAGCTCATCGCCGAGGCCGACCTTGCCGGTGACAGGCAGGCTGCCGTTTACGAATGGCAGCTGACCACTGGTGAAAACCAGGTTGCCGCTGGCAACAGCAGGCACGTATGCGGCAACCGGCTTCGCTAGCTCTGGGAGTGGGAAGCCTAGTTCTGCCAGGCGTGCTTCAATCTTGGACATGTTTTCCTTACCTAAAATCTTGTGATTCGAAATCTCGTTTTTCGCGCGCGGTTACTATGCGACCGGACGCTTGAAGTAGGCCACGAGACCGCCTTC
>JBDLQA010000127.1:0-15765 GCA_039800845.1 Actinomycetota bacterium
TCGTTATGTCCCGCATTTCGCTGCTGGATGGCATCCTCATGTTCTTCGTACTGCTGGCGTTTTGGTTCCTGCTGATTGACCGAGATCAGACTCGCCTGCGCTACCAACTCATGGCGATCGATTCCGCCAGAAAGCGCATCATCTGGAATCGGCCTTGGCTGGTTGCCACTGCCGTGGCACTTGGCTTGGCAACCTCCGTCAAGTGGAGCGGCATCTACTTTGCCCTGTTCTTCGGGCTATACGTGGTGGTAAGTGAAACTTTGCTTCGCCGGCGCTTGGGGCTGAGCAGCTGGGCATTGGATGGAATCGCCGGTCAGGGCCTGGCGAACCTTGCGCTGATGCTTCCCGTCTATGTGGCTATTTACGTTGCCAACTGGCTCGGCTGGATTCTGACCAGCGGTGGCTGGGACCGCCATTCTCGAAGCACCTGGTGGGATTCCCTCCTCTATTACCACCAGCAGATCTACGGATTCCACGTTGGGTTACACACACCGCACGCCTATGCCAGCAACCCGCTGACTTGGCTTTACATGGGTCGTCCGGTAGCAATCTGGTACGAAGCCTCACCCTGTGCACCGAATTGGAACGGCTGTTCCGCAGCCATTCAAGTGATTGGCAACCCGTTCATCTGGTGGGCCGCTTTGGCGGCATTGATCTACTTGGTTTACAGGTACATCATCAATCTGCGGACCGGCAACAACGACCGCGCGATTGGTCTGATTTTGCTCGGAGTTGCTGCAGGCTACCTGCCTTGGCTGCTCTACATGGGCCGCACGGTCTTCCAGTTCTACGCCATCTCGTTCGAGCCGTTCCTCATCCTTGGGTTGGCTTATGTGATTCGCAGCCTCTGGTACCACGAGCTGCGGAACAGGTGGCGCAAGGCCATCCCTATTTATCTTGTGAGCACCGCGCTGGTTAGCGTCTTCTTCCTGGATTTGTGGTGGGGATTCATCACTCCTTACTGGTTCTGGTTCATTCACATGTGGCTCGGCTCCAGCTGGATTTAAATTCACCACCGAGACTTAGACTTTGGTCATGGCAATCTTTGCGGTTCAGTACACCTACTCGGGCGACGCAGACGAAATGGGCGCGATTCGTCCAGCACATCGAGAGTTTTCCCGTGTTCTTTTTGAAGATGGCGTCTTGTTGGCCAGCGGCCCAATCGTTGGCCGAAATGGCGCCCTGTTGATTTTCCGCTCGGACAGCCTGGAGTCACTCGCCAGCCTGTTGAACACCGATCCCTTCGAACAAGCCGGCTTGATTGGCGAACGCGTAATCGAAGAATGGAACTCCGTATTTAGTCCATGGGAGAACAAATAATGTCAAACAGTTCGGCAACCTTCGACCCAGCACAGATGCTGCTGGCCACCCTAAACAACGGCCAGCAACTCCCCCGCCTTGGCCTCGGCGTTTACAAGGTAGAGCAGGACATCGCTGACACGCTTATGGTCAAGGCAATCGAAACCGGCTACCGCCGCATCGACACCGCTGCCTTCTACGACAACGAACTTGAGGTGGGCTCGGGCATCCGCAAGTCTGGAGTGCCTCGCGAAGAGATTTTCGTCACCACCAAAATCTGGAAAGACGGTCAGGGTCAGGCAAATACCGCCGATGCCATCGAGGAATCGCTGGACCGCCTGAAGCTGGGCTACGTGGACATGTTGATGATCCACTGGCCGCACCCATCGCTGGACCTTTACTGCGAAACCTGGGACGTATTCAACGAATACGTTGCAACAGGCCGCGTGCGCGGAATCGGTGTTTCCAACTTCAATCCGGAACACCTGAACAAGCTGATGGACCACTCGGATGTAGTGCCGGCCATCAACCAGATCGAACTCAACCCAACTTTCCAGCAGCCTGAGCTTCGCGCATTCAATGCGGAGCATGGAATCGCTACAGAGGCCTGGAGCCCGATTGCGCGTGGCCGAGACAACGAGAACCCGATTCTTGTGGCGCTCAGCAAGAAACATGGCAAGAGCGCCGCTCAGGTGATTCTGCGCTGGCACATTCAGCTGGGTAACTTGGTGATTCCAAAGACCACCAACCCAGATCGTTTGCTAGAGAATATCAGCATTTTCGACTTCGAACTTGACCAAGAAGACATGCATGCGATCGCCAGCATGGACACCGGAAAGCGTGCGGGACTAGATCCAAACAATTGGTAGTTAGGTCACTCCATGAAGGTATTGATTAGCGGAGCCAGCGGCCTTGTAGGCACTGAAGTTGCGCGCCAGCTTAAAGCCCGTGGAGATCAACCGATTCGCTTGGTTCGTCGTCCTGCAAACGGCCCCGACGAAATCCAGTGGGACCCAAGCACCGGTACCCTGCCAGCCAACGCACTCGATGGAATCGATGCCGTTGTAAACATGGCCGGTGCAACTACCGGCAAGCTTCCTTGGACCAAGGCCTACAAGCGCGAGATTGTCGAGTCTCGCCTGGGGTCCACCCGCACTCTCGTAAACGCCATAAATGCCGCAGCCGTGAAGCCCAAGGCTTTCGTTTCCGGTTCTGCTAGTGGTTTCTACGGCGACACCATGGGCCAGGCGCTGTCCGAATCTGCACCTAACGGCAAGGGTTTCTTGGCCGAACTTTCCGCACAGTGGGAAGCCGAAGCGGCCAAAGTCAGCCCCGATGTTCGCCTCATCCTTGCGCGTACAACCATGGTTATGAGCCGCAAACTTGGCGCGCTTGGTCGCCTGCTTCCACTCGTGAAGATGGGAGTTGGAGGCTCACTGGGCCCGGGCAACCAATGGTGGGCGTGGATCAGCGTTGTGGATGAAGCGGGCGCAATCCTGCACCTGATCGACTCCCCTGAAGCCAGCGGGCCATACAACCTAACCGCTCCAGAGCCAGCGACCTGTGCACAGATCGTGAAGGCGCTGGCTAAAGAGCTGCACCGCCCTGCTTTTGTGCCGGTGCCGTCATTTGCGCTGCGCCTGGCCTTTGGGGAAGGCGCCGATGAGCTTCTGCTCTGCAGCCAAAACATGAGCGCTCAGAAGCTGATAGATTCGGGCTACAAATTTGTTCACCCCACACTGCAACAGGCAGCCAAGTGGGTTGTAGCTAAAGACTAAAAACACAAAAAGAAACCCGCGGACCAGAAGTTGGCCGCGGGTTTCTTTTTTGAAGTAGTTACGCCTTAGGCGCCGCTGGTTTCTTGGCGGCTGGCTTAGCTGCAGGCTTTACAGCAGCAGGCTTCGCAGCAGCGGTCGCCTTGGCTGCTGGCTTGGCAGCTGGCTTGGCAGCTGGCTTGGCAGCGGTCGTCTTTGCGGCTGGCTTAGCAGCTGGCTTCGCAGCGGTGGTCTTCGCTGCAGGCTTGGCAGCTGGCTTAGCGGCGGTCTTGGCGGCAGCAGGTTTCTTAGCAGCTGCGGTCTTTGCGCCTGGCTTAGCGGCAGCGGTCTTAGCCGCAGGCTTAGCGGCTGGCTTAGCGGCAGCAGCCTTCGATACCTTTGCCGCGGTGCTGGTGGTGGCCTTCTGAACTGCCTTGCTAGCGGTCTTAGCAGCACCCTCAACAGCCTTCTCGGCGGTCTTCGAAGCAGCGGTAACAACCTTTTCAGCCTTCTTGGTGGCTGCGGTTACCTTCTTCTCTGCGCTCTTGGTAGCAGCGGCAACAACCTTCTTGGCTTCCTCAACTACCTCGGCAGTTTCGTGGGCTACATCGGCACCGATAGCTCCAGCTACCTTTGCAACGTCAGGTGCATTCTTGGTGAAAATCTTCTTGATGCGATCAAAAATCGGCATTTTCTTTTCCTTTTTACTGAGAAATAGGGGGCGGAAGTCTTTCTTAAGTTTACTCTCGGGCAGGGGTAAACCCCACGGAAACCCTTATACGGCGCGGCGACGGCGCAAAATCTCATCCAGGTTGGCGCCGATAACGGCCTCCTCCGGACGTTCGTTTTGCGCTGCGGGAGCAGCTGGTGCCGTAGCCGATGCAGCTGGCTTGATTTGGCTTACGCGAGCCAAGGTTGGCTGCTCCAAAGTACCGATGTGACCGGTGTGCATTGGGGCAGGCATGTGACGTGGCACCCAACCGCCTTCATCCTCGGCAATCTGAGCGTTTTGAGAAGCTTCATACTCGCCTGCCACGCTAAGCGCTGCCTGATACAGGGCGCGGTAGTTAACCGGAGCACTTTGCTGCGCGGCAACAACTGGGCGAGTATTTGCACGAGCCGCGAAGCGCCCCCGCTTGGTTGCAGTTTTCGGCTTCAAGGCTTTCGCCTGCTGCTTCAACTGACGAGTGGCTTCGCGGACTACGTTTGCTTTCTCCCCGCGCTTTACCCAAGCCGGCACGAAAGCGCCGAGCCAGATTGCGGCAGCCAAAACCACCACAAGGCCGGTAAGCGAAGAAGTATTCATACCTCAAAGATATGGGTTCACTAATTCGAAATTAATATTTCGCTCGGCGTGTTTAAAAAAAGTTTAGGAATCTAATGGATTCGGATATTTCATCGCCGGGACCAACCCTTTAATGAAGCGGTTCAGTACTCCACCGGAAACCTCTTCGTGAGTCAATGCGAAGATCATGTGATCGCGCCACGCGCCGTTGATGTGGATGAAACGCTGCTTGAAACCCTCGTAGCGGAAGCCCAGTTTGGCCACGACTCGCAGGCTGGCAGCGTTCTCCGGGCGAATGTCAATCTCCACACGGTGCAGGCCCACAACCTCAAAAAGGTAATCAGTGGTGAGCGCGACCGCGGTTGGCATGATGCCCTTGCCGGCAACCGATGGAATGATCCAATATCCGACGATGGCGCTGCTGACCGAACCGTGCAGGATGTTAGCCACATTCAGCTGACCAACGACTTCGCCCTGGTACTCGATCAGCAATGGAATGCCGGAGTGGTCATCGTATTGCCT
Organism: Actinomycetota bacterium; assembly: GCA_039800845.1. Lineage (GTDB taxonomy): Bacteria > Actinomycetota > Actinomycetes > Actinomycetales > Microbacteriaceae > Rhodoluna. Next base: position 4,861 of record JBDLQA010000127.1, read on the forward strand.
AAGCAGGCTGCGGATCATGCCCTTCACATCGAAGCTGGTGGGCGAATACGGACTGGTGGCTTCCCACGGACGAAGCCAGGCGCGGTTCTCCAAAAGTAGGCGTTCAACAGTCTTCGCATCTCGCATTCGGATGAGGCGAAGCCGAACATCCTGATGCATGAGTGCAAATGACTGGGCCATGGTGTCAAAATTAGCGGTATGAATCAGCCCGACGCGCAGAATGCCAAAAAGTTACTGAGAGCTCAGCTCTCGGCCGCGCGTCAGACGCTGTCCAAAGACTCATCGGTGGCGGGCGGGCTCGAAACCCAGTTGCTGGCTCTGACCTCGCACGTCGGCGCCAAAATCGTTGCCGCCTACCTGCCATTCGGCACGGAACCCAACACGTTTAAGTTCGTGATTGGCGCAGCCGGCCACGGCCTGACCCTGATCATGCCGGTATCCAACCTTGACGGCACTATGCACTGGGTGACTTACACCGGCGAATCGGCTCCCGGGATATTTGGCTTCGATGAGCCGGTCGGCGAACCCGCCAAACTAACCGATGCCCAACTCGTTTTGATTCCGGCGAGCGCCGTCGATGCAAGAGGCAACCGCTTGGGCAAGGGCAAGGGCTTCTACGATGTGGCGCTGGCCGACCCGGCCGTGGTGGCGCCGGTGGCCGCCGTTGTTTACGACTCCGAAGTTCTGCCAGAACTGCCCATCGAGGAGCACGACCAGCCGGTGGCGTTCGTTGTCACGCCGACCCGACTGATTGAGATTGGCTAAAATAGCAGGGCTATGCCTACCTACTCATACAAGTGCAAGAACTGCGGACACACTTTCGATGTCCAGCAGTCGATCAGTGACAAATCGCTCACCGAATGCCCAGAGTGCAAGGGTGAACTGACCAAGGTCTTCGGCGTTGGCAGCGTCACCTTCAAGGGCTCGGGCTTCTATAAGACCGACAGCGGCAGCTCCGCTAGCAGCTCGGGTTCTAACTAGCCCTAACTAACCGCCTTATTTCCAGCGGGCTCCTTTTCGGGGCTAACCCCAGTGCGGCGGCTTGTCCTGCTTCAAGCGGTCGTCATTAGCGCCAGCCGAGCCACCGGAGCGACGGTAGTCGCCCCACGCAGCGTCGGTGTCCTCGAACTTGATCTCGTCATCAAAGCGCTGCTGTGCCTTGCTGAGAGCCGGCAGACCCAAGCTCTCGGCAACCTCGCGCGCGAAGCGCTCAGGGTCGGCGAACAGCTCGAAGGAGTGGACTCGCTTTACCTGCCAGCCCAGCGCCTTCAGCAAGCGCGGGCGCAGGTTGATTTCTTGAGCCAGTTCGCGGTCGCTAACCACCCAGTCCGGCTGCAGCTCTACTGCCTTGTTGCCATAGCTGGCAACCATGGTCAGGTTCTGGCCAAAGTCAGACTTCACAGTTACGCCAAGTTTGCGCAAGCGCACGGCAAGGTCAAGCAGCATCGCGTCCGCTTCAATGTCTTCGGATGCATCCTCAACGCGTACGCCGCCACCAAGCAGATCTCGCAGGTGGGCAATTCCGTTGGTCGCATCGTCTGGCAGATCATTCTGGCTGAAGCACGAAACCACGGTAATCTGCTTGCGCGCGCTCACCAACAAGTTGGCCAGATAGCGGCGGCCGTTCTTGGCGGTTAGGTCACCGATGTCGTTCAGAATCGCACCCTTTGGAGTCTTGCCGAATCCCACACTGAAAATCACGTGGTCCACAACTCGGTGGCTCAAACTGCTCAGGGTTGAAACTTCGAACTTCTCCCGGCCGTGACCCTCGAAGAACTCCATCAGGTGCTGACGCTTCTTCAAGCCACTGAATACGGCAGCTCGAACGCGGTCGGCGTGCATCGGGCTGGCTGTAGCTAACAGTAGCGAGTCTTCAGGGTGCCAAAGTGCGTGATTGTAGATCAGCTCAACAGCCTTCTCAACCTCTGCATCAAGGCTCTGGTTGGCGCCTGCGATGTTGCTGGTGGCGTGCGCTCCGTTGGCCACAATCTCCACGTTCAAGCGGGAGTTGCCCCAGTAGTCATCGGCGGTTGGCTCAAAGATGATGCGGTTCTGATAGAACTCGCGGTTGATGAAGGCACCCAGAATCTGACCGTAGGTGCGGTAGCTGCGGCGCAGCACCTCGGATCCGAAGGTGTTCGCCACCTGACTCAGTGCCGATGGCGATGCCAGTTCGCGACCAATCGGTACCGGCCGGGCCTCCACCTCAAAGCCAGAAGGCACCGCGATGGCGTCGTCACCAAATGCGATGACCTGGTCTGCACGCAGGAAACCACTCAGATTCTCAGCGATGCTAGTGCCCGCGGCATCCAGGATGATGAGAGTGTCAAACTTGTGGTCGCGCGTCAGGACTTCGGCCACCTCGTATGGGCTAAGTGCCAAGTTTGGCATGAGTCGGGTAGCGATTCTCGGGGCCGCGCGCAGCAACTGCGGCAGGGTGGCGACGCCGGTCTTCAGCTGGTCCTTCAGGGCAGTTGCCTCGACCGCATAACCCTGGATGTCGGTGCGCCAGGCCTGGCCAAGCTGGTCGGCCAAGTTCACTCGGTTCTCAAGCAAAACGGCATCGCTGGCTGCCCGGAACTTCTCCTCCAACGTCTCAATCTCTGCAACCGACTTGCCCAAAACCACGGGGTTCTTGGTTGCCAGATACTCAAGCGAAGACTGCCACCAGGCAAGGTCAAACTCGCTGGCCAGGTGTTCGCGGCTCACATGAAGGCGAGCAAAGTCGCGCATCAAATCTTCGAGGCCCAACTCGCGCAGCTCATTCGCCACCATCGATCGCTCGCCCAGGTTCTCCAAGGCGCCGGTGTCCTCCACAAGCGAGTTCAACTTCGCGGCCAGCTTGTCCAGCGGAAGCGCGGTGAGCAGAGGCTCGGTGCTGCGCGGGTCTAGGTGACGCTGAATTTCATCCAGGTCAGAAACCAGCGCCTGGTAGGTCACCATGGCGTCATTGATGCCGTTCGGAACAGATGGCGGCTTCAGGCCGGTGGTGTTTTGCTGCCAAGCCTCGCGCTGCATTTCGATGTTTCGCAGGCTGGCATTGATGTCCGCTACGTGCATTCCCGGGCGGATGAATTCCTTGGCCAGCTTCTTTAGGCGGCGGCGGGTAACGCCACTCATCTCGCCCTTTTGCTTAGGTCCGGTAGCTGCGATTACCTCGGTCAGCGAGCGGTCAAAGACGTTGGGAACAAAGCGGTCTAGGCTGTCGCGAATTCCACTGAAAAGGCGCAGGTAGGCGCCGATTTCGGACACCGAACCCGCGGGGCGGAATTCCACGGCGGCGATGAATTCATTCAGCTTGGCAACCAGCGTTGGGTAAGTTTCATCGCGAAGGCGCTTGACCGTAGCAAGTGCAGAAGTGACATCGGCGGGGTTGTCGAAACGGGCCTGGAACCATGCGGAATCCTGAGGTCCGTACTTGAACTCACCGAGGTCAAGCGCCTTGCCCAGCAGATCCAACGCAACCTGACGGTCCGGCTTGGCCAAAAGGCTGGCGCGCGCGATTCGCGCCTTGGTCTGCGGCGCGTGAGGCATCAGCGATAGCTCTGCGAGCTTCTCGAGAACATCCAAAATACTCACGCCAAGCTCGGCATTTACGGCTCGCAAAGCGGTGAAATAGGCACCCAGGTTGTTTGTAGTTTCCTGAAGCTCGGTGGCAGCCACTCCGGCCGCGCGTCCCTTGGCTTTTTCGTTACGGCTAATGGCAGCGATGGTATCCATCCACGCCGAATCGCTTCGCACAAGCAGGCCGCCGAGGCCAATCGATGAAAGGCGGTCTGCCAATTCGTTCAGAGTTTGACGGCGAGGGGCCAGTACCAAAGCCCGCTTGCCAGCCGCGGTGAGGGCGGCAAGAGTGTTCAGAACCGTCTGGGTGTAGCCGCAGCCAGGCAGGGTCTCCACCGCGAACGACTGCCCAGCCACCGCGCGCGCCAGGATTCGGCGCTGCACTTCATCGGCGTCCATCACCGGGTGGACTGCTTCAGGCCCAATCGGGGCAAGCTGCACTCCCCCGGATCCCGCCGCGATGGCATCCAGAAGTGGAACGTCAACATTCACAACATCGTGAGCCATCGAGATAGCGGCCGTTGTGAAGTTTCCAAGCGCCAAAACGCTCTTCAGTTCAACTCGCCCGGCTGCACCAATCAAGTTGGAAAGGTGGTCCAGCAGCGCAATCGGCACCAGGTCTGACTTCGGCTGAATCGTGGACAAAAGTGCGGTCTCGTTCAGCTTCACGCCATAGCAGGTGTCCAAGTTAGGACCCAGCGCAGGGTTCACCATTGGCTGCCCGCTCTGGCGAACCTCATAGTCTTCACCGATGCGAATCAGTTGGATTGGCCACAGGAGGATAGGCATGCGAAGGTCGAAACCATCACCCTCAAGGCTGATTAGACCCCCTACCAGGTAGCAAGTTTCAAGGCCGAAGTGGTCGCGAAGTTGGTGCGCTTTGGCATCGATGCGCTTTGCCGCAGCATGCGCCTTGGAGAAAGTTAAAGGGTCGCGCACCAGGTTGCTGAGGGTGCTTGCACCGGTGGCGGAAAACTGCGCCATACCGCCCGGATGAGCGCGGTCTAGGTCAATCTGACAGAACGGATCAAACTCGTAACTCAGCAGCGGATTGGTCACGCCGATGGACTGAATTTCGGCACGCCAGCCATCCCAGGCTTCACGGTCTGGGGCTGCGGAGTGCGTGTATTCGTTCACGATTCAAGACTAACTTTCGGGGGTGTTTTGGGGCGGGAGGTAACGAGCGTGTTAGGCAAGAAACACAGGCGCTTTTGGCACGCGTAATATTTAGGGGTTGCCTGAAAGTATTTTGGGCGGCAAGTCTCCATAGCTCAGCGGATAGAGCGGCGGTTTCCTAAACCGTGCGCCCGGGTTCGATTCCCGGTGGGGACACTTTTCGTGAACGTGGCTTATGGGCTCGCTGGTTCCCAGTTCTGCGCCACTGGAACTAAGCCTTTAGCGCCTCCGCCAAGAACGCTATTGATGTAGCCACCACTTCATCAACGCGCGACTGCTCAAGCCCGAACCACGCGTGATCCGCGCCTTCAACCGTCACAAGCTTGCAGTTTCCGCCCGAGTGGATAGCTGCCTCATAAAACTCCACCGATTGCGCGAATGGCACCATAAAGTCCGCGGTTCCGTGAACGCGCAGGGTTGGTGGCATGGCGGCCGAGACGTAGTTGACCGGGCTGGCTTTGGCTCGCAATTCTGGGTCCAGCCAGCGGTCCGCACCGAGGTTGAAATACTCCGGCGGGTAGCGCATCAAATCCGGCAGCGACTCATCGGAGCCGTCCATCGGCCGGACTATGGTGTTCAAATCCGAGCCACCGTACCAGTCCACCAGCGCGCGAATTTCGAAACCAGCTTCTGCCACGCCGTTGGTTCCGGTGAAGAACTCATTGCTCTGAGTCAGCGCGGTTAGCGATGCCAGGTGACCGCCCGCGCTTTCGCCCCAGATACCAAATCTTTGAACGTCCAAACCCAACTTGCCGGCGTGGTAGGCCAGCCAGCGAAGCGCACTGTTGGCGTCGTGGACGGCAGCGGGAAATACGGCTTCCAGCCCAAGCCGGTAGTCCACCGAGGCAAAGGCAATGCCCGCTTCCAAGGTCCGCTGAATCATGCCAGCGCGCTCCAACCAGGGAGTGAAATCGCGGCGACTTCCGCCAGTGTAGCCACCGCCATGCACCCACATGACAAGCGGGAACGGGCCTTCGCCCTCGGGCAGGTAAAGGTCTAACTCCGGGGGTCTAAAACCACCGATGATCGCGTAGCGAGCGGTGTAGCGCTTGAGCCCGCTCGCGGTGGTTTCCGGCTCCGGAACCGGCCCAAACTTGGGCGGCATCCAAGCCGGAACCGGGGCATTGTTAGGCATCGTACTTCACGCCAAGTTGCGCAAGAATCTGGTCGAAGTATCCCTGCATACGGATGGTGTTGGAAATCGGGTGAATGTCCGACTGAGTCTTACCAGCCAGAACATCGGCGGAAACCTGCTGGATCATGTGGCTATAACCCGCACCAATTTTGCCGCCGACAATCTTGGTCTCGGAAATTCCGCGGATGCTGGCCTTGATGACGGTGGCGTCATCGGAGTTCCAGAACGATCCCTTCACGTGAATGCCGCCATCGGTACCTGCGATGAAGGCTTCGGTTCCCAAACCAACGGTGACCGACGAGTTAGCCTGCGCGTAACGGCCATCTCCGTACTCCAGGTTGACCATGGTCAGGCCGTCGACTCCGTTTGGAAGCAGGGTCCCCTTAGCCTCAACCGAGGTTGCCTGCGCCCCACCAAAGAAGATATCGGCGAAGTTGATGGTGTAAACACCCTGGTCCAGCAGCGATCCTCCACCCATGTCCTTCGCGATCAATCGGTGATTTTCATCGCCCCCGAAAGGAATGCCAAAGTATGCGCTGGTGTACTTCACTTCACCGATGAGACCGTTGGCGATTTCTTCCTGAAGCTTGCGGTACAGAGGCAGGAAGCGAGTCCACATCGCCTCCATCACGAAGAGGCCCTTGGCGGCTGCGCGGTCGGCTAGGTCTTGAGCCTGAGCCTGAGTGAGGGTGAAAGCCTTCTCGACCAAAATCGGCTTGCCCGCATCAAGCGCCTTTACCGCGTACTGGTAGTGCAGACCGTGAGGAACCGCAATGTATACCAGGTCTACTTCCGGATCCGCGCACATTGCCTCGAAGTCGCTGACCAGTGGAACCTCAATGCCCCAGGTTGCATACTTCGCCTTCGTGGCTTCAGGATTTCGGGTGCACAGATAGCGCAACTCGGTGTTCTCAACCAGCGCGAAATCCGGAACGATTAGGTCGGCCATCAGGCCCGAACCAACCATGCCCCAACGAAGACGATTTGCAGACATTGAAACTCCTCAATTTAGGATTTTCAGCCTAACAACGGGGGCATACTCGGCATGGCATCTTTATCCAGATGTGATGTATCGCCGCGCGCCACGGGTGTCTGGGCCGCATGCCGGTCCGCATATCTGGGCCACGTGCCTGGGTAAATGCCCAGGTGACACCTAAGCGGCGATTAGGTAGTTGTCCCAGGTTTCTTCGATGCGCTCTGCACCGCGAACCGTCCAGATTCCCCCGGTCGGCATCTTTGGCGTGAATCGAAGCGACCAGCCGAGGTCCGCCAGAGTCTTGTCACTCTTGGTGTTGTTGCACTTCAGGCAGCAGGCAACCAGGTTTTCCCAGCTGTCGGCTCCCCCACGGCTCTTCGGGAATACGTGATCGATGGTGTTTGCGGCACGTCCGCAGTAGGCGCAGTGGTGATTATCGCGGCGCAGAATTCCTCGGCGGGTAACCGGGATTGAGTGGCTAATTGGCACACGCACATACCGGGTCAGCAAAATCACCGATGGCAGGTCGAAATCCTGACGCGCACTGTGAACCATCGTCTCTGATTGTTCAATCACTGTGGCCTTGTTATTCATAACCAAAGTCAGCGCTCGTTTGAACGAGACCACGCCCAGTGGCTCGTACCCTGCGTTTAGTACCAATGTCCTCATGCTGTTTGCCCTTTCGAAGCCGCCCATATGGTTTGTGGGTTTTCGTGCAGACCATCACTCGGGTAACAAAAAACGCGCCACCGTAAAAGGTGACGCGCTAAATGACCTGGCCAGATTGGCAAGCATGGGGGAACTGATGTTCGTGCTTGGCGGGCACAACCCTCAGTCTCATAACTGCCTCTCCAGCCACCGATGTAGTGGTCTTGGGCTCAGGTTACGCCCAAAGAAACGAAAAATGCGCAGCGCAACACACCGCGATTCAGAATGTTGCAAAAGTTTAGTTTTTGGAAACCTACGCGTAAGGAGCGGCCGGCTACTTGGTGGCCAGGCGAACGTAGAACACGCGATCGGTGAAGATCGGCGCCAACTTCACGGTGTCACCCGGACGCGGTGCGTGATAGAAGTTACCGTTACCCGCGTAGATTCCATCGTGGCTGAGGTCGTCCAGAACCACTAGGTCACCAGGCTGCGCGTCTTCCGGCTTCACGATAATGCCTAGTCTCGACTGAGCGATGACCGAGTGCGGTAGGTCCAAACCAAACTGTGAGAAGACGAAACGCACGTAGCCCGAGCAGTCGAAGCCCGAAGGGTTTTCGCCACCGAAAACATAAGGCGAACCAACATATTTGGAAGCAACATTGAGAATAGCTGCGCCATCGAGCTTGGAGTATGGCGGGTTATTGACGAAATCTTCCGCAGTTGGCCCGGCGTACGAGAGGTATCGAGTCGCGGTTTGTTGGCGAGCCAACTCGGCAGCAGAGGTGGTCTCATAACTATCGCGGTGGAAGTTGACCGCATTTACTTCGGCAACAGTGATGTTCTGGGTGCCCGCGGCGGCCGCGAATTCCGCGGCATTCGTGGTGGTGAAGCGTGCCATGGCCGCAACCTCAGGGCTGTAGGCATAGGCAGGAAGAGCAACGGTAGTGAAAATGCCTGCTGAAATAAGCATTGTGACGCTGGTGCGAACCTGCTTGCGCTTGATGAAGCGAACTGGCGCTTGACCCGCAACTACGAAACGGCCGGTCTTGATCTGGCCGGAGGTTGGGTCGGTGATTACCTGCTGGACCTTTTGGGCACGACGAGCAAGGCGCTTTGCTTTCCGCGAAAGTCGCTTCTGCTCCGCCTCTCGAATCGAGCGGCGAGAGCGCAATTCCATCGTCTCGAAGACGTTGATTTCAACGTCCGCGCGATGGCGTCCAGTGCTCTGCTTAGCCAAGAATTAGGCCTCCAGTAATGACAGTGTCCTGCAATTTTACCCGATTGGGCCTGGAGCCAGAAGCCAGATAAGAAACCTTCAGACTTTTAAGCGTCAACAAACAGGTGGGCGGCATCGTCGATAACCAACGATTCCCCCTCGGCGGCGCCAGCCACACGAATAAGCACCCGGCGCACCTTGTGCTCGAAAGTTAGTTTGGCTCCCGGAACGATTCCCAGTGCCTTCAAATCCGCCAAAAGACGGGTGTCAACCTGCAGCGGTTCGCCGATTCGACGAAGCGTGTATTCCCTGGCAGGGTCGCTGAAGTCAAGTGATGCAACACTAACCACGCCATCGCCGAAGGCCGCAGACTTGTCCGCACCCAGCTCCTCCAGGCCCGGAATCGGGTTGCCGTAGGGCGAAACATGAGGGTTGTCCAGCAGCTGCATGAGCTTTCGCTCAACGTGGTCGCTCATTACGTGCTCCCAGCGGCAGGCTTCTTCGTGAACCAGTTCCCACTCAAGACCAATAACGTCTGCCAGCAGGCGCTCGGCCAGACGGTGCTTGCGCATCACCTTCACTGCCTCATTACGACCTAGGTCGGTCAGCTCCAAGTGACGGTCACCACCCAGACCAACCAGACCGAGGCGCTCCATGCGCGCGATGGTTTGCGAAACAGTTGGACCACTGTGATTCAGGCGCTCCGAAATGCGTGCACGCATCGGAACTTGACCCTCTTCTTCCAATTCCAAGATGGTACGCAGGTACATCTCGGTGGTGTCGATGAGATCGGCCACTGTTGTCCTTACTGCAGGGTGCTATTACCTTCCCAATTATTACCGCCGTTGGGGCTTGGCGCCGTTAGGCTCGGTAAACTTTAGGCATGGCTGACATCAAAATCCCTACTGAACTCCTCCCAGCAGACGGCCGCTTCGGCTGTGGTCCTTCGCGAGTCCGCAAGGCTCAGCTGGACGCTTTCGCAACCGAAGGTGCCAAGCTAATGGGCACCTCGCACCGCCAGGCTCCAGTGAAGAACTTGGTGAAGCGCGTTCAGGAGGGCCTGATGGACCTCTACCACAACCCTGAGGGTTACGAGATTGTCATCGGTGACGGTGGATCTACCGCGTTTTGGGATGTCGCATCCTTCAGCCTGGCTGAGGGCAAGGCTCAGGCGCTGGTTCACGGCGAGTTCGGTGGCAAGTTTGCCAACGCACTGAAGGCCCCATGGCTTACCGCGCCAACCGTAATCAACGGAACCCCTGGCAGCCGCCTAGAGCTTCAAGCGGAGGCCGGAGTTAGCCTCTACGCATACGCGCAGAACGAAACTTCCACCGGTGTGGTCACCCCGGTAAAGCGCCTTGCCGGCGTTGACGAAGGCGCTCTTTTCCTCACCGATGCAACCTCGGCTGCCGGTGGAATCGACTTCGACCCAACCGAGACCGACGTCTACTACTTCGCTCCACAGAAGAACTTCGCATCGGACGGCGGACTCTGGTTCGCACTCATGTCCCCTGCAGCCGTGGAGCGCGCCGAGCGCATCGCCGCCGGCGACCGCTACATCCCTGAGTTCTTGAGCCTGAAGACCGCGATCGACAACTCGCGCCTGAACCAGACCCTGAACACCCCTGCTATCTCTACTCTCTTCCTTCTGGCAGAGCAGGTTGACTGGATCAACGGCAACGGTGGTTTGGCCTGGGCAGATGCCCGCACCAAGGAAGCATCTGACTTCATCTACAACTGGGCGGACGCCAGCAGCTTCGCCACCCCATTCGTCGAGAACCCAGAGTTCCGCTCGCAGGTAGTGGCAACCATCGACTTCGATGAGAGCATCGATGCAGCGGCCATCGCCAAGGTTCTTCGCGCAAACGGAGTTGTAGACACTGAGCCTTACCGCAAGCTAGGCCGCAACCAGCTTCGCGTGGCAACCTTCACCGCGGTTGACCTGGCCGATGTACAGCAACTCACCAAGTGCATCGACTACGTAGTTGGCCAGCTGGGCTAGGCTCTAGCCAGAAGGCTGAGCGAAAAGGGCAAACTCATGGTTCGTTTCTATCTGAAACACGTGGAACGAAAGCCCGACCCTGAACCCGTAAAGGTAAACGCAAAGCGAGCCATTTACGTTGGCTTGATTTTGTGGGTTGTTGCGCTACTTGCGCTTCTTGTTGCCCCGAAGAGTCTTCCACTTGAAGA
>JBDLQA010000128.1:0-6601 GCA_039800845.1 Actinomycetota bacterium
AGCTGCTGTTGTGGGTGCCACCGATGAGCTGACCGGCCAAACCCCTGTAGCTTTTGTGATTCTGCGCACCGACCAGATTGCGAACGCCGGCAGCGACGAGAACATCAACAATGTCCTGCGCAACCACGTTGCCAAGGAGATTGGCCCAATCGCTAAACCGAAGAAGATCATGGTGGTTCCAGAGCTGCCGAAGACGCGTTCCGGCAAGATCATGCGCCGTCTGCTTCGCGATGTGGCGGAACAGCGAGAAATCGGCGACACCACCACGCTTGCGGACGTTGGCGTTATGGGCCTGATTGCCTCGAAGGTAGTGGACAACGTGAGCGATCCCGTCACCAATGTGATCACCTGGCAGCGCGAAATCGATGGCGCTGGAGGTAACGCTGTTAGCCGCTTCTTCAAGAAGCTATTTGGCAGGTAGCCGCCTCTGAATCGAGGTCTGACTCAAAAAGAAATCCGCCCGGAGAACACTTCGGGCGGATTACTTTTTAGTTTTTGTTAGTTGAACTCGACGATTAGTTCAACCTCAACCGCGGAGTCGAGCGGAAGAACCGGAACGCCTACAGCACTGCGGGCGAGGGCGCCGGCATCGCCGAAAACCTCACCGAGGAACTCGCTGGCGCCGTTGATGACCAGCGGCTGCCCGGAGAACTCTGGCACCGATGCAACGAAACCGACAACCTTTACAACGCGCACGATGCGGTCGAGGTCGCCCAAAACGGTCTTCGCTGCTGCGAGTGCATTCAAAGCACAGAGACGAGCCAGATCCTTCGCAGCGGCTGGGTCCACCAGTTCATCGCCGAGACCGACCTTGCCGGTTACAGGCAGACTGCCGTTTACGAATGGAAGCTGACCACTGGTGAAAACCAGGTTGCCGCTGGCAACGGCAGGCACGTATGCGGCAACCGGCTTCGCTAGCTCGGGGAGCGGGAAGCCTAGCTCTGCCAGGCGTGCTTCAATCTTGGACATATTTTCCTTACCTAAAATCTTGTGATTCGAAATCTCGTTTTTCGCGCGCGGTTACTATGCGACCGGACGCTTGAAGTAGGCCACGAGACCGCCTTCAGGGCCGGTCATGATCTGTACAAGTTCCCAACCCTGGTTGCCAAAGTTATTCAGAATTGCGGTGGTGTTGTGAATCATCAGCGGAGTTGTGAGGTATTCCCACTTCTGCATCTTTAACTCCCTCTCAGTTTTCTCTAAGCGTTATTCGGTAACCTAGAGTAATGCGTGACAAGCCGACTCGACAGTTTGGCCTTATCCTCAAATTTATTGGATTAAGTGCCATCGCGGGCATCCTCGGTGTAGGACTCCTGGCTCCAGCAGTGACCCTCGGTGGTTTTGCTGCCACTACAAGCATCGCCCTATTCGAGAACATCCCCGACTACATCAAGCCGGTCAACGCCGCTGACGCCTCCAACATCTATGCCAAGGATGGCACCAAGGATGTAAAGATTGCGTCCTTCTTCGAAGAAAACCGCATTTCTGTTCCGTTCAACGAAATCTCGAAGAACGTTGTAAACGCTGTGGTTTCCACCGAGGACCCACGCTTCTACCAGCACAACGGTGTTGACTGGATCAGCTTGATTCGTGCCACCCTGACCAACATCGCGACTGTTGGAAACGGCCCTGGTGGTTCCACAATCACCATGCAGTACGTGAAGAACGCGCAGGTTACCGCGGCAGCTCAGGCCGGTAACCAGGCGGCTGTCGATGCCGCAACCCAGGGCGGACTCAGCGGTCTGGGCCGTAAGGTTCAGCAGATTCGCATGGCTTTGGCGCTGGAGAAGGAAGTTTCCAAGAAGGACATCCTTGCCGGTTACCTGAACCTTTCGTTCTTCGGAAACCAGATTTACGGCATCGAGGCGGCGTCGAACTACTACTTCGGCGTTCACGCGAAGGACCTCAACATCCAGCAGGCAGCACTTCTGGCCGCGATGCTCAAGAGCCCGAACGACTACAAGCCGGACGAAAAGGCCAACCTGGAACGCGCCAAGAACCGTCGCGACTACGTGATCGACAACATGGCCAACGCCGGCTACATCAGCCAGTCGGCTGCCAACAAGGCCAAGGCCTCGCCAATCGTTGTGAACCTCACAAACCAGAAGGCTGGCTGTGAGGCAGATCAGTCCACCGCCTTCTTCTGTGACTTTGTAGTTTGGACTGTGCGTAACTCACCTGAGTTTGGCCCTACCCCTCAGGACCGCGAACAACTTCTGCGCCGCGGTGGCCTGGACATCTACACCACCATGGACGTGAACCTGCAGAAGACTGCAGACACCGCCATCAAGAAGTGGGTTCCGCCAACCGACAAGAGCCAAATCGGTTCCGCAAGCGTTTCGGTTCAGGTTGGGACCGGCCGCGTTCTGGCGTTGGTTGAGAACCGCATCTATGATCAGACCGCATCCACCGAGCCGGGTCACACATCGGTGGATTACGCAACCGACAAGGACTACGGTGGTTCCAGCGGCTTCCAGGTTGGATCCACTTACAAGGTGTTCACGCTGGGCCAGTGGCTGGCAACCGGTCACCACCTGCTTGACCATGTGGATGGCCGCGTTCGCGACTACCAGGCAAGCGACTTCAGCGCCCGCTGTGGAGTGATTACGGGCGATTGGGCGCCGAATAACGACGTAGCCAGCGAGCCGAAGAACCCGACCGTGGTTCAGGCAACTGCGATTTCGGAAAACACTGCGTTCGCAAACATGGCAAGCAAGCTTGACCTCTGCGACATCCGCGACCTCGCGGCTCGTTTTGGAATCCACCGCGCCGATGGCACCGAACTTTTGTACTACCCATCGTCGGTTCTGGGCGTCAACGAAATCGCGCCAATGAGCGTTGCCGCGGCCTTCGCAGGCATCAGCAACAACGGTACTTTCTGCACCCCGATTGCTATCGACCACGTCGTGGTTCGCGCAACCCAGCAGCAGCTCACAGTTCCTCAGACCACCTGCACACAGGCCGTCACCCCGGATGTTGCGCACGGCATGGTCTACGCCATGCACGCCGTGATGACCGGCGGTACCGGTGGAGGATCTAACACCGGCGACGGCGCCTTCCTAGCCGGTAAGACCGGTACCACCGACAGCGGTGTTCACACTTGGATGAGCGGTTTCAGCAGCACCGTGGCAACCAGCACCTGGGTTGGAAACGTCGTTGGAACGAAGTCTCTCCGCGGAACCAACATCAATGGCAAGGCTGCCGCTACCCTGCGTCACGACATTTGGAAGGCCATCATGAAGACGGCCGACAAGTTGTATCCGCCAGCCAGCAGCATGCCTGCGCCTCCGCAGACCATGATTGACGCCAACAGCGTTGCTGTGCCAAACGTCGCTGGCCTCAGCCCAGATGCTGCGGTAAGCGCGATGCAGGCAGCTGGTCTGCTCGGTCAGATCTCCGTGAAGACCGTTGCTTCGGGTCAGCCATCGGGCACTGTCGGCAGCACCAAGCCGGCAATCGGCGCACTGGTTTCCGAGGGCACCACCGTGACCATCTATGTCAGCAAGGGCGGCCAGAGCACCGTTCCGGACGTATCCGGCAAGTCCGTAGCCGACGCCACATCGGCGCTCTTGGCTGCAGGTTTCAGCGCGGTATCGGCCCCTCAGCCTTCCCAGACCCAGTTCTATCAGCACAGCACCACGGTGCCGAAGGGCAACGTAATCGGCACCAACCCGCCTGCGGGAACTGCTGCTGCCGGAACTGGCGCGGTCTTGCTAATCATCAGCCTCGGCCCATAACCCACCATGTTGTTTTGGTTTGTAGCTGGAACGGCCGCGATCTTCGTAGCGGCGGTCGGTCTGCTCGCAGCCATCTGGGGTATCGGAATCGAACGCCATCTGCGCGTGATTCGCAATGAGAAGCAAGAACTTTCCGTCCTACCTAGTGGCGCCTCTCCCCTACGGGTTCTTCACATCAGCGATTTCCATGCTGCACCTTGGCAGACGAGGAAGCTGGCTTGGATAGCGAAGTTGGCATCCCTGGATGTTGACCTCGTTGTGGACACCGGCGATAACCTTGGGCACGCTGGGGCCATCGACCCCGTTCTGTCAGCTTTGAGTGGCCTAGGAAAAAAGCCCGGAGTTTACGTGAACGGGTCAAACGACTACTTTGCGCCCAAGCCGCGAAATCCGCTCAGCTATTTGCGTGCACCATCGGAGCGTGTTTCTCAGACCCCGCTGGATACCGAGCGCCTGACTCGCGGTTTTGACGCATTCGGCTGGCTTGGGCTGAACAATACGGGCGGTTCACTGACCGTCAACGGGATCAAGGTGGGTTTCATCGGCGTGGATGACATGCACGACGGCCTTGCAGACCTTGCCAGCCTCCAGGCGTCGCGTGACTCCTTAGGCGCCGATGTGGATGTTGTGATTGGTGTGAGCCACGCTCCTTACCTGGCTGCCATCGATGCAATGAACGATGCCGGCGCATCCGTTATGTTTGCGGGCCACACTCACGGTGGGCAGGTTTGCATCCCGGGTTTTGGCGCTTTGGTGAGCAACTGCGACCTACAGCCGCGCAAGGCTCGAGGCCTAAGCAGTTGGACCCGCAACGGGAAGCAGATGTGGCTGAATGTTTGCGCGGGCTTGGGTCACAGCATCTATGCGCCAGTGCGCTTCGCGTGCCGCCCAGAGGTGCGAATCGTCACGCTTGTTGCCAAGCAGTAGAAGGCTCTAAGCCTTAGCCTGACCCAAAGCCCAAGCCTTAGGGCCTAGAACGATGAACGAGCCATCCTTGTTGTCGCAGCGCGCAGTGGCTCCGGCCACGAAGCAATCCACCGAACCAACCTTGATTCGCTGACCGTCCAGCAGGACCTTAGCCCCCGATGGATCAGTGAAAGTGCTTCCCAGGCAAGGGAAGAAAGCTTGGTCGGTGCCATCGGTTGGCTTTTCGTCCTTCAACTCAACCTGGTAGCCGTACGAGTACTGGCAGGTGGAAGGCACCGGAATCGGCGCGTAAAGAGTTGCAACTTCGCTCTGCTCACAGATGGACATCTTGAAAGACGGGCTGATGGTGCACCAGGTTGGGCCGTCGCCCACCTTGAAAACGTAGTCGCCCGATGCCTGCTTGAAGCCGTCTGCCGCTACATCGATGACCGATGCCGGAGCCGCGGTTGGGATTAGGCTGGGGTCGATTGCTGGAGCGTTGCTTTGGGTAGGGCTGGCTGACCCACCACCGTCGGTAGCTGCACATCCACTGACACCAAAAATAAGTGCCAGCATAGCCCCCAAAACAACAACCTTACGCATGGAAATAGGCTACTCCCCGCAATGGCAAAACCCCCGCAACACCAGTGGGTTTCCTGCGTTGCGGGGGTTTTATTTAAGGCTTAGAACTCCTTGGCAACCAGTTCTGCGATTTCGTAGGTGTTCAGTGCGGCACCCTTACGCAGGTTGTCGCCAACTACGAACAGCTCGATGCTGTTGTCGAAGTCGAGTGCCTGACGGATACGACCAACGAAGGTTGGGTCCTGGCCAGCCACCATGTTTGGAGTTGGGTAAAGGTTGTTGGCTGGGTCGTCAACTACCTTGACGGTAGGCTGCTGAGCCAGAACTTCACGAACCTCATCTGGAGTGAGAGGGTTTGCGAAGGTTGCGTGGACGGTCAGCGAGTGCGCGACCTGAACAGGCACGCGAACACAGCTGGCGGCAACCTTGAGGTCCTTGATGCCAAGGATCTTGCGGCTCTCGTCGCGAACCTTCATTTCCTCGCTGCTGTGGCCGCCGGCCTTCAGCGAACCCGCGAATGGAATGACGTTCAGCGCGATTGGGTAAGCCCAAGGCGAGCCGGTTAGGTCGTTGCCGGCTGCAGCAAGGGCAGCGGTTACGTCGTTGGTGTTGGTGCCAAGCGATGCGTCCTTGCCAACAACTGCAAGCTCCGCAGCCAGCTCATCGATGCCTGCGGCACCGGCACCGGATACGGCCTGGTAGCTGCTGACGATGAGCTCCTTTAGAGTCCACTTGTGGTGCAGGGCACCCATCGCGGCCATCATGGTGAGGGTGGTGCAGTTTGGGTTGCTGATGATTCCCAGCGGGCGGTTCTTTGCCTGCTCTGGGTTTACCTCAGGCACAACCAGAGGAACTTGGTCGTTCATGCGGAATGCACCAGAGTTGTCGACGGCAACTGCGCCGCGCTCTGCAGCAATTGGTGCCCAGACCTCGGATACCTCGTCTGGTACGTCGAACATAGCGATGTCGATGCCGTCGAAGGCCTCTGGCGACAGCGCAACAACGGTGAGGTCTTCGCCGTGAACCTTGATCTTCTTGCCGGCCGAACGTGGGCTAGCAATAAGACGAATCTCGCCCCAAATGTTCTCGCGGCTGTTGATGATGTTGATCATCACGGTTCCAACGGCGCCAGTGGCACCGACGAGGGCGAGGTTTGGCTTGCGGCTCATGCGATTTCCTTCCGGGGGTTTGGGTGAAGCTAAAGTTTGGGGTTTGGTTTAGCGACCGGTACCGGCGTAAACCACGGCTTCGGTGTCGCTGTCCAGACCGAACGCGGTGTGAACTGCGCGGGCTGCGGCGTCCAGCTGCTTGCTGCTGGTGACAACCGAGATGCGGATCTCCGAGGTGGAGATCATCTCTACGTTGATGCCGGCGTC
>JBDLQA010000129.1:0-28393 GCA_039800845.1 Actinomycetota bacterium
TGGTCGGCAGACTTGAGCAAATCCCGCCCAAAGACTGACTTAAAAGTGTGGCGATTCGCGACGTGGAACACAGAGTACGAACTGATCATCATGTGAGCATCCAAGGCGTCTATGTCAGAGCGGAATATCCCTTGCTCAACGCCACGTCGAATGATGGACTCGAGCGAGGCAATAGCAGTCGAGTTCAATTCCGCAATGCGGCTGGACTTACTCAAATGCTCGGCCCTGTGGATGTTCTCGATCTGCACCAAACGGATGAAGTCCTGATGGCTGGTGTGATGATCGTATGTGAACTCGGCCAGGCGCCTCAAGGCAGCCACTGGGTCGAGATCATCAACGTTCAGATGTTTTTCCTGAGAGCGCACCTTTTCATAAGCAGCTTCTAAAACTGCCAGGTAGAGGCCCTCTTTCGATCCGAAATAGTAGTAGATCATGCGCTTGGTGGTGGCGGTATCTTCCGCGATTTTATCCACCCGCGCACCAGCAAATCCCTCGGTTGCGAATTCAGCAGTTGCGACAGCAAGGATGTCGCGGCGCGTACCCTCTGGGTCGCGCTTTCTTAGCTCTAGAGCCGCTGCTGAATCTGTCATTTCCCCGATGCCGTTCGTTTTGAATCTGGGCTGATTCTTCTCACTAAATTACCGTTATTGCGCCAGTCGACCCTGCTTTTACAGCAGGGCTCTTTGCGAGTCTTGTGCTCTTTGGGAGGCCAAGCGAATAAATGAGTTGTAAGCGCCATACCCGTCGTAGCTTCCAAGCCTTTGGACTACTTCGATGAAGGTCTTGCCGAGCTGAACCGAATAGAAGTGCAGGAACCGACCATTGGCATCCTGGTCGTACAGAATGTTGTATTCCTGGAGTTGGGCGATGAAGTCCCAATCGAGTCCTAGTCGATGCCTCAAATCCAAGTAGTAATTTTCCGGCACTTGTAGGAGATTTGTACGGCTCTTTTTGACGAACGCAGCCGTTGCGAAGATGTCATTGGTGCTGAAGGCCACGTGGTTTGCGCCGGATTTTGGCGCACTCGATGTTGGGCCAACGTTTAGTGCGAGACGCACCGTCCGGGTCTCATTGTTAGCACTCCGAGATCTAACCAAACCGTACTCGCTGGGCAAATCCAATTCAGCCTGGAGGTCAAGTGCCAACGCTGCCCGTAAAAACAAAGTCGTTTCATCTAAGTCCTGCGGATCAACGGCTATTGCCACGTGGTCGATACCCGTAATACCCGAGGCGTCCACCTTTCCTGAACCGCCAAATTCATTTGCCCAGGTAGCATCCGAGACCTGCGCATCGCTGACGTTGAAGTGGACCCCGCTCGGTGACGCGACCACTCCAAAATCAGCCTCGTCGCTTAATCGATCCCTAGGTACTAGGCCGTACTGCAAAGAAGCCATGCGGTCCATTACGGAGGCCTGCGAATGGAAGTCCAGGCCCACACCAATTAGGGAGGGTTGCCTAGAAACCGCAGCGGAGTTGACTACCACTCTGGCGCCACCGGCTACCCACAGGCTGGCGTTTTTTCTCTTGTGTTTTCCCTGTCGGATGAACCCAAGCGACTTGAGCATGTCTTCAAACTCATCACCCTCACCCGGCGCGAATTCAACGAATTCAAAGCCCTCCGGACTTTGTTTTGATGGGAGCCTGCTGAGTCCTAGGTCAGGCAACTGTTCCGCGGCTCGAAGTTCCCGCACCTCGTCCTGCAAATAGGTCAGCGATCGGTGTCCATCGCGAGCAGTTACTGAAGGGCTGCCTTGGCGATAAACGTCATTAAAGATCTCAAGCGAAAGCGGGCCCTGGTAGCCGGTGTTAAGTACTCGATGTACGAAGTCCGCAATATCCCAGCCTCCCTCGCCAGGGAACAGGCGATGATGGCGGCTCCAGGACAAAACGTCGAGCGACATCAAGGGGGCATCAGCCAACTGGAGGAAAAAGACCTTCTCACCCGGAATCTCCGAAATGGTCTCCAGATTGCTGCCACGCGACAAGATGTGGAAACTGTCCAGACACACTCCCAGATTGGGGTGGTCAACCTGGCGGACTAAATCCCAGGCACGGTCATAGGTGGACACATACTTACCCCAAGCCAAAGCCTCGTATGCAACTTTGATGGAGTGTTTACCCGCTAGATCCGCTAACTGGGAAAGGTGATCAACAAACAAGGCTTTGTTGTCTTCAACGGCAGTAGCGACGTTCGAACAAGCGAGGATCGTATCCACACCTAGTTGATGCATGATTTCGAACTTGTATCTGGCCCGTTCGAGATTCAGTTCCAACTGACTCTCAGAGACCCCTTCGAAGTCTCTAAAAGGCTGGTACAAATCAATGCTCAGGCCGTGGTCTGAAGCAATTTTTCGAAACTCCGATGGCGAGAGTTTGCTCGCTACGAAATCGTTCTCAAAGATTTCGAGCCCATCGAAACCCGCTCTGGAAATAGCTGTGATCTTTTCACGCAACGAGCCAGCGATTGAAACAGTCGCGATGGAGGTCTTCACTAGATGCCTTTAGCTCTGGTAAGAACTGACTCGTTTTCTAGAAGTTCTAGGAAGTGCGCGTTCATTCGGGCAACGTTTGGCTCAATACCGGTGATCAAGCGGAGGCTGTCGACAGCCTGGCCCAAAGCCATCCAGCCGCCCGAAACAACTACGTGCCCCGCCTCTTTTGCTTCGCGCAAGAGTTGAGTTTCGATAGGTCGGTAGACCACGTCAGACACCCATGCCGATTTCGCCAAGGTTGCTATGTCGAATGGCACACCGGGGTGAGCGTACATGCCAATTGGCGTTGCCTGCACTACTCCGTCAATTTGAGGCAATAGACGCAACGCTTCATCCATGGGCAAAGATTTAACCGACGAGTTCGGGAAGTCAGCTTGGTATTGAGCGGCCAACTCACGAGCTCTAGACAGGTCAATATCTGTGATGACGAGGTGCTTGGTTCCCCACTTTAAAAGCGCGTATGCTGTGGCACCGCCTGCTCCTCCCGCACCCACTTGCAGCACCAAGTCACGTTTTGCGTCGGGAATCGCCTGGCGTAAAGCGAAGTCGAAACCAGACCAATCCGTATTTTCACCGTGTGGATCGATGCCCGGGCGAAGGACTAGATTCGCCGCACCGATGTTTTCGACCTCGTCGCTTGCGGAAGCTAGAAGTGAAAGCACCTGCTGCTTGAAGGGATGCGTAACATTGAGCGCGTCGTAACCGCTCTTGGCTGCCTCGGAAACCACCTCACCGATGGTTTTGCCAGCCAGCTCAGGCTCAAGCAAATCGATGATTCGATACTCGTAATCGAGCCCAAGGTTTTGCGCTTCACGCATATGGAGGTCGGGCGTTAGAGAGTGCGTAATGCTCTCCCCAACTAACCCAACTAGGTAACGGGACTTCATAAAACTAGTTGCTCTCCGGTAACGCGTTGTTTCGAATCAATTGGCTGTACCAGTGAGCCGAGTCTTTGGGGGTGCGCTTCTGAGTCTGGTAATCAACGTGGACCATGCCAAAGCGCTTTTCATAGCCAAATGCCCATTCATAGTTGTCCAACAGCGACCACTCGTAGTAACCGCGAACGTCGGCTCCGCGCTCAATTGCGCGTTCCACGGATGCAATGTGGCTGTTTAGGTACTCGATTCGGCGGGTGTCACGAACCCGGCCATCGATATCGGGCCCATCCGGATAGGCGCAGCCGTTTTCCGTGATGAACAGCGGAGGCAGAATGCTGCCATACTCTCGAGTCCACCGCACAAGCAGATCACCGATGCCCTGAGGCGTGATTGGCCAACCCATGTCGGTGACAGGGCCAACCGGTGTGCTTTCCAGAGACGCGCCAATCAGTGTCGCCACGATGCTCTGTTTCATCTGAGCTTGCTTGTCCACCTTGTGGCCGATGCGAGCGTTGCTGTAGTAGTTGATGCCGAACCAGTCGATTGCCTGGACCTCGAGGTCGCCCTCGTGGATGACAGACGAAAGCCGGTCCCCGTAAACTTCGTACGCGATTTGCGGATACTCTCCTCGCAAAATCGCTTCAACCCAGAACGTATTTTGATTCATGTCGAGCACATTGGCGGCATGAATCTGGAACGGGTCGGTGTAGTCATCGATGTCTGGAACTGTTTGGTTTAGCACTGGGCCAATGAGCGCCCCTGGAACGGTTTCGCGCAGCGCCTTAGTTGCCCTGTTGTGAGCTACAACCGTGTGATGTGCGGCCGCGATTGCTTGGCTAAAGTCTGCGATTCCAGGTGCGTGGATTCCTAAGCCGTAGCCCAGCCAAGAAACGCACCATGGTTCGTTAATAGGCGCAAAGCGCTTTACTCGATCACCAAAGTGCTGGCCAACTGCGCGCGCGTAGTCTTCGAATGCGTCCAAAATAATTCGACTTGACCAGCCGCCCTTGTCCGCCAACGCCTGAGGCAGATCCCAGTGATAGAGAGTGACGTTTGGTTCGATGCCGGCCTCTAGCAGAGCGTCAATGACTCGGTCATAGAACGCGAAGCCCTGTTCATTTCGAACGCCATCGCCGTTAGGGAAAAGGCGCGACCATGCGAAAGACATGCGGAAGTGCTTGATGCCAAGCTGCTTCATAAGCTCAATATCCCGCGGATACAGGTTGTAGAAATCGCAGGCAACATCACCGGTATCGCCGTTAACGACCTTGCCGGGAATGCGACTGAAAGTGTCCCAAATGGTTACTCCACGGCCGTCTTTGTCCCAGGCTCCCTCGATTTGGTAGGCAGCAGTAGCCGCACCCCAGATAAAGTCGTTTGGAAAACTACTCATTGGATTTACCTTGCTTCCTGAGTTTGTGCGGCCAGAAGTGCTTCGCGCTGGCGACGACGCTCGGCTTGGAGCCTTGGATGTGGAACTGGTGAGGCCATCATGAGGCGCTTCGAGTAATCGTGCTGAGGGTTGGAGGTGACCTGGTCGCCGTTACCCCACTCAACAATTTCGCCACCGAACATGACAGCTACTCGGTGGGATACATGACGCACAACCGCTAGGTCATGGCTGATGAAGAGGTAGGCCACGCCCGTTCGCTTTTGGATCTCCAGGAAGAGATCGAGCACCCTCGCCGAGGTCGAAAGGTCCAAAGCGGATACTGGCTCATCCGCAACGATTAGCTTCGGGTTGAGTGCAAGCGCGCGAGCGATAGCGATGCGCTGACGCTGACCACCGCTGAACTCCTTGGCTCGGCGTTGACCGGCATCGGAAGGCAAAGCTACAGCATCAAGTAATTCACGGACTCGACTTTGGGCTTCCGATGCCGAAACACCTTGCGCGCGGAGCGGCTCAGAGAGAATCTGCTCAATCGACATTGAGGGGTTTAGCGAAGTGAACGGGTCCTGGAACACCACCTGCATGTCGCGTGCAATCTCTTTGCGTTGAGCTCGGTTTGCGTGTGCAATGTCTTTGCCCTCAAACAGCAGTTCTCCACCGGTTACTGGAGCCAACCCCAGAATGGCGCGGCCGAGTGTAGTTTTTCCACAACCGGACTCGCCAACAAGACCAACGGTTTCGCCAGGGCGAATATCGATCGATACTCCCTTGAGGGCCTTGAAACCCTCTTTGCCCAACTTCTTACCGTGGTACGTGACTTCGAGGTTTCTAACATCCAAAAGTTTCTCGGTCATTAGTTTCCCGCCTTTACTTCTAGTTCGTATGCTTCGCGGGCCGGACCGTTTTCGTCCAGGATTGCACCAAGCAATTCGCGGGTGTAGCTGTGCTGAGCGTTGTCGAAAATGTCGTAGATTCCGCCAGATTCGATGACTCGGCCATTCTGCATAACTGCAACACGGTCACACAGGTCGGCCACAACTCCGAAGTTGTGGGTCACAAGCAAAATAGCTACGCCAGTTCGCTTCTGTAGGTTTCGAAGAACATCAAGGATCTCGGCCTGAATGGTGACGTCAAGTGCTGTGGTTGGTTCATCGGCGATGATCAAGTCCGGTCCACAAGACAGCGCCTTCGCAATCAGGACGCGCTGCGCCTGACCCCCAGAAATCTCATGAGGATATGAGCGGAAAGTTTTCTCTGGGTTTGGCAGACCCACCATTCCCAACAATTCCAAGGCACGTGCCTTGGCCTCAACTTTGCTAAGCCCCATGACCACACGCAGCGGCTCAACCATCTGTGAGCCAATGGTGAACGATGGGTCCAGGTTGCTCATCGGCTCCTGAGGGATGTAGCTGATTCGACGTCCACGAAGTTTGTCGAACTCCTTGGACTTAATGGTGGCTAGGTCTACACCCTCGAATTCGATGGTTCCGCCGAGGATGGTTCCGCCCTGTGGGAGCAGTCCCAGAAGTGCCAAGGCGGTCTGAGTTTTACCCGAACCGGATTCTCCAACCAGGCCAACTACCTCGCCCTTGTTGATGCTGAGGTTGGCATCGTGAACAACAACCTTGTAGTTGCCCTGACCCTGAAGGTAGCCGATCTCGAGGTTCTTGATCGACAAGATTTCTTCACCGACGCGGTCGTTTTCGATGTGCACAATCGGGGCCTCGGCGGCCTCGGTCCGGCGGTGAGAAACGAGGCTCTTCTTTGTGCTTTTACGGATTCGGGTTCCAGCTCGTTCCAGCTCATCACGGAGAGTGGTGGCAAACAAAACGATAGAAACCAGCAGCAGGGCCAGACCGACGGACGGCCAGATAAGGCGAACCGGGTGGTTCCAGATATTTGCGAAGCCATCCATGAGCAGGGAGCCCCAAGAGATTGTGTCGGTGGACCCAAAACCTAGGAACTGCAGACCCGATTGGATCGAGATAGCAATCGATGCGACGATGCCGCTTTGAATGACAATCGGGGCGCGCACGACGCCTAGTACGTGGCGAGTGATGATGGCGAAGTCGCTAAGGCCCGAGACACGGGCAGCGTCGACATAGAGTTCGTTGCGAACGCCACGGACCGTTACGAACATCAATCGGAAGAACGCAGGCGAAAGCAGGAAGCCATAAATGGACATAGCAAGGTAAAGGTTGTTACCCAAAACTGCAGCGGCGGCCAATAGAACCACTAGGCCTGGAAGTGCCTGCAAAATGTTGCTGAGCCAGTTACCAATACTGTCCCACAGGCCACCGAAATAACCCGCAAGCAAGCCGAGGGTACAGCCAACCAAAAGGGCGATAGTTACGCAAAGCAAAGCGCCGCTTAGAGTGAACTGGGTGCCCAGAATCATCCGGCTAAAGATGTCGTGGCCAAGGTCATCGGTGCCCATGATGTGGGCCGGAGTTGGATCGAGGCTGATGGCGTTGTAGTCAGAAACAGTCGGGTCGTAAGGCATCAACCAACGGGCAAATACCGCCAGGAGTGCGAATACGACAACCATGCCGGCTGAGAATGCGCCAACCGGATTGGTGATCACTTTGAAGAATAGGTTGCGTTCCTTTTGATTAGGATCCTGCAACATCGAGATCAAGCTTGTGGTCATGCTAGGCGCACCTTCGGGTTCAGGGCTGCGGACAGCAGGTCGATAGTGAAGTTCACGGTAATAACAATCAAGGCCATGGTGGTGACAACGCCCATAACGGCCGGAATGTCTTTAAGACCAGTTGCCTGAACGGAGAATGAGCCAAGGCCTGGAATGGAGAAGATTTGCTCGATGATCACGATGCCGCCGAGCATTCCTACGAACTGGAGTCCGAGCACGGAAAGTGCTGGGCCGGCCGAGTTGCGAAGGACGTGTTTCAGAATGACACGGCGGAAGCTGAGACCGCTTGTGCGAAGAGTTCGCACGTAGTCGTTCTGCAGGGTGTCCTTGACTGCACCGCGGATCTGCTGGGTTAGAGACGCAAGTCCCGTAAACGCGATTGCTGCGATTGGGAGCGTAGCCGACTTCAGGAAGTCATTGAAGTTTGCGCTTGGCGGCGTCCAACCGACGGCATTGAACCATCGGTGCACTACCGCGAATTCTGCAACCAAGGCAAAAGCAACCAGGAAGTTAGGGATTGCAAATCCGATAAGTCCAAGGACCTGAACCAGACGGTCAATCCAACCGCCGTAAACGGCAGCCAGGACTCCGAGGGTTAGCGAAACAATCGTGACGATGACTAGCGAGCTAACAACGAGGGTCAGCGTGACAGAGAGTCGTTGGCCAATCATTGTGGATACTGGGTCGGTAAAAGTCCATGCAGCACCGAAGTCTCCGGTGAGCGCATGCGTTAGCCAGTTCCAGTAAGACTCAAAGAAGTTGAGGTTCAGGCCATGGGTTTCATTGAAGTGAGCGATATCTGCCTTGGTGGCACTCGCGCCCAAAATACCTGCCGCGATCGAGTTCGTGTCGATGTAAAGCAAGAAGTAGGCCAGCGTGCAGATGGTGAACAGCAAGGCCACTCCCGTACCGAAACGGCGGAGCGTGAATCTCAACATTGAATAATCTTTTCTAGCTTTGGAGAAGTAATGCAGGCGTGGCCGAGAATTCGCACTCTCGACCACGCCCCTGGTGCATAGGTATTACTTGGTGAAGTCGCTCAGGAACGGCATGGAGTTACCTGCGTGCAGGCTTACCTTGACGTTGTTGGTGTGAGCGAAGAACACTGGTGGAGCGTACAGTGGGCAGAACCATGCCTGCTGAACGGTGTAGGTGTTCAGCTGCTTGAGTAGTGCGGTCTGGGCCTTACCAGTGGTTACACGAATCTTGGCGATAAGTGCATCGGTGGTGGCGTCGCCGAAGCCCGAAGGGTTCCATGCTGCGTCACGTGCGTAAAGGAACTGAACCAGCGACCAAGAGTTAGGGTCGCGCTGCAGCGCCATACGGTACAGAGGCCACTTGGCTGCCCATACCTGTGCGAAGAAGTCAGCCGAACCAGTGGTAGCGGTGTAGTTGATGGTGATGCCCATCTTCGCGAACTGGTCCTTCATGAAGTCGTACACGTAAGCACCCAGTGCAGGGTTGGTAGGCATGTTCAAGGTGAAGCCGTTTGGGTAACCGGCATCAGCAAGCAGCTGCTTTGCCTTGGCCACGTCGTATGGGTAAGCGTTGTTCAGCGAAGCATCGTAGCCAGGGTTGTATGGTGCGAATACCTGCTCGATAGCCTTACCGTAACCCAGACCCATGATCTGCAGAGCGGCAGCACGGTCGAAGCCGTAGTTGATAGCCTGGCGAACCTTTACGTTCTTCAACGGGGTGCCCATACGGCCACCCTTGTCTACGAAGGTTAGACCTACCCAGTTGAGGTTCTGCTCGTCAACCTGGAATCCAGCAGTCTTCAAACCTGCAACAGCAGTGTTGTCCGCAATCGCAACTGCGTCAACCTGACCAGCCTTAAGAGCGTTAACTGCTGCAACCGCAGTGTTTAGAACCTTGAGGTTCAGGTTGTCGTAGGCACGGTGTGCCTTGTCGTAGTAAGTAGGGTTTGGCTTGAATACGTAAGACGAACCGGAAACCGAATCGGCCTTGTCGTAGACGTAAGGGCCTGCACCGATTGGGTTGCTCTTTGCATCGGTAGATCCGATGGTGTTGGTCGCCTGCATGAAGCCCATGGTGCCCGCGAGGTTGGTCAGGAATGCTGAGTCAATAGCGCTGAGGGTGATCACTACGGTGGTTGGGGTCTTTGCAACAACGCTCACGATGCCGTTAGCCATGTTTGCGGTTGGCGATGCGCCCTTCTGGAAGGCGTTCAGGTTTGCAACAACAGAAGCCGCGTTGAATGGCTCGCCGTCGGTGAACTTGATGCCCTTACGCAGGGTGAGGGTCAGTACGGTGCCGGTCTTGTCGTACTTGTAGGCACTTGCCAGACCTGGCTTGACGTTTGCGTCTGCATCCTGGTTCAGCAGGGTGCTGTATACGGCCTGGTAGTAAGGTCCGGCGTTTGCAAGCTGTGCCGAAGAGGCCTGCCAGTCGGTGACGTCAATGATGACGCCTAGGTTGAGTGTGCTCGAAGCTGCGTGAGCCATCGGGGCGCCAGCAAGGACGGCCATCGAGAGGCTTGCGGCAACTGAAGCAGCGAGAAGTTTCTTCTTCATCTGTTTCTGTTCTCCTTTGAATGGTCGGTGACAGGGGAAGGCACTCGACAGTCCACGAAATAGAGTTATGAACTAACTAGTACATTACTTAGGTTTGAACCGATTCAAAAGTACATTCAGATTTCGTAACCAAAATGTGATTATTAACCAGTTAGTTAACTAGCGTACGCCCTGAATGGTCAGAACAAGTGGCTGACCGATGTTTGCAGCCACCGATGTAGCCGCAGTAGAGGCGATCACGGTCGCCTGGATGCTCGCACGCTTCAGCGCCTTACGTAGCACGGCTGCACGCTGCGCACCCAGTTTGGCGGCACGAGGTGCCGAAGCAGGGTGACGGTAATAAGTGACCGCAGAGATGGTTATCTGCTTGAGGCCGGCAAGCTGGTGCATCAGCTGCGCCAACATGCGGTGGGTCACAGTGGAAACGTGCGCGCTGCCGATGGCGAAGCGGACAACCGCGTTTAACGTGACCGGCTTCGATGCAGGACTGTTTGCTTTCAACAACAGCGGAGCCTGAGCATTTTGAACTTCGTTCTTGCTGTTTACGCCCTGCAAAACCAAAGTGTGGTTACCAAGTTCGAGTCCGGTTGGAACCGACAGAGTGGATGCGAAAGTGCCATCCGGGTTGACCTTCACGGTGCCGAGCAGAATCGGGTCGCTGAAGATCCATACCTTCACGGTAGAACCAGCCTGGAACTTGTCGCCCGCTACAGCAACGGTCTGACCCGTAGTTACTACCAGCTGAGTTCCGCTGGTTGCTTCCTGGTTTGCGGCTGCTCCGGCCGAAGCCTGAACCTTGAGGGTGAACTGCCAATCTGGAGTGACAACCTTGAGGCCCTGCTTATCGGCGGTGACCTCGGTGCTGGCGGAAATCACTTTGTCCCCGACCACAAGAACGTTCTGACCAGCCTTTGCCTCGACGGTCGCAACAGGAGTCGCCCACGCTTCGGGTGCAGGTGCGGAAGCGACTGGTGGCGCTACCGGAGCTGGGCTAGCGCCACCGCCACCAATAGGCGCGACAACCGGAGCGGCCGCAAAGGCCAAAGTGGCCTGTGGCGAAACCGCCTGAGAATAGGCTGCATCCGCGGCCTTAGTGGCGGTAACAAAACAGGTTCCAGCCGCCGAAGCGATGACGCTTCCGTTGGCCAAGGTACAGGTGGTGGTGCCATCGGTGACCACATAGGTGACGGCTCCGGTGCCGCTTCCTCCGCCAACGGTTAGCGCAAGTGGAGTGGTGGCGGTACCGCTCACCGAAGTTACGGAAAGAGCGGCCTGGGTTGCCAAAGCGAAGGTATAGGTGACCGTGTTGGAAGTTGCCTGCGAGTAGTTAGCATCGGCGGCCTTGGTGGCAGTCACAGTGCAGGTGCCGGCAGTAGTTGGGGTCAGGATCGAACCACTAATAGTGCAGGTGGCCGTGCCGTTGGTAACCGCATAGGTGACCGCGCCGGTGCCGCTACCTCCAGCGTATGCCAGTGTGACCGGAGTTAGAGCGGTGCCGGTTCCGCCCACCATGGTGAGCGAGCTCTGTGCTGCCTGACCGAATGTGACGGCGGTTGGCGAGGTGGAAACCGCGTTGTAGGTGCCGTCGGCTGCCTTAGATGCAGTAACCAAACAGGTACCCGCGCCGTTTGCGGTGAGAGTGGTTCCGCTGAGGGTACAGGTGGTTGAACCGGCTGCAACCGAGTAGGTCACAGCACCGTTGCCGGATCCACCAACAGCGCTCAGGCTCAACGGCGTTCCATATGTTCCCGACAGAGTTACTAACGTCAAGGTCGACTGGTTCAAAGTGGCCACCACGATGTTGAAGCTTGCGGTGCTTGCAGTCGCTCCGTTGGCGTCGGTCACCGATACCACCAGGGCACTGGTGCCCGCGGTTGTCGGGATGCCGCTGATTGTTCCGGTGGTTGCATCGATGGTCAAACCAGCAGGCAGGCTGCCGGTGATGATCGCAAACTGGTTGGAGCCGGCACCACCGGAGGAGGTCATTGTAAGGCTGTAAGCGGTATTCACGAACGCGGCCTGACCAGGGTTGGTCACGTTAACGACCAAGGCACCCGAAACGGTAAATGTGCGCTGCACGCGGTTGGCGGATAGGTAGTTGGCGTCGCCGGCTTGATCGGCGCTGAGAGTACACGCACCAGCTGCAACCAAAGTAACTGTGCTGCCGCTCACAGTACATACGGCAGGGGTGGCGGTGCTGAAGCTGACCGCGTTGCCACTTGAGCTGGATGCGCTAATGCTGAATGCCGCCATGCCAAGCGTCCTGTTTGCTGGAGCCGTGAAGGTAACGGTCTGGGCTGCGCGGGCAAAGGTCACGGTGGTAGCAGCGGACGACTGCGCGTTGTAGTTCGCATCGCCAGCCTTGGTTGCGGTGACCAGACAGGTGCCGGCGCCAGTGGTAGTGATTGACGTGCCATCGAAGGAACAGGTGGTGGAGCCGTTAGCCACGGTGAAGGTGTAGCCAGTTGCGGTGCTGCTGCCGCCATTGGCGGTGAGGGTTAGCGGGGTGAGATAAGTGCCGCTGGTGGACGTGACATTGACCGCCGCCTGAGTGCCGGCAGCGAAGGTGATGGTCGCAGCGCTGGAGCTGATCGCGTTGAAGTCTGTCGTTGCCGCCTTGGTTGCGGTTACCGAACAAGTTCCCGCGCCGTTCGCGGTGAGGGTGGAGCCGTTCAGGCTGCAGGTGGTGGAGCCGGCAGTTACCGCGTAGCTGACATCGCCGAGTCCGCTACCACCTGTGGTTGCCAGGTTAAGAGTCACGCCGTAGGTGCCGCTCAGACTGCTTACTGACAGCGATGCCTGGTTAGCGGCAGCGAAAGTGACGACGGTTTGGGCGGAGTTTTCATCCAGGTAATCGTTGCCGCCGGCCTTGGTTGCGATAACCAAACAGGTGCCGGCGTGAGCCGCGGTGAGCACACCGGCACTGAGGGTACAGGTAGTGGAGCCAGCCGCGACAGCGTAAGTTACCGAGCCGCCACCGGATCCGCCGCTTGTCTGAAGATTCAGTGGGGTCAGGTAAGTGCCACTAGTGCTGGTCAAGGTGACGGCCGCCTGTTGAGCCTTGTCGAAGGTTACGGTGGTTGGCGCAGAGGAGATCGCGCTGTAGTTGGAGTCTGCTGCGCGGGTGGCCGTGACGGTACAGGTTCCGGCTCCTGCGGCAGATAGCGATGCGCCGTTCAGGGTACAAGCGGTAGTGCCGTCCACCACGGTGAAGCTAACCGAACCAGTGCTGCTACCACCGGAAGCCGCCAGCGAGAGCGCCGCGCCGAAGGTTCCACTTGTGGTAGTTAGCACCAGAGACGACTGGCCGGCAGCCGCAACAGTGATGTTGAAGGAAACGGTCTTGGTGGCGCCGTTCGCGTCGGTGACGGTTACGGAAATGGGGGCGGTAGTCGCGGCCGATGGGGTGCCGGAAATCACGCCGGTGCCCGCATCGATGGATAGTCCAGCGGGCAGTGTTCCCGAGCTGATGGCAAAAGTATTGCTGCCCGCGCCACCTGTGCTGATGAGGTTCAAGCTGTAGGCGCTGCCGTAGGTGGCGTTGAGCGAACCGGCGCTAGGAGTCGCAAGAGTTAAGGCAGGTGAAACAGTGAACGACTGCGAAACCTGGTTTGCCGCGGAGTAGCCGCTTCCGCCAGCTTGGTTGGCGAGGATGACACAGCTGCCTGGCGATACTAGAGTGACAACCGAACCACTCACAGTACATATCGCGCTGTTACCAGTGGTGAAAGTCACAGTCAAACCGCTGCTGGCTGTGGCCGAAACCGTTACCGTGCCAGTACCCATTGTGCGGTTACTCAAGGCACCGAAGGTGATGGTCTGAGGGCCAAGCGGAGTCACGGCAGCGGTGCTTGCGCTAGCAACGCTGGCGCCCACCGAGTTGATTGCCTGAACAGTGAATGTGTATGCAGTTCCGTTTGTCAGGCCCGAAACAGTGCAGCTGAGACTGCTGGTAGCGGTGCAAGTCTGGCCGCCGCTGCTGGTAACTAGGTAAGAGCTAACCGGAGATCCACCGTTGGAGGCCGGAGCGTTCCAGGACACCACGGCGTCACCATTGCCGGCCACAGCTGAAGCTGCCAGCGGGGCACCCGGCACAACAGCCGCCACAACCAGTTCAGGGTCGTCGGTGATGGTCACAGTGACCTGGCCATCTTGAGTGGCTGTGCCAACATAGGTGGCCGTGTTGCCAATCAAGGTGTAAACCGCGGCGCCGGCCTTGATGCTGGCGTTGTTGATGGTCACCGAAACCGGGGCACCGCTGGCGGTTGGAACAGTGCCGTCCGGTGCCAGCCAGCTAACAACTAGGTTGACGATGAAGTTGTTGGTTCCGCTGATGAGCGAGGCCGCGCGCGAGGTATCGGTCAGCAGGTAAACGTCCACCGTTGTGTTGGTTGGAAGAGTGTTTAGAGGCACTGAAACGCTAACGCTGCTGCTTGCACTGCTGGCCGAGAACTGCGGAACGACCACGTTGGAAAGCGTCAGCGAACCAATCTTGGTGCTGGCTCCCATGCCGTAGAGCGAATCCTGGGTCCAGTGAGCGTACAGAGTCTTGGAAGCGGACGGAGTGAAATTAGCCCCGGCAAGACCCAGGAGGGTTCCATTGCTAGCCGCATCGAACCAGCCATCGAAGTGGAAGTGGCTGCGGGTTGGAGTTGGGAGCGCCTGCGCCGAACCGTTGGCAACCGAGTAGCTGTTGTTTGTCACCGAGCCGCCGTTGGCATCCATGGTCAGGGTGTAGCTGCCGTTACCCCAGATTGCGTAAAGGGTGGTGGATGCAGTCGGTACGTAAGTGGTTCCCAGCAGGTTACCGCTAGGCGAGGTGGACCAACCGTTGAAGTTGTAGCCGTCCTTCACGTGGTCGGTCACTAGAGGCAAGCTGATAGCCGAGGTGCCGACGGTGTAAGCAACATCGTTGGTGGTACTACCGTGGCCGCCGTTCCAGTCATAGGTCACGTTGTATACATCTGGAATCCACTGGGCGGTCAGGGTTACATCCGATGTACCAACCACGTAGGTTGCGCCAGGGCCGTACGTTTGCGAACCATCATTCCAACCAGCGAAGCTGTAACCGGTCTTGTTGATGGCGTTGCCAACAGTAAAGGTCTGGCCGATTCTGCGGCTAGCTTGTGTGGGAGCCGTGCTTCCGCCGTCGGCGGCATAGGTGACCGCGTAGTCAATCGGCGTCCAGGTGGCGTAGAAGATGTAACTGGTTGCGGAAATCGTAGTCAGGGCCGCGGCAGCAATCGGGGTGGAGCTCTGGTCAACCCAGCCATTGAAGGTATAGCCATCTCGCGTTGGCGCGTGGTTGGTGGTGATTACCTGCCCGCTGGTACAAGTGCTATCCGGGACACCCGCACATTCAAGGTCAATCGAGGATTCGCGGCTATAGGCAGTTCCACCATTGAAAACGTAGCGAACCGCGTAGACCGGCACCCACTGAGCAGTGAAGACAACATTGGTATCACTCAGCGTGTATGGCGAACCAGATTGGTAGATGGAGGAGCCATCGCTCCAACCTAGGAAGTCGTAGCTGGTGTTATTAACGGTTGCTCGGCCATCAATATTCGAACCGACCGAGATGGAGGTTGCGTAATTTGCCGAGGTGTTTGTTGGGAATTGAGCGAAGCTTGCACCCGCGGCAATGCCTGGAAGATAGGTGACGCTAATGCTCTTGATGTTCCAAACCGCATAAAGGGTGACATTCGCGGCCGTTGTGTAGGTGCCGCTAATCGCACTGCCACTAGGGGTGGCGGACCAGCCGCCGAAGTTGTATCCGGTCTTGGCCAGCGTGCCCTGACCAGGCAAAGTAACCGCGTTGGAAGCGGTGGTGTAACTATCGGAGGCGCGGTCAAGTGTACCGGAAGCACCGTTCGCGTTGTAGGTCACGGTGTAGGTGTTTGCGGTCCACTTGGCATACAGGGTGACGCTTGCAGAGCCAACCAGAATCTGGTTTCCGCTCTGGTAAGTGGTGCCGGTGCCATCGGCGGCAGTGTTCCAACCCGCGAAGCTATAGCCAGTGCGCACCAGTGTGCCGGTGTTGCCGCGGACTGTGATGCTCTGACCGATGTTGTAGTTGGTGGCGTCAGTTGGCGCAGCTCCCTCTGTAGCCGAGTTCGGCTGGTAGGTCACGGTGTAGTTGATTGGGGTCCACTTGGCGTAGAGGTTGATGTTACCCGCGCCCACCGAAACACTGCCTGCCGCCTGATAGACGGTTCCGGAGCCATCGGCTGCGGTGGTCCAGCCACCAAAGGTGTAGCCCGCGCGCACCAGCGTGCCGGTGTTCCCAAGTACCGTAACCGATCCACCGATGTTGTAGTTCGCCGAGTCGGTAGGCACGGTACCGCTGTCGGCAGTGCTGGCCTGGTATGTGACCGTGTAGTTAACCGCGGTCCACTTCGGATAGAAGGTCAGGTTCGCCGAACCAACGGTGTAGGTATTACCGGATACGTAGACGGTGCCGGTTCCAGCAGAGTTGTCTGTCCAACCCGCGAAGGTGTAGCCGGAGCGAATTAGAGAACCGGTGTTGCCACGGATCACAACCGACTGCGTGATGTTGTAGTTCGCAGAGTCGACAGGTGCGGTACCGCCATCGGTGCCAGTAGAACTGTAAGTGACGGTGTAGTTGACCGCGGCCCACTTGGCATAGAGGTTCACACTGGCGCTGCCGACTGCGATGGTGTTGCCGGCCGAGTAAACAGTGCCGCTGCCATCGGATGCGCTGGTCCAACCCGCGAAGGTGTAACCGGTGCGCGCAAGGGTGCCGGTGTTGCCCAGCACGGTGATGGTGTTGCCGATGTTATAGGTGGTGGAATCGGTTGGGACGGAGCCGCCGGTTGCGGTGGATGCGTTGTAGGTGACGCTGTAGCCGATCGCGGTCCAGTGAGCGTAAAGAGTGATGTCGTTGGTGATGCCCGGGGTGTATGGACTAGTGAGGGCGGTTCCACCGCTTGCCGCAGGGAACCAACCGGCGAAGATATAACCGGTGCGGTTAGGGTTGCTGGATGGCAGGGAGACGGTGCCGGCGGTGGTGAAGGTGCCGGCAGCCACAGCGCTTCCCAGCTGGCTGTCATAGGTGACGTTATAGGTATTGGCGGTCCACTGAGCGTAAAGAGTGATGCCGGCGGTTGCGCTAGGCGAATAAGGCGACTGCAATGCAGTGCCACCCGATGCCGCCGTGAACCAACCGGCAAAGGTATAGCCGGTGCGGTTTGGTGCCGCGGCAAGCGTGAAGCTGCTGTCGGTGTTGAAGGATCCAGCGGCCACGGTTGATCCACCCTGGGTGGAATAAGTGACGGTGTTGGAGTTGGCGGTCCACTGCGCGTAGAGAGTGATGCCGGCGGTTGCGCTAGGGGAATAAGGCGACTGCAGGGCAGTTCCGCCAGTTGCCGCCGTGAACCAACCGGCGAAGGAGTATCCGGCGCGAACCGGGTTGGTTGCAGGCAGAGTGAGGCTGCCACCAGTGGTGAAGCTGCCCGCGCTGACTGCACTTCCCAGCTGACTGTCATAGGTAACGGTGTTTGTGTTGGCAGCCCAGACGGCGGTGAGGGTCACATTCGCGGTGCCCATCAAATACGAGGTGCTCGCCGGAGTGGTGGTGGAGCCATCGCTCCAGCCGCCAAAGGTGTAGCCAGCTTTGTTGATTCCAGTGGATGCAGCGGTTGTGAAGGTTGCCGCCGTTGCCACATCGGTCTGGGTAGGTACAGTTCCCGAACCACCATTCAGCGAGTAAGCAACGGTGTGGGTATTCGCGGACCAGATGGCGTAAAGGGTCAGGCCGCCGGCCGGCATGTTTAGAGCGGATCCCGCGGTGTAGCTCGTGCCCGTACCTGCGCTGTTCGTGTTCCAGCTGGCAAGTGTGTAACCCAGCCGGCTCATGCCGGTGCCGTCGGCAAGGGTGACACTGGCTCCGGTGTTGCCCGTGGTTGCCGCGATGGTTCCAGTTCCGGAGCCTGCGTTATAGCTGATTGATTGCGAGGTGGCGTTCCAGATTGCAGTGAGTGTTACATTCGTGGCACCCATCGTGTAAGTGCTGTTGGCCAAATAGTTGTTAGTGCCATCGGTCCAGCCACCGAAGGAATATCCGGCCTTGGTGCTGGTGGTGCTTGCAACTGTAAAAGTGCCTGCGGTCAGGACATTCGCCTGGGTCGGTGCTGTTCCGGAACCGCCATTCAGCAAGTAAGTAACTGTCTGGCTAGTCGGAGTCCATACGGCGGTCAGAGTGACACTATTGGCACCCATCAAATACGAGGTGCTTGCCGGAGTGGTGGCGGAACCATCGGTCCAACCGCCAAAGGTGTAGCCGGTCTTGGTTATGCCAGTGCTAGCAGCTGTAGTGAAGGAACTTCCAGTAGCAACGTTCGCCTGAGTAGGCAATGTTCCCGTAGTTGCACCATTCAACGAGTATGTAACCGACTGACTCGTGACAGCCCACTGAGCATAGAGGGTAGTTGCCGCGCTGAAGTTTACAGATTGGCCATCGGTGTAGGCAGTGCCGCCGCCAAGCGCGACTGTGTTCCATCCGGCGAAGCTGTAGCCAGGACGAGTGAAACCATTTGATGTAAGCGCTACATTGCCGGCTGCGGTCAATGACTGCGTAGTGGTGGTTGGGGTTCCGAAGTTGCTGTTGAAAGTGACGACTGTTGGGTTGATCACAGCAATCTGAGTGATGTTAGTCGCCACATTCCAATCGGCGGTTCCAGCCTGACTTGCAACCAGGGTGCAGTTACCGCTGGTTAGTACGGTGACATTGAAGCCGCTAACAGTACAGACGGTCTGGCTGGTCGAATTCAGGGTGACCGTCAGACCAGTTGCACTTGTGGTTGGAGCCACGGTGAAGTTACCGGAGTTGACATTTCGTGCGGAAATAGCCGGGAAAGTGATTGTCTGGTTTCCCGCCGCCACTGCGATTGTGAAATTGCTTGTGGTTAGGTTTGCACCATTGGCATCGGTTACCTTTACGGAAACAGTTTGGCTGCCCGCAGCGGTTGGGGTTCCAGAGATGACACCTGTGGAACTGTTGAGGGTGAGTCCAGCAGGAAGAGTTCCAGTTGCCAGCACCCAAGCATTCGAGCCAGCACCGCCGCTGTTTGTGACAGCAAGCGAGTACGCGGTGCCAACTGTGGCGCTTAGACCAGCACCTGTTGGGGTGGTTAGGCTAAGCGCGGCTGCGATTGTGAATGCCTGCGACACCTGCGTTGCGGCGTTGTAGTTAGTGTCGCCAGCCTGGTTCGCGTTGATGGTACAAGTGCCGGCGGCAACCAAGCTAACTATGGAACCACTAACTGTACATTTTGAAGTATCAGCCGATGTAAATGTCACAGCATTGCCACTTGAAGCCGATGCTGAAAGCGATACGGTTCCCGTACCCATGGTTTTGTTGGCAAGCGCACCAAAGGTTATGGTCTGGTTCACCTTGGCAACGGCAATGGTGAACTGGCTGGTGGACACCGCCACTGTGTTGCCGTCAGTCAGAGTGACCGTGATCGGGTAGTTGCCAGCCGTCGTTGGGGTGCCGCTGATGACGCCCGTGGTGGTGTTCAGCGTTAAGCCAGGTGGCAAGGTTCCAGTGACAGAGAAAGTTTTTCCGGCAGTGCTGGTTGTGCCACTCACCGTCAAGGAATATGCGCTGTTGTAAGTTGCACTAAGGCCAGTTGTTGGCGTGGTGATGGTTGGTGCCGAACCTACAGTTAGCGTTGCGGCAGCGGAAGTGGTGCTCGCGGTGGACTGGTAAGCCTGGCCGCTGTATAGCGTGTTGGTTACGGTAACGGTGTAGTCAGCCGCATCGCCAGAGGCCACGCTGCTGATTGTGTAGGAAGAGTTTGTTGCGCCGCTGATTGCAACGCCGCCCTTTTTCCACTGGTAGCTCAGAGTGCCGCCGTCCGTGGTGCTTGCCGTGGTGCTGAAAGTTACGCCCTGCCCCACGGTCTTACTTGCTGCAGATGGGTTGGAGACAGTCGGTGTCGCTGCCACCGGGAGCCACTGTGCGTAGAGCGTCGGGCCGGTACAACCAGCTACCGAGTAAATCCCACAGGAAGCCTTGAAGTTATTTGCAACAGCGGTTGAAGTAAGCCCTGAGTTCCAAACCTGGAATGCCCCCAAACGGAAGTTTCCTGTTGCAGACGTGTACAAGTCTGTTGTGTCGGATTTACCCAAAGCATAGAAAATGCTGTTGTTGGGGTTTGAACTTCGGGTGTATGACGTTGAAGTTGCAAATGCGGCTCCATCCAGGTATCCAGTTAGTGTGCCGCCACCGAAAGTGAATCCCACGTAGTGCCAGCCATTTGTGACAGTGGCAGTGCTTGTTATTGCCGCGCCGCTGTACATGCGCATTGCTAACTTGCCGTTGTACACCTCGATCTGAGAATCGTGCCAAGAAAAGTCGGAGTTGCCCAGTTCATCCAGAACCACACCATCGCCATTGGCATAGATCCAGCCGAAAGCTGAAACGCTCCCTTCTCCAACTCTGGAATAGAGCTGTCCAGTCTGCACATAGGCACCGCCGGAAATGTTGAGATAGCTTGGTGTGCTTACTGTGCCCGCAGTGAACGAGGTTGTACCAGTAATGGACGCATTTACGCCACCAGTGTTAGGGGAAACGTCGGTTACGGCAGTGCCAGATCCCGGATACGAGGCGGAGTCGGCAAAGTTGTAGTTCAACTGCTGGTTCGCATTTTGCGTTGGGTAGTAGGTTGCACCGCCCGCGCCAACCATGTTGGATCCGCCTGAGTCGGTAGACCATCCCTTGAGAACGTAGCCGGTTCGTGTTGGCGAAGGCAGAGTCAAAGATCCGTATGGCGCGAAGGTTGCTGTGGTGGTTCCGCCAATGGAGTCGTTATAGGTGACAGTGGCGCTTACCGAGCTCCACTGAGCGGTGAAAGTGACAGTTCCGGAAGCTGGCATTGTGTAGCTGGCGCCGGCCGCGTAGGTTGATGTGCCGTCGTTCCAACCAGAGAAGTAATAGCCAGCCTTGCTCAAAGTGTTAGCCGGCAGGGTGTAGTTATTTTGCGGGAGAGCCGAAGAATTAGCGGGAAGCGTACCTGTGCCGCCTCCGTTTGCAAACGAGATTGTGAGAGGCGTATACGGAGCCTGCTCATTGCTGTACATCGTCGAGATCTCAGAGGCTGCGAGCGCCCGATGATAGACGAATGCGTGACCGATAGATCCGGTGAAGTACAAGCTTGCGATGTTTGGCCAGCCGGAAAGCTGATAACCACCTATACGCCAACCACCGGTGTAGTTAGCCAGGGATCCAGACTTGGTAAACGTGCTCGATTGCAGTACACCGTTGATGTATAGCTTCAGCGTTGTGCCATCGAATGTGGATACCGCGTAACGCCAAACACCGTCATTAACAGCTGTATTCGATGCGATGGTGTTGCAGCCGGAGGCGCAGAGGCCCGAATAAAGGTATCCCGTGCTTCCAACGTACATGTGGTGGTCATAGCCGTTGGCTTCACCGAAGCCAATGATCTTGCCCGATCCAGTGGTTTTGAACCAAGCTCCGATTGTGTAGATGCCGGCGTCGGTTGATCCATTGTAGGTTGTCGTCGGGTGTACGAACATTGTGGAATCGTTGAAGCCAACTGAATCTGGATAGCTTCCCTTTGCAGGCACTGTTCCTGTTGCAGTTACATTGTTTCCGTTTGCCGAAGAATCGACCCAGACGCCTGTGCTGGCGTTGTAGTTGGAGGCGTAAACGTCCCAGACCAAACCAGGAACCGCCGAAACCGAGGTTGAACTGGCGCCGTAACCTGCGCCAGCAGCACGAACCAAGAAGTTATAGGTAGTGCCATTTGTGAGGCCGGTGATTGTGATGGGTGAGCTGGTCTGCGAAGCGGTAGTCCAGCTGGTGCCGGCGTTTGTTGAGTACTGGAATCCGGACACAGGCGAGGTAGATGAAGAGCTTTGGGTGAACGTAAGCGATACTTTTCCATCGCCCAATTTGGCCGCAACCGCGGTAGGTGCAGACGGCGGTGTCAGAGTTGCACCCGCAGAATTCGCGCCATCGGTGTCCGTAAGAGTGAGCGTGAACGAAGCACCGGCTGTCAACCCGGTCACGGTTACGACACCCGAAGTGGACACTGTCGCAGAGCCGCTCGTAATAGAAGGCGTGTAGGTGAAGTAAGGGTCAAAGTTTGTGATGTTGACCGTGAAACCTGTGCCACTGCCAGTGATTACAGGTGTATCGAAAGTTGGCGTGGGCACGGAGCTAACCGAGGCACGCAATACAACAATGCCGGAACCGCCAGTTCCAGGCGTGCCATTATAGCTTGTGAAGCCAGAGCCACCACCGCCACCACCGGTGTTTGGAACAGCGTTGGTTGCGGCAGTATCACCAGCGGAGCCGGCACCGCCCGAGCTGGTCAGACCGGAGCAGGTGCCGCCGCTTCCCGCGGTGTATCCTGTGTAGGCGCCACCACCGCCACCACCTGCATAGCAAATGCTGGCGCCAGTTATGCCGTTGGCCAGTCCTGAACCTCCGTTACCGGCGACGCCCGATGTATTTCCGGCTGAACCCGCGCTTCCGGCACCTCCACCACCACCACCTGTCCAGGTGTTGGCAGATCCTGTGCTGCCACTTCCAAGTGCACCAGAATTTCCCTGCTGGCCAGTACCGGAACCAGCGGTAACCGTTGCTCCACAGCCTGGATTAGTGGAGTCAGATCCACCACCCGAACCGCCTGAGTTTCCCGAGTAGTACTTACAGCCATCTGAACCTGTGGCACCTGAACCCGAGCTTGCGCCTGAGCCATCTCCACCACCGCCACCGCCAGTTACCGTAATCGGCGTTGCGGTTCCAATGACAGAGTTCGTTCCGTTATAGCCGTGCCCCATTCCATAGAAGGCGATGCCGCCCGCGCCAACCGTGATTGGCACAACAGTATTTGCAGAAATACTCAAGCGGTTAGCAGGCGTGCCAATCGAGGTCTTCATACCGCCGGCACCACCACCACCACCGGCACGGTCGCCACCAGAGCCACCACCTGCTACCGCGAGGTAGTCATATGTTGCTGTTGATGGTGCCACCCACCCACCGAGATTGGTCAGATACGAACGAGGGAACTTGTAGATGTTCTTGACGGAGTCGACCGTGGCTACGGAAGCAAAATTGGGCGAACCCGAGGCCGAAAGAGTTACCAAATTTTTGAAGTCGTTAACGGTTCCGGAATTCTCGTTGAAACCGAAGGCGTCACGAAGACTGGTTGCAATCTGACCTGTGGAGTCGGTGTCCCCAAAGGTGTTCATGCTTCGGGCGATCTGGGCCTGGGTAAGAGCTGAGCCCCAAACCTTGACCTGGTCTATCTGACCCTTGAATGCGTTGCCGGCATCGGTTGGTACAGGCGCGTACTCACCGACGTAGAAACCTGTGCCCGTTGAAACGGAACCTAGCGAATAACTCGAAGACTGGATCTGTTGGCCGTTGACGAAGAAGATTGCGTTGGTGCCGTCAAAAACAACGGCGACGTGTGACCACGAATTGTTCGGCAAAGGATAGGTTGTGGCGACTTCGGCGGGTGTTCCGTTGTCTCGCAGTGCAATTAGGTTGTTGGAGCTGTTGAGCTTTAGATAGAACCGGTTTGAGCCTGTGCCCTGCGACATAATCTGCGCATTAGTGTTGCTTGAAGATGGATTGATCCAAGCCTCAGCGGTAAAGGCTCCAGTCGGCGGAATCACCTGAGCGCCTGAAGCAGAGAAATAGTCGCTAGTTCCGCTGGCGTTCAGGCTTGCAGCGTAGTCAGTATTTCCTGACCAAACGGCATAAAGGGTTGAGCCTGCCGTCACAGCACTTGTTGACTGATCGCTGTAGGTTACCTGACCAGTCGAAGCCGTGGCCCAACCTTTGAAGGTGTACCCCGTTCTCACAAATGTGTTTGCGGGAATGGCCGAGCCGGCTGCAATTTGCGCCGGGGACATCGAGCCGGTTCCACCATTTGCGCTAAAAGTAACTGGAGTGGCGTATTGAAGGTAAACCGTTCCAGTTCCGCCGGCCATACCCGCGCCACCGCCACCACCGGTGTTCGCGGTTCCTGCGGTGCCACCGTCAGTGCCTGACGAATAGCCAGAGCCAATAGCTTTACCGCCTCCACCCGTGCCGCCGGAACCGGATGTCCAACCACCGCCACCACCGGCGACTATAACGGAGGAACCAAACAAAGTTGGCAGAGTAAGACCAGCACCACCAGTACCAGCAGAGTTACTTGCGCCTGACCCACCGGCTCCACCTCCACCGGCACCACCAACGGATCCGCCATTGCCACCATCGCCAGCATAGGATGTCCATCCAGCAATGCTCTGCCTAACACCTGTTATGACAGCGTTATTGCGCATATTGCCGCCGCCACCGGAACCACCGTAAGTTGAAGCTGGGCTACTGGACACGTTTGTGTCGCCTAGGCCACCAAAACCACCGCCGGCATAAACCGAACCAAACTGGGATGAAGTACCGCGGTAGCCACCAGTCCAGGCAGACTGAGTTAGATTCCAGCCTCCGTTACCACCATTGCCAATTCCAACTGTTGTTGCTGTCCCAGGTGTGACGGTCAATGCAGTGTTGACCATGACCTCGCCGCCACCGCCACCGCCACCGATGCTGCCGAAGCCACCGCCGCCGCCACCACCAACTATCGCGACGGCAACCTTGGTCACACCGTCAGGAACGGTGAAAGTGTTTGCGGTTTTGAACTGAATCAGACACGAGGAACTCGTGCTTGAGTTCACGATATCGCTAGCTGTGATGTTAGTTATACCGCTGGTGCAGGCACTCCAAGTGGCTGCACCAGCCGGACTGGCCTCTAGGGCAAGTGGGCTCAAAAGAGCCAGCACGACAGATGCAATAGTGCCAAGATGCTTGAGTTTGTTGGGCAAACTCCACCTTGACATACGTTGCTCCCTGACGGCTTTTAGCTTAAAAAGTAACTTTTTTCTAGTTCTCCTTGACGGTAAAGAGGGGTTAACCCAAGCCCTGCGCTTACCCCTGCCGCGTGGCCATCGGCCCGCTGCCAATCCCATTTTCGGGAACAACCATGTGTGCAAATTGGTTCGGCAACAAATAGATTGATTGCAGGAGAAAAATCATGAGCAATTACGTTGTTACTAACCCTTCCACCGGCGAAGTTGGCAAGGCATACCCTGAAACCACCGATGCCCAAATGCAGGAGGCCATCGCTGCCGCCCACGCCGCCCACTATGGCTTCGTGAAGCAGACCACCGTGGCCCAGCGCGCCACTCTGATGCAGAAGGTTGCCGACCTCCACAGCGAGCGCCGCGTCCACTTGGCAGAGATCATTGTCCGCGAAATGGGCAAGCCGATCAGCCAGGCTCTAGGCGAGGTTGACTTCACCGCCGCCATCTACAGCTTCTACGCCACCAACGCTGAGCGCTTCCTGGCCGACGAACCAATCGTAGAGTTCGAGGGCGAAGGCGAGGCCTTCATTCGCCGCTCACCGCTCGGGGTTCTGCTGGGCATCATGCCATGGAACTTCCCTTACTACCAGGTGGCTCGTTTCGCCGGACCGAACCTGATCCTCGGTAACACCGTTGTGCTCAAGCACGCCCAACAGTGCCCGGAGTCGGCCGAAGCCATGCAGCAGATCTTCCTGGATGCTGGCTTCCCGGTCGGCGCCTATGTAAACGTGTATGCGAGCAACGAGCAAATCGCTGCGGCCATCGCTGACCCAAGAATCCAGGGCGTTTCGCTCACCGGTTCGGAGCGCGCAGGTGCCGCCGTTGCGGAGGTCGCCGGCCGCCACCTGAAGAAGGTCGTTCTGGAACTCGGTGGCAACGATCCATTCATCCTGCTCAGCACGGATGACATGGACGCGACAGTGGATGCCGCCATCGCCGCCCGCACCGACAACAACGGCCAGGCCTGCAACGCTGGAAAACGCTTCATCATCATCGAAGGCCTTTACGAAGAGTTCTTGGAGAAGTTCACCGCAAAGCTCACCGGTTTCAAGGTCTCCGACCCGATGGACGAGGACACCTACCTGAGCCCGATTTCATCATCGATGGCGGCCGACCGCCTTGGCGCGCAGCTGGAGAAAGCGATTGCCAACGGAGCAAAGGTTCACGGCGCTGCGGAACGCAACGGAACGCACTTCGGTGGCGTTGTG
Organism: Actinomycetota bacterium; assembly: GCA_039800845.1. Classification (GTDB taxonomy): domain Bacteria; phylum Actinomycetota; class Actinomycetes; order Actinomycetales; family Microbacteriaceae; genus Rhodoluna. The sequence continues at coordinate 26,057 of JBDLQA010000129.1, forward strand.
CTGACCCACGTGACGCCTGCAAACCCGGCGCACCGCGAGGAGTTCTTCGGTCCGGTTGCGATGGTTTACTCCGTCAAAGACGAGGCCGAGGCAATCGAGCTGGCCAACGATACCCCTTACGGTCTTGGCTCGTACCTTTTCAGCACCGATAAGGCGCAGGTGGCTCGCGTAGCCGACCAGATCGAGGCTGGCATGGTCTATGTAAACGGCGTTGGCCTTGACAGTCCGGAGCTTCCTTTCGGCGGAATCAAGCGTTCCGGATACGGCCGTGAACTCGGCCGCTACGGCATTGAAGAGTTCGTAAACCGCAAGCTCATCCGCATCCTGAAGTAGCGCACTCACTGAAAGATTGGCAACAATGAAGTTCATCATCTTCGTCATTGATCGCAAGGACAACACCGCCGATGGCAACGAAATGGCGGCCATCGACGCCTTCAACGATTCGCTTGTTGCAGGCGGGCACTGGATTCATGCCGCAGGCATCGATGGCGGGGCAAACGGCATTGTGATTGATAACCGCGCCGATGCCGGTCTGTCCAGCAACGGTTCGCTTTTCAAAGAAGCCGAGCACTACAGCGGTTTCTGGCTGATTCAGGCGGACGATGCCGAGACCGCAAAGCGCCTGGCGTTTGAGGGTTCGAAGGCATGCAACCGTCGCGTAGAGCTGCGCCCTTACCTGGGTAACTAGCCGACCAGGTGCTAACCCTCATCGACCAGCTAGGTATGCCCTCCAGCCACCGAATTCACTTATGTCCGGGCCGTCAGGAGCGGCACACCCGAAACCGACAACTTGCCGCCCGTCCGATAGTTCGACAGCGCCAAGCGTCATCGGCTGCGGAAGACCCGCCAAGAACTTGCCGAGCCCCGCAGGTGAGACCTCCCAAAGCTCACCAGAAAGTCCAACTCCCGCGCCGCGGCCAGCCCAAACGACGCCGGGCTTGGGTGGCACCGAGTCGAGTGCGAACATGCGATAGGAGTCGCTCGTTGTAACTTCGCGCACGAAGCGCCCGCCGATTGTCTCCAACTGGTGATTCAGAGGTAACCCCTTCATGTGCGCGCCAAATACAGCAAGTTCCAATGTGTCCGTCACAAGTTCCGCTGTCGCAACTCCTAACAACCGGGAAGCCAGGTCAAGAACAACTTGATCCTCGAAAGCTCGGCCCACCAAAGTAACGCCGAATAGGCCGCACGATGCCTGACCCGCAGGGATTGCCACGCCGCACATGTCTAGCAAGTTCATGAAGTTGGTGAAAGTTCCCATGCGGGAATTTACTGCTATTGGATCGGCTACTACCTCAGCCAGCGTCGGATGCTCGGGCGCTGTCGGTATGAGCAATGCATCGAATCCTTCCAGCAGAGACAAAGTCTCAACCTTGTAATCAGCTACCCTGCCCTGATCCGCTACAAGTGCGTGGCCAGTCCGATCCTTAGCGGCGAGGGCAATCTTCGAAACCGTAGGATCGGCGCCATCGGGATACTGCTCCAGGAAGTCGCCGTAGGCCGAATATCGCTCGGCCACCAACGCGCCTTCGTAAAGCAGTTTCGCGCATTCGAGGAAGGGAGCGAACTCAATAGCCTCGACTACCCAGCCCAATGACTTGGCCAACGAGACCTGCGCGTAAAAGAGCGCTAGACGCTCACTATCCAACAGGGTGAGGTACTTCGGCGCAGGAATGGCAATCCGCGGGGCTCCAGGTGCGGCCAACTTTACGTCACTTGGCCAAACCCTAGAACGCGAATCGTATGACGAGTGGCCCGCCATGACGCGCGTTGCCAGAGCTGCGAGTTCCAAAGTCTTAGCAAACACGGTTACGGTGTCGTAGCTTCGGCATGCCGGCACAACTCCGTCCACTGGGACTATCCCGAGAGTGGGCTTAATGCCCACCAGGTTATTGAGTGCGGCAGGAACTCGTCCGGATCCCGCGGTGTCCGTTCCAAGAGCAAAATCGACCATGTCCAATGCCACCGCAACAGCCGAACCACTGGATGATCCACCAGAAATGAGCTCTTCATCGAAGCTATTGCGTACCGCTCCATATGGACTGCGCGTGCCCACCAAGCCGGTAGCGAACTGGTCCAAGTTGGTCTTTCCCAGCACAACGGCGCCCGCGGAAATCAAACGCTCTACGGCTGTTGCCGAACGCCTTGGGAGGTGGCTAAACGCTGGATGCCCGGCGGTAGTCGATAGGCCATAGACATCGATGTTGTCCTTCACAGCCACAACCATGCCCGCCAACGGAAGGGAATCGCCCCTAAGCAATCGCTCCTCAAGCTCAGCGGCATCGGCGAGAGCCTCTGACTCGGGCCTTAGGTTGATCCACACTTCTGGACGATTCG
>JBDLQA010000130.1:0-4101 GCA_039800845.1 Actinomycetota bacterium
AGACCGCCTGGCAGAACCCAGACGTCCTTGCCGTCGTTCACCGCGAATGGACGAAGGTCTGCGTGACGTGGGCGCAAGCCATCTTCTACCAAAGTCGGGATGGTGCTGAACTGAACCACCGGCTGTGCGATGTAGCCACGCGGGTCTTTGGTGAGGCGCTTACGGAGGTCGTCCAGCTCCTTCTTAGAGGCACTCGGACCAACCACTAGACCCTTGCCGCCGGAGCCATCAACCGGCTTCACAACCAGTTCGTCCAGTCGGTCCAGCACCTCCGCCAGGGCATCCTTTTCTTCAAGGCGCCAGGTCTTCACATTCGGAATGATTGGCTCCTGACCCAAGTAATAGCGGGTTAGGTCCGGCATGTAGGTGTAGACCAGCTTGTCGTCGGCAACGCCATTGCCCACCGCGTTGGCGACGGTCACGTTACCCAGGCGGGCCGCGGTCAGAAGTCCCGGTGGGCCCAGCACAGAATCGGTGCGGAATGCCAGCGGGTCAAGGAATTCGTCATCAACGCGCCGGTAGATCACATCGACGCGACGTGGACCTGAAGTGGTGCGCATGTAGACCTTGCCGCCGGAGCAGTAGAGGTCGCGGCCTTCCACAAGCTCCAAGCCCATCAGGCGGGCAAGCAGGGTGTGCTCAAAGTACGCGCTGTTGTAAACACCGGGGGTCAGCACTACGACAGTCGGTTCTGAAACCCCCGATGGCGCAGCCGCGCGCAGCGCAGCAAGCAAACGGTTCGGGTATTCGGCCACCGGCTGGATTCGCATCTGCTGGAAAAGTTCCGGAAGGGTCTGAGCCATAACGCGACGGTTGGAGATCACGTAGGAAACACCGGATGGCACGCGAACGTTGTCTTCCAGCACGCGCCATTCGCCCACTTCATCGCGAATGAGGTCGATGCCGGAAACTTGGATGCGCACTCCGTTGGCAGGGTCGATTCCGGCGGCGGCACGGTGGAAGTGGGCGCTGGTGGTGATGAGGCTTGCGGGTACCACGCCATCGCGGATCGCATTGCGCGGGCCGTAGACATCGGCAAGGAACGCTTCAAGAACTTTGACGCGCTGTTTGATGCCGGCTTCCAGGTTGCTCCACTCATCGCGGGCAATCACACGTGGCACGGCATCCAGCGGGAACGGACGCTCCTCGCCAGCGAAGTCGAAGGTCACACCTTGCGCAAGGTAGGAGCTGGCAAGGGCCTCGGTGCGGCCCACCAACTCATCTTGGGACATCGAAGCGAGTGCTTCGTGAATCTGTCGGTAGTTGCTGCGGACCTTGCCGACTCCCGCAAACATCTCATCGAACGGCGGTAGTTTGCCTGCCTTCTTTTCGGCACGCTTGACCGGCCCCGCCACCGGATATCCGCTAAATAGATCGCCCATGGTGCAACGGTAGGCTTCGATTGTTGCCGCGGTGTTTCGCGGGCAAGTCCAAGTTATAAACATTCCTACCGGCAGCAACTTTTCAGTATTTCCCAGCCCGCTATCAGGAAACTCCCAAGAACCGCCACAAGACTTAACCCATGACAGCAAACTTTCGCTTCGTGCAGCCAAACACTCGGGTGCGCTTAGGCAAGCGTAAAATCAGGCGCATTCGCCGTGGTCAGGACTTCATCGAGGTCCTCGGTTGGGCAAGCGTGCTAGCTGTCACCGCAATGTTCCTCATCGATGGTGGCATCAAATCTGTCACCGATGTAGCGACCGGATTTGGCGCATTTAGCCGCCTTACCGCTCTTGTCGGCACCGACCTGTTGCTTATTCACATGCTGCTGATTGCACGTGTGCCTTGGATTGACCGCCTCTACGGCTTGGACAAAACCACCGATGCCCACAAGAAGTTGGGTAAGCCGATTCTGTACTTGATCCTTGCTCACTTCCTGGCAAGTTGGATCAACTACACGATGCTGGATCAAAAAACTCTGCTTGCAGAACTTCAGAATCTGGTTTTCAACGTTCCGGACATGCTCACCGCCACCATCGCCCTAATTTTGATGATTCTGGTGGTCATCACTTCCATCAAGATCGCCCGCAAGAAGCTCAGTTACGAGGCTTGGTGGATTGTCCACCTGCTCTCCTATCTGTCGGTATTCCTGGCAATCCCTCACCAGATTTCAACCGGAAGTGACATCGCAGGTAAACCAGTTGCCACTTTCTATTGGGTGACTCTCTACCTGTTTGTGGCCGGCAACATCGTGTGGTTCCGTTTCCTGGAGCCGATCGTTGTTTCACTTCGCATGGGCCTCAAGGTTCAGACCACGGTGCAGGAGTCGAGTGACTCCACCAGCATTTACATCAGCGGCAAAAACCTGCAGGACCTCGGATACGAAAGCGGTCAGTTCTTTATCCTTCGTGTCCTTACCTGGCGCGAATGGTGGCGAGCTCACCCATTCTCTGTTTCGGCAGCACCTAACTCGCGCTTCGTTCGTTTCACGGTGGGTAACCGCGGCGATGACACCGAGCTCTTGCAGCGGATCAAGCCTGGAACCCGCGTCATCTTGGAAGGCCCTTACGGTGTTTTCACCGAGGCCCGTCGAAGTCGTGAAAAGGTCACCCTGATCGCCGCCGGCATCGGTGCCCCACCGATTCGCGCACTAGCAGAATCAATGGCAGCGCGCCCGGGCGACATCAACATCATCTACCGCGTTCGCAACCGCATCGACGCAGCGCTGATGGACGAACTTGACGACCTCGCCACAAAGCGCGGATTCAAATTCACACTGCTCGTGGGCAAGCGCGGAGAAGCTAACTCTTGGCTGCCCGCCCACCCCGAGCGCCTGCCGGACCACACTCGAATCGTTTCGATTGTTCCTGAAATCGCCAACTCCGACGTCTACATTTGCGGGCCAGCCGCCTGGACGCACGCGGTAGTCAAGAGCGTCAAGAAGGCGGGGACGCCAACCCATCAAATTCACGCAGAGGAGTTTGCCTGGTGAGAAACGGAACTAAATCAATCGTCGCCGTGGCGAGCCTTGGCGTGCTCGGTTTGTCTTACCTGGCGGGCACTAGCGCTCAGGTATCAGCCGGCTTCGCTGCTACTGCCACTGGCGGTGCTTCGAACGTAGCCGCCGGCTCCCAATCCTCAGAGAGCACCAATGCTGGGGGCAGCGTTGGGACTGCGCCTCAAGGTAGCAACACTGACAACGGCTCCTCCCCAGCGCCATCCGCCAGCACTGCTTCAGGAACTACTTCTTCTGGCAATGTTGCGTCCGGAAGCACGGGCACCTCGAGCACTAAGTCCGCGGGCAGTTCGACAACCACCGGAAGCACCACTTCGGGCACCACATCGAGCGGATCTTCCTCGTCTAGTCCTTCGGCGTCCGGAACCAGCAGCTCTGGATCAAGCAGCACGGCATCGGGCAGCACCAGCAGCGGCGGAACAACATCCGGCACCTCTTCTTCTGGAACCTCGTCCAGCAGCAGCTCCTCCGGTAGCGACACCAAGACCAGCGCCACCATTCCGTACCGCTTCGGACAGATCATCCTTACCGTCACCAAGAGCAACGGCAAGATCACCGCCATCGATTACAGCTCGTCTAGCGCTACCGGTGGCCGCCAAGCAGCCTTCCCATACCTCGTGCAATACGCGATTCAGGCTCAGGGGTCATCCTTCGGAAATCTAAGTGGAGCAACCTACACAACCGAAGCGTTCAAGCAGGCACTGACAAGTGCGCTTGGAAAGTTCTAGGAGAAATCAATGTCTAGAAAAACCCGTCTCGCCTGGGCTAACGGACTCATCGCAATAACCACGATTGCCGGTGGACTGGCACTGACCCAGCACTTCACCCAGGGCGGCTCTGCTGCTGGTTCGAGCTCCACCGCCACCGGTTCCAGTGCCCAAACTGCGACGTCGAGTCAGCCAGCCGCTAAATCTGGAACCGCAACTTCCGACGCGGTCGCCTACCAATTCGGCCAGGTTCAGTTGACCGTCAGCGAATCGAGCGGGAAAATAACCAGCATCGATTACGGCACCTCGTCTGCAACCGGAGGACGCGAGCAGGCTTTCTCTTACCTGGTGCAGGATGCCATTGCGGCCCAGGGTACTAACTTCAGCAACCTAAGCGGTGCAACTTATACGACGGACGCCTTCAAGCAGGCACTGTCA
>JBDLQA010000131.1:0-8352 GCA_039800845.1 Actinomycetota bacterium
TACGAATCGGCTTTTCCAGAACAGGCCCGACACCCGGAACAATTGACACTTCGACGCCCGCCAACTTCAGTGGCACGACGATGTCGCTGAAGAAGATGCCGGCATCCACCGAATGCCTGCGAACCGGTTGCAGAGTGATTTCCGCGGCCAGCTCCGGGATTAAACAAGAATCCAACATCGGGATTCCCTCGCGGACTTTTCGATACTCCGGAAGCGATCTACCGGCCTGCCTCATAAACCAGACCGGCAGTCTGTGTTGCTGCTCTCCGGAGTAGGCGCGGACGAGCGGAGAGTTGGCTGTTACACCCGACATCAAAGGATGTGCTGCCGGCAAAACCTGTTCTGCAACTTCATTCACGGTTCAAGTGTGGAGCGTCACAAATATTCATTCCTGACTCTTTGTCAGAGTGCGCCTTGGACCCTCTGCGACAATAAAGATGTGGTGTTGATTCGGCTAGGCGCAAACTTCAACGACCTCTCCCTAGCGGAGCTGGAATCGTTGGAAACCAGTGCTCCCCGAATCAGGGATGAACTGTTCAAAAACGGTGGATCCGGTGTTGTTATCGGTACCTGCAACCGGTTTGAGATTTACCTAGAAACTGAGCAAACCCAGAAGTCGGTGGACCACGCCATCAATGTCACTTCGCAAACATCTGGGCTAGATATTGACTACCTCTCCGAAGTGCTTTCTGTGTCTCTGGGATCGAGCGTGGCCCAACACTTGTATTCGGTGGCCTCCGGCCTAGATTCCATGGTGATTGGCGAAGGTGAGATTGCGGGCCAAGTGCGCGATGCGCTCAAAGATGCGCAGGAAAACGGCCACGCTTCCACAACTGTAAACGGCTTATTTCAGTCGGCGTCGGCTGTTGCCAAGCGAATCGCAAACGAGACAGGCCTCGGCGCTGCTGGCCGATCGATCATCGCTGCCGGGCTAGATTTTTACCAAGGCAGACACGGTTCCCTAAGTGGTAAAAAAGTGGTGCTTTTCGGCACTGGGGCTTACGCACGAGTTAGCGTTGCTGCTTTGCAGCGCCTTGGGGTTTCAGAGATTCGAGTTGCATCCGAGAGTGGGCGTGCAGCTGAATTCAGCGAAAACCGAGGAACGATTCCGATTGAGCGTGGAGAACTTCGCAGTGCATTAGCCAACGCGGACCTAGTTGTAGCCGCCAGCGGAAGCCGCAATTTCAGCCTCAGCTATCACCTTGCCAAGGATGTTTTGGCTCTTCAGAGTCAGGAGGGTTTGCGGGTTGGCATACGAGTTGTCGATGTTGCACTTGCCAAGAGTGTGGCGCCTTCGGCCTACGAACTAGATGGAGTTGAGGTTATTGACCTGGACTACATTCACCACCATGTGCCGCGTGAGCAGACGGAAGCTGTCGCTCGCGCCAAGGAAATAGTCCTGGAAGCAGTTGAGGAATTTGAGGCCGAGCAAGCGGCCAGGGCCGTTGACCCGATGATTGCGCGGTTGCGAGAGCACGTCTCTGGCTGGGTGGCTGATGAAGTGAAGCGGGTTCGAAAGCGCAGTGGTAATGAAACCGCAGCTGAAGTTGAGAGGTCGCTCAACCGCGTTACCAACGCGATTCTGCACACGCCAAGTGTGAATGCGAAAGAGCTTGCCAAGGCGGGCAACCCCGAAGACTACGCGGCTGCTGTGAAGACCGTTTTCGGTATCGACCTGAACGGGGAAGTCCAATGAGTAGTCACGTCTTGCGTCTTGGAACCCGTGGTTCGCTGCTGGCCCGCACCCAAAGCGGTTTGGTTGCCGATGCCGTTGGCCGGTTGCTAGGAGATTCGGCGGCGGTTGAAGAAGTAATCGTCCGCACCGAGGGCGATGACAGCACGATTCCACTTCATGAATCGAAGACTCCGGGGCTTTTTGTGAACTCGCTGCGGGCCGCGCTTTTGGCGGGCGAAGTGGACTTCATCGTCCACAGTTTTAAGGACCTACCGAGCGCTCCAACCCCTGGCATCGCGATGGCTGCCGTGCCCGCACGTGAAGACCTGCACGACGTATTGGTGAGCCGCGACAACTTGACCTTGGCTCAGCTGCCGTCGGGCTCGGTGGTTGGTACGTCGTCTCCTCGCCGAAGTGCCAAGATTCTGGTTGCACGGCCAGATCTTGTGATTCGTCCCATCCGTGGCAACGTGGATTCGCGCATCACAAAGGTGCGCGCTGGCGATTTTGACGCGACAGTGCTTGCGGCAGCCGGCCTGAAGCGTATCGGCAGGTACGACGAAACCGCCGAGGTTCTGGGGCTCGATGTTTTGCTGCCGGCCCCTGCTCAGGGTGCGTTGGCAGTTGAGTGCCGCTCCGATGACGTTGAAACTCTGGCCCTACTGGCACAGATAAATGACGCCAACGCCAGGTTGATCACCACCGCCGAGCGCGCGGTCCTCGTGGGCGTTGCTGCAACCTGCAGCACCGCGGTTGGTGCTGTGGCGACCCTGGAGGCTGGAGTGCTCAAGGTTCAGGCCGAGCTGAGCGGAAACACTGAGCCGAACGGAAGCGGCCTGCCAATCGAGTTCGAGCGCTTCGAGATTTCCGCGCCAATCACCCTGCCGGTTGACTCCCCTGCGGCCCTCAGTGAAGCTCACCAGCTGGGCCTGTTTGTGGCCGCGAAGTTGATGGCCACTGAGCTGGGCAAGGCTGTGGCTGCGGACATCGGTGCGGAGCGTGGCAATGACTAGCGCCGCCAAGCCAGTGCTGCTGATTCGCGCGGACGGTAACGAAGGTGACGCAGCCGCGCTCAAAGCGGTCGGTCTTGAGAGCTTCACCGACCCGTACCTGGCCATCCAACCGCTGCCCGGCCAAGAAGGTCAGGCGGCCGCGGCCAAACTCCTAGCCCGCATCGGCACCCTGCAGGCTGGCGACTGGGTTATCGCAACCAGTTTGAACGGCCTCAAAGCCTGGGGTATCAAGGCGTGGGAACTCACGCGCCGCTCGGCAGTTGCGGAGGCCTTCGCCGATGCCAAGGAACGCGGGGTGCGATTCGCGGCCATCGGTGCGGCAACTGCTGCCAAGTTTGGCGAGTTTGGCGTTTACGACGTTTTCGTTCCGAGCGAGGCGTACGGTTTGGCGCTGGCGCAGCAGCTAGTTGCAGAGGCCGCCCCTGAGGCCGCCAACCTGAACCGTCCGGTTCGCGCGCTGATTCCGGCCGGTAACTTGGCCATGAAAACCCTCACCGATGAACTGGCCGCAGCCGGTTGGCAGGTTGCCAGCGAAGTGATTTACGAGACCGCGATAATCCCGACAAAGCCCGAAACCGCCGACCGAATCGGCGACTTCAGCGCTGTGCTTTTCCGCAGCCCGAGTGCCGCCCGTGCTTTTGCGCACTGGACGAGAGCGGATGCCGCCCGCAGCATTCCGGTGGTGTGTGGCGGACGAACCACTGCCGCGGTTGCCGAAAACCTAGGGCTAAACGTGGTGGCCATCACTCCGGATACTTCCGGCGAAAGCATCGCGGCTACTCTGATTGAAGCAACCCTAGCCAAGCCGAATCACAGCATTGGAGCCAACTGATGTTCCCAGCCGAACGCCCACGCCGCCTGCGCGCATCCGCTGCCATTCGCAACCTGGTTGCCGAGAACCGCGTTGATCCTGCGCAGCTGATTCTGCCGATCTTCGTGAAGGAAGACCTCGCCGCCCCTCGCCCGATCAAGGGCCTGCCGGGCGTGCTTCAACACAACCTTGCCAGCCTGCCGGCCGTAATCGATGAAGCGCTAACCGCGGGCATCGGTGGCGTGATGCTTTTTGGCATTCCGACCAAGCGTGATGCCACCGGAACCGAGGCGCTGAACGCCGCCGGTATTTTGAACGTGGCAGTGCGCCAGGTGCGTCAGCAGGTTGGCGACCGCCTGGTGGTTATCGCAGATCTTTGCCTGGATGAATTCACCGATCACGGACACTGTGGAGTACTTGCCGCGGACGGCTCTGTGGATAACGACGCCACCCTGAATGTTTACGCTCAGATGGCAGTGGAGCTGGCAAAGGCCGGAGCGCACATGCTTGGCGCAAGCGGAATGATGGACGGCCAGGTGGGCTTCACCCGCGCGGCTCTGGATGCCGCTGGCCACACCGATGTGAGCATCCTGGCCTACGCCGCCAAGTACGCCAGCGCGTTTTACGGTCCGTTCCGCGATGCCGTGGAGAGCGAGCTGAAGGGCGACCGCAAGACCTACCAGCAGGATCCACGCAACCTTCGCGAGAGCCTTCGTGAAATCCGCCTTGATGTTGAAGAAGGCGCGGACATCGTGATGGTGAAGCCCGCACTGAGCTACCTGGATGTGGTGCGCGAGGCCAAACTATCGGTGGATGTTCCGGTGGCCGCCTACGTTGTCAGTGGCGAAATGGCGATGCTTGAGGCCGCCGCGGCAGCCGACCTGATTGACCGCGAGCGCGCGATTTTGGAAGTTCTGCACAGCGTGAAGCGCGCTGGCGCGGACATCATTTGCACCTACTGGGCGTTGGAAGCGGCCGCACTTTTGAGGAATTACTAATGACGCAAGAAATCTCGAAATCGCTGGCCTGGCACGAGCGCGCGCAGCGGGTGATTCCCGGCGGTGTCAGCAGTCCGGTTCGCGCGTTCAAGGGCGTTGGCGGCAGCCCGCGGTACTTTGTGCGCGGTGAAGGCAGCCAGATTTGGGACGTCGACGGCAACCGGTATGTTGACCTCGTTGGTTCGTGGGGTCCGATGATTTTGGGGCACGCCCACCCGGCAGTCACCGCCGCGGTTCGCGATGCAGCGGCTAAGTCGGCATCATTTGGTGCGCCTAGCCCGAATGAGGTTTTGCTCGCCGAGGAAATCGTAGCTCGCATCGCAAAAGTGAACGGAAGCGCTGCCGCCGACCGCGTGCGTTTTGTTTCCAGCGGCACCGAAGCGGTAATGACCGCCGTCCGTTTGGCGCGCGCCGCCGCCAGTCGAGGTGGAGTTCAGCGCAATGTGATCGTCAAGTTTGCGGGCTGCTACCACGGCCACTCCGATGCCCTTCTCACCGCCGCCGGCAGTGGCGTTGCCACCCTTGGCCTGCCAAACTCGCCGGGTGTGACTCCTGGTGCAGCGCAGGACACTATCGTCTTGGATTACAACGATGCCGAAGCCTTGAAGCAGCTGTTCGCTACCCGCGGCAGCGAGATTGCGGCTGTCATCACCGAGCCAACGCCGGCAAACATGGGCGTTGTGCCACCTGCCGTTTTGGATGGCGAAGATTTCAACACTTTGATTCGCCGACTCACCTCACAGCACGGCGCGGTGATGATTTTGGACGAGGTCATGACGGGCTTCCGCGTGAGCGCGGGCGGCTGGTTCAACAAATACATTGCTCCACAGGGCTGGGCACCTGACTTATTCACATTTGGCAAGGTAATCGGTGGCGGCTACCCGGTGGCTGCAGTTGCTGGCCCAGCGGCCATCATGGACATGCTGGCGCCACTGGGAGCGGTTTACCAAGCGGGAACCCTCAGTGGCAACCCGGTTGCTACAGCGGCCGGTCTGGCCACCCTGCAGCTCTGTGATGACGCGCTTTACGCCAAGTTGGACCTTCGCGCCCAGCAGGTAGGCGAGGCAATCAGTCAGGCCCTGACCGCCGAAGGCGTTGCCCACCAGTTGCAGACCGGCGGCAACCTGTTCAGCTTCTTCTTCACAGAGACCCGGGTGACCAACTTTGCACAGGCGCAGACCCAAAACGTCACCGCGTTCAACGCGTTCTTCCACGCGATGCTGGAAGGCGGCGTGAGCCTGCCACCGAGCGCATTTGAGGCCTGGTTCGTATCAGGCGCAATCACCGATGACGACCTGGAGAAGATCGCGGCAGTCGCCAAAACCGCCGCGAAGGCCGCCGCCGCCGTTTAGCGCCTCCGCCGCGTTCACCAAGTACCCAACTGGACTTCGACTGCTGGTCTATGGGTGTTCAACCAGTTTTAACCTGGTGAACCGAACATTGAGGCATGACTGGCACTCCGTACCTTTCGTATGTAGCAATCGGTGATTCACTCTCCGAAGGATTGGGCGACTTCACCTTCGACCAGAAGCGTGAACACAACGGCTGGACCGACCGCCTCGCGGGCCTACTCAGCCTTGAAGCACAGCAGCGCGGGCACCAGTTCCACTACGCAAACCTGGCGCTTCGCGGCAGCAAGATGCGCAACATCATGACAACCCAGGTTGAAGCAGCACTTCGCCTGCAGCCAGACCTAGTCACCGTGATGGCCGGCAGCAACGACTTCATGACCAAAGACCTAGAAGGCCTTGAGGCCATCTTCCGCAACGGCCTAAAGCTTCTGCTGGCGGCCGGCTGCGACGTTGTGGTGGCAAACACCATTCGTCCAGCGCACCTTAAGTTCTTTCGCCGAGTGCTGCCACGCGCCTGGCGCATGACTCAGATGATTGACGTCGTAGCGGCCGAACTCGGCATTCCGGTCATCGATGTTCACGGCATCAAAGACTTCGAAGACCTGGTTTTCTGGGCAGAGGACATGGTGCACTTCAGCGGGCACGGCCACGTGCGAATCGCGAATGAGGCGGCATCGTTGCTGGCACTAACCCACCGAATCCCGGAAGCCGCTCGTCACCAGATGGTGGCTCCATCGCGCGGTTTTATCGCCACCCTGCGCTGGTATAAGGAATACGTTTTGCCGTTCATTGAGCGCCGTCTGCGCGGCACGAGCAGCGGCGATGGCATGACCAGCAAGCACCTAACGCTGGCGCCTTACGCCAACCTTGAGATTGAAGTTGTGGCCATCAGCCGCAGCGATTTCGCCCGCGCCGCTTAGCCGCGCTTTGCCTTGCGGCTCTGAAGCCAGTGGCGTAAAAGCTCAAGCGGGAACGGCAGCGACGACAGCACCACGATGGCCAAAACCGCTTGATCCAGGTGGTCTCGGATGATTGGCACACCACCCAAGAAGTAGCCTGCGCCCATGAAACCGACCACCCAGGTGGCGCCACCAATCAGGTTGTAGCGCAAGAACTTTGGGCGTTCCAGGTATGAGATTCCGGCGAGCATCGGCACTAGGGCACGGATGATCGGCACGAACCTGGCCAAAATCACAGCGCGTGCACCGTACTTTTCGAACATCTGGTGGGTGCGTTCAACCACCTTCGGGTTGAAGATCCAGTTGTGGTTGCGCTCAAACAGAGGTGGGCCGATTTTGGCACCAACTTCGAACCCCACCTGGCTTCCGGCGATAGCCGCGGCGAGCACCAGCAGCAGGGCCAGAGGGAACGGGATTGGCTGGCTCGTTGCGGTTGCCAATGTGATTCCCAGGATGAAAAGCAGGCTATCGCCCGGCAAGAACGAGGTGAAAATAAAGGCGGTCTCAAAGAAAACGAAAACGCAAACAACCAGAACCGCGTAGCCACCAACCGCGTTGACTACTTCTTGGGCATTAAGCCAGTTCAAGCTGAGATGCCTTGGCCAGAGCGTTTAATTCCATAGCTCTACCGTAGTGTTCTAGCAGGACAGCGTTGTTTGCTTCCCAGGATTTCTTAAGCACTGCACGGCGAGCATTTTCACCGATTCGCGCACGCAGCGCGTCATCCGCCAGTAGTCCTGCAACCAGTGGAGTGAAGGCATCCACCTTGGTTGGGTGAGCCAAGTATCCGGTCTCGCCGTGGTCAACCAGGAACATCGGACCACCGCTGTTTGGTGCCACCAGCGGAAGGCCGGTCGCCTGGGCTTCCTGGATGGTCTGACCGAAGGTTTCCTCGGTGCCAAAGTGCACGAAAACATCAAAAGCTGCATAGGCAGCTGCAAGTTCTAGGCCGGTGAGCTTGCCCGCGAAAACCACCGGCTGACCGGCGAAATCGGCCTCGAGACGCTTGCGCTCCGGACCATCGCCGACGATCACAAACTTGGTGCCGGCAGAGCCCGCGGCATCGACTGCGCCAAAGAGTTCCGCCATTCGGTGAACCTGCTTCTCGGCAGCCAGGCGCCCAACATAGCCAACGATCTTTTCGCCGTTCGGTGCCCACTTGGCGCGCAGTGCATCGGTGACCGGTTCGGCCTTGCGGTTTGGGTGGAAGAGGTCCAGGTCAACCCCGCGACCCCAAATGTCCACGCTGCCAATGCCCAGGTCGCGCAGGTACTGTGCGGTCTGCTTGGTTGGCGCCAGGTTCAGGGTTGCAGGCGCGTGAATGGCCGCAACAGCTTTGTCCAGCAGAGGCTTGGCGGCGCCCATGTTGTAGCGCTCCATGTAGCCGGAAAGTTCGGTCTGATAAATGGCCACCGATGGGATTCCCAGGCGCTGAGCCGCCGCGATGGCCTGACCACCGAGGATGAACGGCGATGCCACGTGCACTAGGTCCGGGTTGAAATCGGCGATGGCGTTCTGCAGCCAGAGTCCCGGCACAGCCACGT
>JBDLQA010000132.1:0-5254 GCA_039800845.1 Actinomycetota bacterium
TCAAGCTGTGCTGCAAGGGTTAAGTCTCCGACGATTCGCCCAGCGCGGCGCCCATCGCGTACAACGGCCATTGCGGTTTCTTCGGCCAGCTCTTTGGTGGCTGCTGAGCCTCGGTTTCCCAAGCTCAGTTCCCGCATTAAGTTGTCCGCGGCCGCCACCATGCTGCTGACGGGGCTGCGAAGTTCGTGGGCAACATCGGCGCAGAGCTGACGCAACCGCTCTTCCGCCGTTCGAGCTCGGTGGATGGAGCTCTCCAGGGCGTCCAGCATCTTGTCGAATGCCACGGCGGTGCGGCCAAGTTCGGTGCCCGGATCTTCAACTTCCAGACGGCGGCCCAGTTCACCATCGGCAATTTGAGTTGCCAGCGCAGTCATGTCATCCAATGGGCGCAGCGCCAAACGAGTCACTCGGCCAAGGGCGAGAACCAAAACCAGAAGGGCCAGCAAGATTGTCGGAACTCCGATGGTCAAAATCTGGCTGTACATATCGAAGGTGCTAACCGAGAGCGTTGCGACAGTCACGGAGATGCCAGATTTAGGCAGGGTTTCCGTTTCGGTTAGGTAGTTCTCGTCCTTGTCCACATTTGTGATGATGGCCACGTTGCTGGAGGCAGGGTAATCCTGGCCGTCCAGGGTAACCACAACGCTGAAACCCGGCTCGGTTAGGCGGTCGGCCAGCCTGGCGGTGGAAACTTTTCCGTCCAGCGCGATCGCACGGTCAAGAATCGTTTGGAGTTCTTGCTGCTGGCTGTGACGGGCCACGGGTCCGGCTGCGAACGCGATTGAGAACAACACAATCAACGATGTAACGGCCACCGATAAAACGGCCGTCAAAGCTACGCGCGAGCGAAGAGACCTAAGCACAGTTTGAGATTACTTGACCAAATAGCCGACGCCGCGTTTGGTGACTATTAGCTCGGGTAGGTCAGCTGCATTCAGTTTCTTGCGCAGGCTGCTCATGTGCACTTCCACCAGGTTTGGTTCGTATGCGTCATAACCCCAAACCTGGGTCAAAAGGAAGTTCTTGGAGAGCACTCGACCGCGTGCGTTTACCAACTCGGCCAAGAGTCGGAATTCGGTTTTGGTGAGACCTAGGTCCACTCCAGCTTTGGTCGCGGAGTACTCGTCCTCGATGAGTTCGAGGTCATCGATGTGCAGCGGCAGGCTGATTGCGCCGGTTCGTCGGAGAACCGCACGCACGCGCAGCAGCAGTTCACCAATCAGAATCGGCTTTGTCACGTAGTCATCGGCCCCAAGATTCAGACCCTCAACCTTGTTCTCTAGCGAATCCAATGCAGTCATAAAGATGACCGGAACGTTGTACTGGCTGATGGCTTTCCGGCCGATGCTGACGCCGTCCATGCCAGGCAGCATGATGTCCAGCAGCACCAGCTCCGGCTGTGTGGTTTCAATCATCTTCATCGCCTGGAGACCTTCGGTTTCAACGCGCGTGCTGTAACCGGCCGCCCTCAAGGCAACCGAGATCTCGGTGGCTAGGCCAACCTCATCGTCCACAATCAGGATGCGTGGCTTCGGCTTGCCGTTCGATGCAATGTTGTTCATGTTTACGCCTTGATCTGGTCTTTTTTGCTGACTGCCAAGTAGGTGACGCAGCCAAGGATTGCTGCCAGGAAGATGATGCTGGTGCCGGTAGTACCCACGCCCAATCCACCGTCCTTGGGGGCTTGCGCCAGAAGATCTCCGATGCTCGCACCCAGCGGGCGGGTGAGAATGTAGGCAATCCAAAAGGCCAGAATTTCGCCCACAGTCCCGGTACGCCAGAGCAGTGCAACGAGCGCGATTGCGCCGGCGAAGATAAGTGCGGAAACTCCGAAGCCGAGGCTTAGGGCATCGCCGAGGTAATCGCCGGTCGCGGTTCCCATGGCAAAGGTGAGCAGGATGGCCAGCCAATAGAAAAGTTCGCGTTCGCGAGTGTTGATGCTTTTCATCGCCAGCGATTTTTCGCGACGGAACCAAACCACGAAAGTCACTATTAGGAGCGCACCGAAAATGATCATGCTGTAAAGAAGCGGGAAGCCCATGCCATCGGTGAGGTTATCGGTGATGAGCGTGCCGGTGATGCTGACAACAACGATGTTCAGCCAGTAGAGCCAGGGGCGGTAAATCTGGCTGCGAACCTGAAGCGTCAGGGTAATTACCAGAACCAGGGTCATGACAGCGGTGGTGTTGCCCAGGCCGAATCCCAGAGTCTCGTTGATCCAGTCGCTGAAGGTCTCGCCGGTGGTGGTTGCCAAGACCTTGATGATCCAGAAGAAGGCCGTGACAGTTGGAACTTTGACGGCCAGTTGCCGCGTCAGAAAACTCATAATAAAAATCCCATGCCAGTTTCCTGAACGTTACCTTAAGGCGGGTTTGGTCACCGGAATCTCACAGGGGATACACAATTAACGGGTGGCGAAACGCAGAATCCCAATCACCGATGGCCTGGCGGCAGTGAAAACCCTGCGCGCTGTCGAAAACGGTGGCGAAGGCTCGGATCGCTCCGGAAGCACTGCATTCGAGAATCCAACGCTGACCACAGCGGTTCGATTCCTGCTGGAAGACCTCGCCGAACGCATGCCCGGAAACTCGGTTGAGGTTCGCGTGCCACTGTTTGGCGCCATCCAATGCGTTGCCGGCCCGGAACATCGCCGCGGAACGCCACCTAATGTTGCCGAGATGGACGCACAGACCTGGCTTCAACTTTGTCTGGGGGAGAAGAGTGTGGAGCAGGCGCTCGCCGAAGGCAAACTGGTGGCCAGCGGAACCCGTGCCATGGAGTTCGCTGCGGTTCTGCCTTTAGTGCGTTAATAGATGCATGGCTAAAAAAGAAGACGTGCAGATTCGTCGAGCACCAAAGTTCCAGCCGTTCCTGCTCACCGGAGGCGCCTTCGGTCTAGTTCTGGCATTTGTACTGTTCTTTGCCACCGGGCAAAATGCATCCAAAGACTGGGCTTCAACGCTCGGTGTGATGATCGTTTTCATGTCTGCAGTGGGAGCATTCGGTGGCCTGTATTTGGCGGTGGTCTTTGACAGGGTAAGTAAGTCAAAATCCAAGGTCACTACAGCGACTAAACTTGAAGAGTAAAGCCCAACCAACCGTTATCGGTGCCCGTTTGCGGGTGAGCTTCCAAGATTGGTGATGTCGTGCTGCGTGGCGATGGACTTCTGAATCACGACCTGCTACCTGATGAAAAGGGCCCACAGGATCAGTGTGGAGTCTTCGGTGTTTGGGCACCGGGCGAGGAAGTTGCCAAGCTGGCATTCTTTGGTCTTTACTCTCTGCAGCACCGAGGCCAGGAATCGGCCGGTATTGCCACCTCTGATGGCGAAAAAATCCTTATCTACAAAGACATGGGTCTTGTCTCGCAGGTGTTCAGCGAGAGTGCCCTCGAGAGCCTTGTCGGTCACATTGCGATTGGCCACAACCGATACTCCACCACTGGTGCTTCGTCTTGGCGTAACGCGCAGCCGACTCTGGGTCGCACCAGTACCGGCACCGTAGCCCTGGCTCACAACGGTAACCTCACCAACACCGCAGACCTGCTTGATCTGCTGCGCAAGCGTTACCCAAACCAGGACAGCAACGAAATCACCGGCGGTAACACCACCGACACCGCTGTTCTCACTGCGCTTCTCGCTGGCGACCTCGACCACACCCTTGAGGCAACCGCTCTTGAACTTCTGCCGCAGGTAAAGGGAGCATTCTGCTTGGCGTTCATGGACGAAACCACCCTGTATGCGGCTCGCGACCCACAGGGTGTGCGTCCGCTGGTGCTTGGTCGGTTGGAGCGCGGCTGGGTGGTTGCATCGGAGACCGCGGCCCTGGACATTGTTGGGGCATCGCTGGTTCGCGAAGTTGAACCAGGCGAGCTCATTGCCATCGACGAAAACGGTTTGCGTAGCACTCGATTCGCCGATACCAAGCGTGCCGGATGTGTCTTCGAATACGTTTACCTGGCCCGCCCAGATACCACCATCAATGGCCGCGTGGTCTACGACTCCCGCGTCGAGATGGGTCGCCAGCTTGCTCGCGAATACCCGGTAGAGGCCGACCTCGTCATTCCAACTCCAGAATCGGGCACCCCGGCAGCCATCGGCTACAGCCAGGAATCGGGAATCCCATTCGGTCACGGCCTGGTGAAGAACGCCTACGTTGGCCGCACCTTCATCCAGCCATCGCAGACCATCCGCCAGCGCGGTATTCGACTCAAGCTCAACCCGCTGAAGGAAGTAATCCGTGGCAAGCGCATCATCGTTGTGGACGACTCCATCGTGCGTGGAAACACACAGCGTGCGCTCGTGCAGATGCTGCGTGAGGCCGGTGCCGCCGAGATCCACATCCGCATTTCGTCGCCACCTATTACCTGGCCTTGCTTCTATGGAATCGACTTCGCAACCCGCGCCGAGCTGATCGCTACCGGCCTGGGAGTTGAAGACGTCTGCAAGAGCATCGGTGCTGACAGCCTTGGCTACATCAGCAAGGACGGCATGATTGCCGCCACCAACCAGCAAGAACACGAACTTTGCACCGCTTGCTTCACCGGAAACTACCCGATTGAGCTGCCGACCGCCGACCGCCTTGGTAAGAACCTGTTGGAGCGTCCATCGGGTGTAGCAGATGCGGATCCAGAGGCATGCAACCCTGGCCCAGACAGCGAGACCGACGCCCTAGTGCGTGCTCAGCAGGAGAACTTGAATGACTAACGCCTACGCAGCCAGCGGTGTGGACACCGAAGCCGGAGACCTCGCGGTTGAGCTGATGAAGAAGGCCGTTTCGGCTACTCACAATAACCTGGTTGTGGGCGGTCTAGGTGGCTTCGCGGGCATGATGGATGTCTCGTTCCTCAAGAGCTACGAGCGCCCGCTGCTGGCAACCAGCACAGATGGCGTGGGTACCAAGGTGGCCATTGCTCAGGCAATCGACAAGCACGACACCATCGGCCAGGACCTTGTCGGCATGGTGGTTGACGACATCGTCGTTACCGGTGCACGCAGTCTTTTTATGACCGACTACATCGCTTGCGGCAAGGTTGTTCCCCAGCGCATCGCGGACATCGTGCGCGGTATCGCCGAGGCTTGCTCCGCGGTTGATGTGGCGCTGGTCGGTGGCGAGACCGCCGAGCACCCTGGTCTGCTGCACCCTGACGAGTATGACGTTGCCGGCGCTGCCACCGGTGTGGTTGATGCCTCCAAGTTGCTGTCCTCGGACCGCGTGCAGGTGGGCGACGTTGTGCTTGGTCTTGAGGCTTCCG
>JBDLQA010000133.1:0-15520 GCA_039800845.1 Actinomycetota bacterium
TCAGCCTTGGTACGAACAAGCTTTACGTATTCCTTGCGGCGTTCCTCGGTGAGGTCTGGCAGGGTCACGCGCACGAGCGAGCCGTCGTTAGTTGGGTTAGCGCCCAGGTTTGGCATGTCGCGGATCGCCTTTTCGATTGCCGCAAGTGCACCCTTGTCATAAGGGGTCACAACGATGGTGCGAGCCTCTGGGTTTCCGATGCTTCCGAGCTGAGCAAGCGGGGTCGGGGTGCCGTAGTAGTCCACCATGAGCTTCTGGAAGAGCTGTGGGTTAGCGCGGCCGGTGCGTACGGTGGAAAAGTCTTCCTTGGTAGCCTCTACGGCCTTGCCCATCTTCTCGGTTGCGGTAAGCAGAATCTCGTCGATCATCTTTGTCTCCTGTTTGACGTTCTGAATAAAACTTTGTTGGGTTTGAAACTAAGCGGTTACCAGCGTGCCGATTTTCTCGCCACGGATGGCGCGGGTAATCGAGTCGCCCTCCATACCGAATACACGCATTGGCATCTTGTTGTCCATGCAAAGGCTGAAGGCGGTGGCGTCGACAACCTTTAGTCCGCGAACAAGTGCGTCCTGATAGGTAATGTTGTCCAGCTTGACGGCGGATGGGTCCTTCTTTGGGTCCGCGGTGTAGACGCCGTCCACGCCATTCTTGGCAACCAAAACCTCATCGGCCTTGATTTCCAAGGCGCGCTGAGCAGCCACGGTGTCGGTGGAGAAGTATGGAAGACCTGCACCCGCACCAAATATGACCACGCGGCCCTTTTCCATGTGGCGAATTGCACGCAGCGGCAGGTAAGGCTCCGCAACCTGAGTCATTTCGATGGCCGACTGAACGCGCACGTCCACTCCGGCCTGCTCCAGGAAATCCTGAAGAGCCAGCGCGTTCATCACGGTTCCCAGCATTCCCATGTAGTCGGCGCGAGCGCGCTCCATACCTCGCTGGCTAAGTTCTGCACCGCGGAAGAAGTTTCCACCACCAACCACGATAGACACTTCGGCGTGCTTTGTACCATCAGCAATTGCCTTAGCAATCTGGCCGACGATGTCCGGGTTTACGCCCAGGTTGCCACCACCGAATGCCTCACCCGAAAGCTTCAAAAGTACTCTGCGAGTGTGGCCCATTTGTTCTCCTAATGGTTGCGTGATTATCCGAAATCTAGTCTAGCCAGCAAGACGAAAGCCCCGGCCAAAAGGCCGGGGCTTTCGCATGATTTTTATGCTTAGGCGCCTACGCGGAAGCGAACGAAGGTCGACACAGTCAGACCAGCGTTGTCCAGAACCTTGCTAACGGAAAGCTTGTTGTCCTTAGCGAAGTCCTGCTCAAGCAGCACGTTCTCCTTGAAGAAGCCGTTTACGCGGCCTTCAACGATCTTGGCGAGTGCAGCCTCTGGCTTGCCTTCGTTGCGAGCGGTCTCTTCAGCGATGCGACGCTCGGTCTCGACGGTCTCAGCTGCAACCTCGTCGCGGTTCAGCACGGTTGGGCTGAATGCTGCGATGTGAACTGCTACGTCGTGAGCGGTCTCGGCGTCCGAACCCGAGTAAGCAAGAAGAACGCCAACCTGAGGAGGTAGGTCCTTGCTGGTGCGGTGCAGGTAAGCGTCAACTGCTGCGTCCTTTACGACTGCAACCTTGCGGAGCTCAACCTTCTCGCCCATGATGGCTGCTTCATCGTTGATGAGGTCGCCGACGGTCTTGCCGTCAACTGGTGCAGCAACTGCAGCCTCAACCGACTCAGCGCCAGCAGCAACGATTGCATCTGCAATCTTGTCTGCCAGAGCAACGAACTTCTCAGCCTTAGCAACGAAGTCGGTCTCGCAAGCGAGCTCGATCAGGTAGCCGGTGCCGCCGTTTACACGAGCAACGATCAGACCGTTGCTGGTGGTGCGACCCTCGCGCTTGGTAACGCCCTTCAGACCCTTGAGGCGAAGAACCTCAAGCGCCTTGTCAACGTTGCCGTCAGCCTCGTCGAGAGCGTTCTTGCAGTCCATCATGCCGGCGCCACTGCGCTCGCGCAGTGCCTTTACATCGGCGGCGGTGTAGTTTGCCATTAGTTAGCTTCCTTCTCTGCTGCAGCCTCTACTGGAGCCTCTACGGCTGCCTCAGCTGCGGTTTCCTGAGCAGCGTTCGACTGCTCCAAAAGCTCGCGCTCCCACTCAGCCAGTGGCTCTGCGGCCTGCTCTGGCTTTGCGTGACGAGCGATCAGACCCTCTGCAGCTGCATCCGCGATAACGCGGGTAAGCAGTGCAACCGAGCGGATTGCGTCGTCGTTTCCTGGGATACCAATGGTGACCTCGTCTGGGTCACAGTTGGTGTCGAGGATACCGATAACTGGGATGCCCAGCTTCTTGGCCTCGGTGATTGCAAGGTGTTCCTTGTTGGTGTCTACAACCCAGATAGCCGAAGGGGTCTTGGTTACGTTGCGGATACCACCGAGGGTCTTCTCAAGCTTGTCCTTCTCGCGGCGCAGGATGAGAAGTTCCTTCTTGGTCAGGCCGCTCTTGCTGGCGTCCGAGAAGTCCATAACCTCAAGCTCCTTGAGGCGAGCAAGACGCATCTGAACGGTCTTGAAGTTGGTCAGCAGACCACCCAACCAGCGCTCGTTGATGTAAGGCATGCCTACGCGCTGAGCCTGCTCAGCGATGGCTTCCTGTGCCTGCTTCTTGGTACCGACGAACAGGATGCTTCCACCGTGTGCAACGGTGTCCTTTACGAAGGAGTAAGCGTTGTCGATGTGGGTCAGCGACTTCTGAAGGTCGATGATGTAGATACCCGAACGGTCGGTCAAAATGAAGCGACGCATCTTTGGGTTCCAACGACGGGTCTGGTGACCGAAGTGAACACCGCTGTCTAGCAGCTGGCGGATAGTTACGACTGGCATAGTCGTACTCCTTTCGGCGCGCGAACGCGCCACTCAGTTAATGGCACTCGACGGTTTGTCGATAGCCCCTGGCGTTGCAGCGCTCCATGCCACCTAATACGAATACCGGTTGGACCGAGTTGGATTGCCGTTGATCAACGCGCGAAGTCGGCGCAAAGTTACAACCTCAGTTTTCATGGGATTGCAGCAGTCACACCGCTGTTTCCAAGTCTAACAGGCAATCTGGGCTGAATGCTAGTAAATACGCGGTTTCCGTCGCGTCAGCAGGCGCCTTTTTCCACAACTTTTCAACCCACCGATTATTTACCCGCAAAGTTCGCCAATCTATCTACATGTTTCCCGAATTGGACCGCCGCAACCGCCTCGTCCGTGCCGGTTTGCTAGTCATTTTGCTCGTCCAACTTTCAGTCTCTAACAACGTGCAAGCTCACGCCTCGGGCCACACAACTGTTTTGGGGGCACTGTCAACACCCCGATGGCAATCGAGCGTGATCCAACCGGCTCGCCTCCAGAACACATTTTTGGCTCCCAAAACCCTCTGGGGCTCGGGGCATCGGGGCATAGATTTACTAACCACCGATGGCGCGGTTGTGCTCTCCCCTGCGGCCGGAACCGTAGTTTTCTCCGGACTGGTTGCTACTAAGCCGGTGGTGGCCATCAAACATGGCGCTATCCGGTCGGCATTCGAGCCGGCTTGTGGAGTGGTTCCAGTGGGCACCGAAGTTGCAAGCGGCCAGTTGGTCGCGACTGTATGCGGCCAGGGTTATCAATCACACTGTGCACCGCAACTGTGCCTGCACGAATCGGCCAGGACCGATGCAGGTTACCTGTCACCGCAATACCTGATGGGCGAATTGGCTTTTAGCCGGCTCATGCGCTAAGCCAATAGTGTCTAAGCCAGTGATGCCTAAACCCGCGGTTCCTAAGACATGAGAGCCTATGCGCGCGGATGAGCTCCCTGATAACCCTGCTTCAGTCGCTCCACGCTGACGTGGGTGTAAATCTGCGTTGTGCCCAGGCTCGAGTGACCTAGCAGTTCTTGAACGGCGCGCAAGTCCGCGCCACCATCCAGCAGGTGAGTTGCCGCTGTGTGACGCAGAGCGTGAGGGCCAGCGGCACCCATCGGTGTCTGGGACAAGACCTTGGCCACTAAGCCGTACACAACGCGAACGTTTACGCGCCTTCCGCGAGCGCCTATCAGCAAGGCGTCATCGGTGGCTTCGTTGATCAGCTTTGGTCGGCCTTTGGAGATCCAGAGCTCGAGTGCCTCGCTTGCTGGCTTACCGTAAGGAACCATGCGCTGCTTATTGCCCTTGCCGGTTACCAGCAGGAGGTTGCGCGAGTAATCGATGTCTCCCAGGTTTAGCCCAACGAGTTCGCTGACGCGCATGCCTGTGGCGTATAGGAGTTCAATCACAACCAGGTCGAAGATTCGATCCGGGTTTCCGGTTTCGGCTCCCTGCTTCAAGAGCTCAAATACCTGCTGTAGGGAGTCTTTGCTGACCACTTTGGGCAATGGGCGCCCGGTCTTTGGGCTCTTCAGCCGCAATCCTAGGTCTGACGGGTGAAGCCCTTGGCGTTCCATCCAGGTGCAGAATGCCCTCACAGCCGCGCTCTTACGGGCGACTGTGCTCTTAGCTGCACCTGCCTCGGTTACTCGGTATAGCCAATCCCGCAAGTCTTCTAGCTCGATGTCATCGGTTGTCTGACGGCCCAGGTGCTGCAGGTGCGCCATTAGCTCGGTTAGGTCACTTAGGTATGCGCGCTGGGTGTTTGGTGAGTAGCCTTTGGCTGCGGCGAGATTGGTGATGAACCTCTGGATGAGGTTGGTATCTAGCGCCGCCATAGATTCAGACTAAGCCTTACTGCCCGCCAGCTCTCAGATAGCCGCCGCCAACACGAGTTATTAGCCCAAGCAACTCCAAACTTCCGAGCGCAATCTGGGCCTCCTTCACTGTTAGCCCCGCAAGGCGCTGAACCTCCCACGCCTGCATGACCGAGCTGGTGAAGGTATCCAGGGCGCGCTTCTCCAGGGTTCCTAGCCCTTCAACGGCTTGTTCGGCGTCGAATCCCAGGCCCGCGAGTTCTCGCACCTGCTGAGCTCTGGCTAGAAGCTGAACCATACCGAGGCGCGAGTTCAGGTAATCGTGACAACCGATGGAACGCGCGCTGTTCCAGTTGCCTGGCACAACAGCCACCTGCCTGCCAAGATCCAAGGCGTGGTTTGCGGTGCTTATGGCTCCCGACGTTTTGCCGGCTTCAATCACCACCGTTGCACGCCCTAGCGCTGCTATGAGCCGGTTTCGCATTAGGAAGCGGAACTTAGCCGGAGTCACAGGCGGCGGACACTCAGCAAGCACCAGACCGGAACGAGCAACACCATGTAGCAGCTTCAGGTTGCCCTTGGGATAGAGATTGGCTAATCCCCCGCTGACGATGACGATGGTCGGTGCTCCAAGTGCCAGCGCAGATTCGTGCACGGCGGCATCGATGCCGAACGCGCCACCCGACACAGTGACGATGCCCGACTGCGAGGCAACAGCGGCAATGTCTCGCGTGGCCGAAATGCCATACGGGCTAGCGTTTCTGGTTCCAACCACCGAAATGGCATGTTGGCTTTTGAGAAGCTCAGGGTCGCCTATACACCAGAGCGCGTGGGGCCTATGCCCGCGAAGGTCATCGAAGCCTTCTGGATAACTGGCCGCCGAGCTCAAGACTATGGAACGGCGAGCGCCAATCTGTTCGGTGTCGTGGTGCATCCAGCTAAGTGATTCAAGTAAGTCCGTCTTACTCAGACGGGGTAACCAGCGTTGTTGGGCCTTACCCCAGATCTTTGACCACTCTGTCTCATAGGAGTCCTCTAGCTCGGCAACAGCGCCGGAGCCCAAGAGTCCGGCCATTTGTGCGGCATCACTCCGACTTATGAGGGCTGCCACTAACTGCCCGGGTGAAATGAACTGGGTGAGATTCCCCGCAAGGCCATCGCCGGGTTCGCACAGAACGCTCAACGCCGAAAGCGCAACGGCATCGTCTGGGTTTTCGGGCTCATCCACCAGCAGTGGTCGTAACTGCTGATCGTATTCAGCTTGGCTGAAAAGCATCAGTTGCCCACCAGCGTCTCTGTTCCTCTCAGGGCAACCGCGCGTTGAACATGCTCTTTCGACGGCGTCGTGGTGCCGTCTAGGTCGGCCAGAGTCCATGCCAGGCGAAGGCACCGGTCGTAGCCGCGCATGCTTGAGGCGCCGAATCCCAGGAGCTTGTCTAGTTCGGTGAGCGCCTTAGCGCCGGGTTTGAAGTGTTTCCGCATTTCCGTCCCAGGCACGTGACCATTAAGCCGCCTGCCAATAACGGAAAGCCTCTCGGCAGCTGTTTGGCGGGCGGTGGCCACGCGGGCGGCGGCATCGGCGGTAGAAATGGGAGGTGTCGCCAATCCGGATGCGGCACCGATTGTCACGGGTTGGATCGCCAACCTGATGTCTATGCGGTCCAGGATTGGACCCGAAAGCTTGCTTCCGTAACGCCTGATGGTCTGAAAACTGCAGGTGCAGTCTTTGGTGAGGCTGCCGTTATTGCCGCACGGGCAGGGATTAGCCGCCAATACCAACTGGAAGCGCGCTGGATAGACCGCACTTCCGCTGGCTCGGCCGATTACAACCGACCCGGCCTCTAGGGGTTCACGGAGAGCCTCCAACACCGTCACCTGAAACTCCAAGGCCTCATCCAAGAACAAGACGCCATGGTGCGCCAACGACACCGCGCCGGGATTAGGACTGCCCGTTCCTCCGCCGATCATCGCTGCCCTACTGACGGAGTGGTGAGGAGATTGGAAGCGCGGAATGCGATTCAGCTTGATGCCGGCCTGACCGTCACCGGCAATACTCTCAATCGCGGCTAGTTCAACCGCCTGCTCAACCGAAAGCGGTGGCAGGATTCCCGGAAGGCGTTCTGCAAGCATGGTTTTGCCAGCGCCAGGAGCGCCGATCATCGATAAGTGATGCCCACCAGCCGCCGCCACAATCAAGCCCTCAACAGCAGCATCCTGACCGATGACCTGCTGCAGGTCCAGGTGGCTTGGCATGGCAACGGGCTCATCAGTCACGCCGGTTTCTGCGAAGTGAATGGCCTCGAGCCCGCGAAGACAGGCAACTAACTGACTGAAAGATGAGTGCCCGCTAACACTTACGCCCTCCACTAGGGCCGCTTCGGCTAGGTTGCCCTGCGCAACAAAGACGCGAGTGAAACCGGCCTTGCGCGCGGCTAAAACCATCGGCAGCACGCCCGGTACCGCACGGATACTGCCGCCCAGACCCAACTCCCCTATGAAGCAGGCGCCTTTGGTGGCCGCCGCTGGGATGACATCCATGGCTGCAAGCACCGACACCGCGATGGCTAGATCGAAACTGGAACCCGATTTTGGCACCGCAGCGGGTGATAGGTTGACCACCACTTTCTTAGATGGCAGCGGGAAACCGATGTTGGTGCAAGCCGCCCGAACCCTAGAGGTTGACTCCGAAAGTGAGGCATCCGGAAGGCCAACCAGAACAAATGCGGGCAACTGAGCGCTGATGTCCACTTCCACCTCAATGACGGTGCCTTCAAGCGCGTAAAGACCTATTGAGTGCACTTTGGAAAGCGTCATCAGATGACCTGCTTGAGATGCTCGATTGTGACCCGCCCACGAATCACCAGCACCCCGATGGCGTCGAACCGCACCTGCACGTTGCTGACGTGACGTTTGGAGCACCAGATAGCCGCCAACTTTCTTTGGCGACTCAGCTTCTGGTGGGTAATGGCTTCAAGCGGGCTGCCGGCCGAATAGGAAGTTCGCGTCTTCACCTCGATGAAAACCAAGCTGCCGCCAATCATCCCAACGATGTCGAGTTCCCCATCGGTAGTTTGAAAGTTTCGATCTAGGATTTGATATCCCTGGGTGAGCAGGTATTCGCAGGCACGGTCTTCGCCGTATTTTCCAATGAGTTTTGTGGCTTTGGTCATCCTCCAAGGATGCTCGTCGGTGACGGCAAAAAAGCCCTAAAACCCGCGGATTGTGGAGAAAACCCAGATTGCCGAGTGAGGAGGGCTACTGGCCTACTTCGAGGTCCTTAGGTAGCTGGAATCCGCTTTCAAGCTCCTCGATATTGACATCCTTGAAGGTGCGAACATTTACCTGCTTGATGAAGCGATCCTGGCGGTTCATGTCCCAGACCCAAACATCGCCGAGCTTCAGCTCAAAGTAGAAGTCGGTTGGGGTGTCCACCCGGTTGAACTCCACCTCATTGGCCAGGTAGAGGCGACGTTCGGTCTCCACCAGGTACTTGAAAGTGCCGAGAACATCGCGGAACTCGCGCAGCAGAGCCATTTCGGCCTGGCGATCCAGTTCGTCGAATTCGTTCTCGTCCATGTAAAAAAGTTTAGATGCTAGAAGAGCGCGTCTTCCGCCAAGATCTTGGTTAGCCAGGTGCGGCGATGCAGGTCGGTGGGGCCAACTGTGCGAAGCGCTTCCAGATGCTGCGCCGATGAATAACCCTTGTTGCCCGCGATGCCGTAGGTTTCCAGCTGCGGATTTTCTTGGCAAAGACTTACCACGTGGCGGTCGCGGGTTACCTTGGCCAACACCGATGCAGCCGCCACCGATACGCAGTCGCGGTCCGCCTTAGTGCGCACCTGAACCGCCACGGGGCCGAGGGTGTCCCCCAGCCAGTTGTGCGAGCCGTCCAGAATAGCCTGCGCCAGTTCAGGGGCCGCAGCGATGTCGGCTCTGACCTGAGGATCGAGCGCCTTTATGGCTCTCAGCGCCGACAAGGCGAGGCACTTGGTGATGCCCAACTCATCGATTTCCGTGTTGGAGGCCATTCCAACTGCCCAACCGGTTACCCAGCCTGCCGTCGGTTCAAAAATGGCCTCGCGCACTTTCTCAGAGATCAGCTTCGAGTCCGCCAACTGAGCCGGCCATGAGTTCTGGGAGCGGCTTTGAACGCCCGAATGGGCATCGATGCGCAGAACCGCAACCCCAACAGCCACAGGCCCAAACAGTGAGCCGCGGCCCACTTCATCGATTCCGATTACAAACCTGTTGCCGGCATCAAAGAGCTCTTGCTCAGTTTTTAGGGTTGGGAACGTCTTTGAAGACATTTGGATAGTTATCCAGCCAAGTGAAGTGGTTGAAAGGCCAACTGATGATGAAGGCACGACCCACAATGAACTTCTTGTTGACGAAGCCCTTGCTTGGGAGGTCGCCGTGGAAGCGCGAATCCTCACTGTTGCCGCGGTTATCGCCCATCACCCAGATGCTGTCGGCCGGAACAGTTACGTTGAACTTCACGGTCGAAGGGTCTTGGTTATCAGCGATGTAAGGCTCGGTGATTTCCTTGCCATTGATGGTGATCTTCTTGTGGGCGTCACAGCAAACCACGTGGTCGCCGGCCACACCGATTACGCGCTTGACCAGGTGCTGGTCCGAATCTGGTGCGGTGATGCCGAATGCACCGAGGAACCAGTCGGAAACCTGAGTGGTCCAAGGAACTTGCTTGGTGTCGATGACTCCCAGCCATCCACCCGGGTCCTTGAATACAACTACGTCGCCGCGCTGGATTGGAACAACGTTCGGGACCAACTCGTTGACCACAATGCGGTCGTTGATCTGAAGAGTGTTGAGCATGGAGCCAGAAGGCACATAGAAAGAGCGAATCAGAAAAGTCTTGATTAGCAGTGACAAAACCAGTGCGGTCGCCACGATGGTGACGATGTCTACTAGGAACGAGACGATTGGGTTTTTGAAGATTTTGCGCACAGTTTTCGGGTTTTCCTTGGAATTGCGAAACCGGGCCCACTTCGGACGGTTAGTACCATCCTCAGGGAGCCCGGAATTCGTCATTTAGCCAGTTTAGCTTGCGGACATTGAATCCACTTGCGAAAAGAATTAAGCGTTGTCGCGGAGTTCCTTGATCTTCGCCTTCTTACCGCGCAGCTCGCGGAGGTAGTACAGCTTGGCACGACGAACGTCACCGCGCGAAACCAGCTCGATCTTCTCGAGAACTGGGGAGTGTACTGGGAAGGTACGCTCAACGCCTACCTGGAAGGAAATCTTGCGAACGGTGAAGGTCTCGCGGATACCGTGGCCCGAGCGACGGATTACTGCGCCCTGGAAAACCTGAACACGGCTGCGGTTACCTTCAACGATGTTTACGTGAACCTTTACGGTGTCACCAACGCGGAACTCTGGGATGTCATTACGCAGGTTTGGTGCGTCTACAACGTCAAGAATGTGCATTTCTAGACCATTTCTGTCTCAGCGCGCAGGTCATCAACAAGTATTTTCGAATTTCAGAACTCTCAAGCGCCCCTGCGGCAGTGCTCAAATCGATGAGTTCAACCTCTCTATCTTGCCACAGAACAGCGGACAAGGCAAAGATGTGCGGTGATTTTCGCTAGATCTCAGCCTCTGGCGGCAGCAAATCCGGCCTTACGCGGCGGGTTCGTTCCACCTGCTGTTCGCGGCGCCAGGTTGCGATACGCGCGTGATTTCCACTGAGCAGGACCTCCGGCACGGTCATTCCGCGCCACTCTGCAGGCTTGGTGTAAGAAGGGTATTCCAACAAGCCTTCGCCGGAGTGGCTTTCTTCAGCCAGGCTGTCGGCGTTTCCGATCACTCCGGGAATCAAGCGGGCAATGGCCTCGGTCATAGCGATTGCCGCCACTTCCCCACCGTTCAAAACATAATCACCGATGGAAAGCAGGCGAACCTTGGCTTTCTTGCTGGCGTAGTCGACAACACGCTGGTCGATACCCTCGTAGCGGCCACAGGCAAACACGATACGTGATTCCTTGGCCAACTCGTAGGCGATTTCCTGGTTGAAGACATCGCCGGCCGGAGATGTAAAGATAACGGTGGCATCGGACACTTCATCGGTGTCTGGCGATAGCCCAAGAACCTCATCCAAAGCCAAGCCCCAAGGTTCAGGCTTCATAAGCATGCCCGCGCCACCACCGTATGGGGTGTCATCGACGGTCTTGTGCTTGTCGGTGGTCCAGTTGCGCAGGTCGTGTGCTTCAAACTGGATCAGACCCTTTTCGCGCGCCTTACCCAATAGAGACAGGTCAAGGGCCGCGAAATAATCGGGGAAGATGCTGATGGCGTCGATGCGCATAAAAAACAGCCTATTCGGCTTCGTCGGAGTCGGCCTCAGCAGGAGCCGCAGGTTCTGGGCTCGCAAGTTCAGGAAGTACGTCCTCGAAGATTCCAATCGGAGGCGTGACAGTGACGGTGCCAGCGGCGATATCCAGTGCCGGAACCATTGCCTTCACGAAAGGCAGCATGACCTCGCGGTCGTTGTGCTTGATGATCAGCATGTCCTGAGCCGGAAGGTGGTCAACGCGGACCACTTCACCGATTTCCAGGCCGTCACGCATTACCTTTAGGCCAACCAGCTGGTGGTCGTACCAGGCGTCTGGCTCTTCTGGAAGCTTGTCGGCATCGGTGTCCATCAACAGGATGGCCTTGATGAGTGATTCTGCTGCGGTGCGGTCAGATACGCCCTCTAGGAAAATGACCGGAGCCTGGTTGTACCAGCGCAGTTCAGTGACGGTAACGGTCTTGCCGTACCAAGGAGATTCTTGCGGGACCTGCAGATCGAAAACTGCTCCCGGAACAAAGCGTTCGTTTGGGCTATCGGTGTAAAGCTCGAGCTTGATAGCGCCCTTTAGGCCGTGTGCTTTTAGCAGGCGGCCTACGCGCAGCTGGGTTGACCTACTAATCGGTCTTCACCACGTCTACGCGAACCTGCTTGCCATCCGCAAGCGCCTTGATAACAGTGCGCAGTGCGTTGGCAGTGCGACCGTTGCGCCCGATCACGCGGCCAAGGTCCTCCGGGTGAACAAAAACCTCAAGCAGGTCGCCCCGCGAGGTGTGACGTTCTACAACGGAGGCGTCTTCCGGGTGGTCGACGATTCCCTTAACCAGGTGTTCGAGCGCAACAGCTAGCACGAGTATTAAGCCTCTTCAGCTGGTGCTTCGGCTTCGGCTGCAGGAGCCTCAACCTCAGCGGCGGCCTCTTCAGCAGGAGCCTCTACGGCTGCCTCTGCCTCTGCAGGTGCCTCGACCTCAGCGGTCTCTTCAGCAGCCTCGACTGGAGCCTCAGCCTTTGGAGCCTCAACCTTGATCTCAGCCTTCGGCTTCAGAACGGCCTTCTTGTTCGCATCAGCAACGAACTCTGGCTTTGGCAGAACTGGCTGAACAACGTTCTTGGCGTTCTTGTCGCCCTTGCTCTTCTGGAAGTCACCAGTGAGCTTGAGGATCGCCTCAACCTGCTCGGTT
The DNA here is from genome assembly GCA_039800845.1 of Actinomycetota bacterium. Taxonomy (GTDB): domain Bacteria; phylum Actinomycetota; class Actinomycetes; order Actinomycetales; family Microbacteriaceae; genus Rhodoluna. The sequence continues at coordinate 12,191 of JBDLQA010000133.1, forward strand.
GGCTGTGCGCCAACGCCAAGCCAGTAGAGAGCACGGTCAGAGTTGACCTCGATGGTCGATGGGTTGGTGCCTGGGATGTAGCGACCGATTTCCTCGATCACACGGCCATCACGCTTGGTGCGGGAGTCGGCAACAACGATGCGGTAGTGAGGCGAACGGATCTTGCCGAGGCGCTTCAGGCGAATTTTTACAGCCACAATTAATTCCTTTGATGTTTATTGGGGCGAACGTTCTACCGTGAGCGTGGGGGCACACTCGATAGCAAGCTCTAGGGTCATCTGCTGCACCGATAGAGGGTCGGGCACAAAGATACTCTGCTATTTTGCCAGAATTTCCAGCAAAAAGCCAGTCTTAGAGGCCGAAAGCCGAACCGTTTCCTTCGGAGGAACCACCGGGCTTCTCCCCTGCCAGACGGGCAGCTTCCTCCGCCGCTCTCCTAGCAGGGTTACCGCTCTTGGAGCCCTTCTTTTTGTCCTTGCCCTTGGCTTTACCCTTGCCGCCGCCCATGCCGAGGCCACCCATTCCTGCGGGCATTCCCGGCATGCCGGTTGGCATTCCGCCCTTCTGGACGGTTTTCATCATCTTGGCGGCCTGCTCAAAGCGGTTAACAAGCGAGTTGACATCGGTGACAGTCATGCCCGAACCGCGCGCGATGCGCAGACGGCGGGATCCGTTTAGGATCTTCGGGTCGCGGCGTTCGCTCGGGGTCATTGAGCGAATAATCGCTTCGGTGCGGTCGATTTCACGCTCATCGAAGTTGTCAATCTGCTCACGCAGCTGGCCTGCACCGGGCATCATCGCCAGCATGGCCTTCATGGAACCCATCTTGCGGAGCTGCTGCATCTGCTCCATGAAGTCTTCCAAGGTGAACTGGTTTTTGGCCATCTTTTCGGCCATTGAACGCGCTTCATCGGCGTCGAATGCGCGCTGCGCCTGCTCGATGAGCGAAAGCACGTCACCCATGTCCAGGATTCGACTGGCCATGCGGTCTGGATAGAACGGTTCAAAGGCATCGATGCCTTCACCCGTGGAAGAGAAGATGATCGGCTTGCCGGTAACCGATGCCACCGAAAGCGCAGCGCCACCGCGGGCATCGCCATCCAGCTTGGTAAGGACCACACCGGTGATTCCAACGCCGTCTTCGAAAGCCTTGGCTACGTTTACGGCGTCCTGACCGATCATCGAATCTATGACAAACAGGACCTCATCCGGGTTCACGGCATCGCGAATGTCGCGGGCCTGCTGCATCATCTCTTCATCGATGCCCAGACGACCAGCTGTGTCCACCAGAACCATGGTGTACTGCTGTTTCTTGGCGAACTCGATGGCATCCTTGGCTACCTTGACAGGGTCACCGATGCCGTTGCCAGGCTCAGGGGCGAATACAGGAACGCCTACACGCTCGCCCAGAACCTGAAGCTGGTTTACCGCGTTCGGGCGCTGGAGGTCGGCTGCAACCAGAAGCGGAGTCTGCTTCTGATCCTTGAGCCAGTTGGCAAGCTTTCCGGCAAGAGTGGTCTTACCGCTACCCTGCAGACCGGCAAGCATGATTACGGTTGGCGGGTTCTTTGCGAACTCCAGTCGGCGCTGCTCGCCTCCGAGGATGGCGACCAGTTCCTCGTTGACGATTTGCACAACCTGCTGGGCGGGGTTTAGAGCCTGGTTTACTTCATCGCTGAGGGCACGTTCGCGCACGGCGGCGATGAAATCCTTGACGACCTCGAGTGCTACATCCGCCTCCAGAAGGGCGCGGCGAATCTCGCGGAGCGTGGTGTCGATATCCGCAGGGGTCAGCTTGCCCTTGGTGCGAAGATTCTTGAACGTTTGCGCTAGGCGGTCGGACAGATTACCGAACACGTCAACTCCTTGGATGGGACGAAAGTAGGCCGAAACCTAAGTGTTAAGACTAACCAACCAGACCGCGAGCGAACTCGTCGGCCTCGAAGAATGCGAAGTCGTTGATGCCTTCGCCGAAGCCGATGAGCTTCACCGGAATGCCCAGCTCCTTTTGGATGGAATAAACGATTCCACCCTTGGCTGTGCCATCCACCTTGGTTAGGACAACGCCGGTGACCTGCGCCACTTCGGCGAATGCCTTTGCCTGCTGCAGTCCGTTTTGGCCAGTTGTGGCATCGATGACAAGAAGCACTTCAGACACCGGAACGGTTTTTTCAACCACACGGCGAATCTTCGAAAGTTCGCTCATTAGGTCTAGCTTGTTCTGCAGACGACCAGCGGTATCAACAATCACGATGTCGGCTTTATCGGTGACTGCGGTCTCTACCGCGATGAAAGCCACGGATGCCGGGTCCTGGCCGTCGCGGTCAGGGCCAACCAGCTTCGCGCCGGCTCGCTTCGCCCAGGTGGCAACCTGCTCTACAGCTGCGGCACGGAAGGTGTCCGCGGCACCGATGACGACCTGCCACTCTCCTTCAGCCAGCCAGGCAGCCAACTTGCCGATGGTTGTGGTCTTGCCCACACCGTTCACGCCAACCATCAGGAAGACGTAAGGCAGCTTCTCGCCGGCGAGGTTTAGCTCGCGATTCGGCAGCTCGAGGCTGTTGGTTAGCACCGAAACCAGAATGTTCTTCAGCTCGCGCTCGGTCTTGGCGCCAACCGCGGCGGCAAGGCGCTTAACCTCTGCAACGATGGCCTCGGAAGCGTCAACACCGAAGTCGGCCAGCAGGAGGATGTCCTCGAGGTCATCCAAGTTGGCCGGATCAAACTGAACTCCCGTGAAGAGGGAACGAATGCGGCTGGCGAACGAGCGCTGCCCCACTTCGAGCTCGCGCTCAGGTTCGGGTTGAGACACACGTGCTGGAGCAGGCTCGGGTGCAGGTTCGGGCTCAGGCTCAGGTGCAGGTTCGGGCTCAGGCTCAGGTGCAGGAGCAGCCGCGGTTACTGGCTCTGGTTCCGCCTCAGGCTCCACCACTGGTGCAGGCGTTGGTTCGGGCGCTGCCTTGACAACTGATTCGGCAACAGGTTCTGCGATAACCGGCGCAGGAACAACCGGAGCAGCAACAGGTGCCTCCAACGGAGCGTGCAGCGAAGTATCTACCTCTGGGGTCTCGGTTATGGCACTAGCGACCTTGTCCTTGACCTTTTTGAACCACTCGAAGGCCATTAGGCGCCGCTCCCGATGCGCTGTCCGACGACGGCACTGATGCCGTCCTGGCGCATGGATACACCGTAGAGCGCGTCAGCAATCTCCATGGTGCGCTTCTGGTGGGTGATGATGATCAACTGCGAGCTAGTGCGCAGGTCCTGGAAGATCTGCAGCAGGCGGCCTAGGTTGGCGTCGTCGAGGGCAGCCTCGACCTCGTCCATCAC
>JBDLQA010000134.1:0-2556 GCA_039800845.1 Actinomycetota bacterium
CCAGCGCGCGGCTAATGTGCTGAATATACCTTTTTATGTGTGGGATTTCTCTGATCGTTTCAAAGCCGACGTCGTTGATGATTTCATCGCGGAATATGCAGCCGGTCGAACTCCAAATCCATGCATGCGTTGTAACGAGCGAATCAAGTTTGCAGCGCTGCTAGAAAAGGCGTTGGCGCTTGGTTTTGATGCCATTTGCACCGGTCACTACGCAGAGGTAATAACCACCGCTGACGGCCAGTTGGAACTTCACCGTTCCCCGGCTCTTGCCAAGGACCAGTCGTATGTGCTTGGTGTACTAACCGCTGAGGAGCTAAAACACGTCATCTTCCCGATTGGCGCCAGCGCGGACAAAGCATTGGTGCGTGCGGAGGCCGAAGAGCGCGGACTATCGGTGGCAAATAAGCCTGACAGTTACGACATTTGCTTCATCCCGGAAGGCGATACCGCTGATTGGTTGGCGGAGAAGGTTGGCGTAGCGCCTGGCCAGATTGTGGATCGCAGCGGCCAGGTTGTGGGGGAGCACAAGGGGGCTCACGCCTTCACCGTCGGGCAGAGAAAAGGTTTGCATCTGGGGCGTCCGGCTGCCGATGGAAAGCCACGTTTCGTTCTTGAGGTTAGGCCGAAGGAAAACAAGGTTGTTGTTGGGCCTCACGATGCTCTGGCTATTAACGAGCTAGCTGGGTCAAAGTACAGCTGGTGCGGTGCGCCTCCAGTGAATCCTGAAGTTTGGTTTGACTGCCACGTGCAGGTTCGGGCTCACGGCGATGCGGTTCCGGCCAGGGCGGCCATCGTTGCGGATGAGCTAGTGGTTTCGCTGGAATCGGCCATGTTTGGCGTTGCGCCAGGGCAGACAGCCGTGCTCTACGTGGGCACACGCGTGCTTGGGCAGGCAACTATCGACCGCACTGTTAGCGCAGTGCCCGTAGAGGCGTAGGTGGCAGGGTTGGATCAGCAGCAAGCCAAAGCACGCATTGACACTCTGGTCGATCAAATCAACAGTCACCGCCGTGCCTACTACGAAGGCAATACGGTTCTGGTTTCTGATGCCGAGTACGACGCCCTAATGCACGAGCTGGAAACGCTCGAGAGCCAGTTTCCGCAGCTAATCACTCAGGATTCGCCTAGCCAGACCGTCGGTGGAACTGCCACCCAGACCTTCGCGCCAGTGGAGCACCTTGCGCGCATGATGAGCCTGGACAACGTCTTCAGCCACGACGAGTTCACTGAGTGGGCCGCGCGCGCAGAGGGCGAAAAGTTCCTTTGCGAGCTCAAAATCGATGGCCTAGCGATCAACCTGCGATACGAAAACGGTGCACTGGTCTCTGCGGCTACCCGCGGTGACGGCGTTGTGGGCGAAGACGTCACGGCAAACGTGCGCACCATCAAGGGCATCCCGCAAAAACTCCAAGGCTCCAACCACCCACCGGTGGTTGAAATCCGCGGTGAAATCTTCTTTGGCTTGGCAGACTTCGCCGAGCTGAACGCCGGACTCATCGCAGCCGGAAAGGCACCCTTCGCTAATCCACGCAACAGCGCCTCGGGATCCCTGCGTCAAAAGGACGCAGCGGTAACAGCAAGCCGACCTCTGCAAATGCTCGTGCACGGCGTTGGAGCCTGGGATGAAGCACCTGTGGTGGCCCAGAGTGAGCTCTATGCGCTGCTGGCCGGTTGGGGCCTGCCGACAAGCAAGAATTTCAGGGTTGTGTCATCGGTTGCAGAGGTTCTTCAATACATCGATGAGTTCCAAGGCAAGCGCCACTCTTTGGAACACGAAATTGATGGTGTTGTGGTCAAGGTAGACCGGCTAGAAAAGCAGCGGGAGATGGGCGCAACAAGCCGCGCTCCGCGATGGGCCATTGCCTATAAGTACCCGCCCGAGCAGGTAAACACCAAACTGCTGGACATTCGCGTTGGCGTTGGGCGCACCGGCCGCGCTACACCGTATGCGGTAGTTGCACCGGTTAAGGTTGCTGGTTCCACCGTTGAGTTCGCAACGCTTCACAACCAAGACGTGGTGAAGGCAAAGGGCGTCTTGATCGGCGACACGGTCGCGCTCCGCAAAGCGGGCGACGTAATCCCGGAGATCCTGGGGCCCGTCGTGGAGCTGCGAGATGGCTCCGAACGCGAGTTTGTGATGCCAACCAACTGCCCAGACTGCGGCGCCCCGCTCGGGCAGCTCTCTGAAGGTGACGTAGACCTGCGATGCACCAATAACCGCAATTGCCCGGCTCAGTTGAGGGAGCGCGTTGCCTATCTTGGTTCGCGAGGTGTGCTGGACATCGAAGCACTTGGCTATGTAGCCGCCTGTGCTCTGACTCAGCCAATCGAGCCTGCAACACCTCCGCTCACAAGCGAAGCCGGACTTTTTGACCTGACGCTAGAAGACCTGCTTCCCATCAAGTCTCTCGTGCTAGACCCAGACACCGGACTACCCAAGTTAAACGAGGATGGTTCGCAAAAGGTAGTTGAGTTCTTCAAAAAGAAGGACGGTTCACCGGCGGAGGTTGCCCTGAAGCTGCTTCGCAACCTTGAGGAAGTCAAGACCCGCCCGCT
>JBDLQA010000135.1:0-8584 GCA_039800845.1 Actinomycetota bacterium
ATTTTTGCCATTTGATGCTCCTATGAATAAAACGCAGGCTTCTTGGCATAGCTGGCTGCCACTTTATCCCCGGTGTGTAACGCATCGAGCCCAGCCTCAACCGCGGCAGCGGCAAGGTAGCCGTCCCATGCACTTGGGCCATCGATCTTGCCCTGCTTGGTTGCATTGACCCAGCGTTGAATCTGACTGTCGTAAGCGGCCGCGAAACGAGTCTTGAATGACATGTGCTCTGCTGTCGAAATCTGACCGTCGAAGAAGTTGTTCATGCCAGAGGTGCGGCCGATCTCGGCGATGCCCTTCTGGAATACAGCCTCGGTCTTAACCTGGTATCCGAACTGAACCGAAACATTCATTTCAACGCTTGCAAGAACTCCGGACTCGGTTTCTAGCAGCGCCAGGATTGGGTCGTTCAGTCGCTCTGGATTAAGCGAGTTTCGCTTCATCTGTCGAACCTGAATCGACTTGATCGGAGAATCAGTTAGGAAACGAACCACATCAATCTCGTGCACCACCGAGTCAAAAATGAGCATGTCATTTGTGTAGGTGTCTGGCACCGCCGGATTGCGGTGTGCACAGTGCAAACCGAGAAGCTCGCCTTGGTCGCCGCTGGTAATCAGTTCACGAAGCTCCATGTAGCCGGCGTCAAATCGGCGCATGAAGCCAACTTGAATCAGGTGCTGGCCGGTCGCGACTTCCGCATTGACGATACGAAGGCTGGACTCAGGGTCAGGTGTGAGAGGCTTTTCGCAAAGGATTGGCAGGCCTGCTGCAAGAGCAGGCAACAAAACTGGCTCATGGAACTGACCTGGGGTTGCGATGAGCACGGCATCCATTGCCTTAGCCGCAATAGCAGCATCGATATTGGGATACCAGACAGCTTCAGGGGCATCTTTGAGAGCCGCATGTGCTCTGCTCTCGTCAGGTTCAACGATTGCAGTCACTCTCGCGCCAACAATGCGGTTTTCAATTCGCACTACGTGGTCGGCACCCATCATTCCTGCGCCAATGATGGCAATTCTTAGTTCTGTCATTTTTATCTCCGGGGATTAGTGGTTAGTTAAAACGAGCTGCGTGAGTGCAAGAAGTGATGTGTTCGCGGGTGCGCTTGGCGATTGGGAATGGGAAGTCCACGTCGCAGCCGTACATGTCCTGCTCCACAATCGCGAACATTTCCGGGTTGATCTCAGCGGCCTTTTCAATGATTGGAGCGAACTCTGGAACACCCTGGAATCCCGGTTCGGTCATTACACCCATTGCTACGGCCTCAACAAATGGAAGGTCATTTTTGAGAGCCTCCGCGAGAATGTCAGGGTGCACCTGCTTCAAGTGCAGATAACCGATGCGCTCTGGATAGGCGTTCATGAGTTTGACGTTGTCGCCAAGGTAGTAGGCGAAGTGGCCGGTGTCGAGGCAAAGGTTTGTGAATTCAGGGTTGGTCTCCTGTAGGAAACGCTCAACCTCTTGGTAGGTTCCAACGTGGCTGTCGGCATGGCTGTGGAACTGCTGCCTGATTCCGTACTCTTCCAACAGGGCCTTGCCAAGACGATCGTGCCCAGCTGCCAACTTTTTCCACTGGTCAGCATCCAGAACGCGAGATTCTAGTACTTGCGCAGTGGCGTCGCTGCGCCACAGGTCAGGGATTACCACCAGGTGCTCAACACCCAGCTTGTTCACGAGTCCTGCTACGTCCAGAGCCTGTTTCCAGGCCCTCTCCCACTGTTCCTCTCCCTTGTGAAAGCCGGTGAAAACAGTCCCAGCACTGAGCTTGAGATCGTGCTCTGCGAGTACGTCAGCTAGCTGATTTGGATCGGTGGGCAGGTAGCCAAAGGGGCCCAGCTCAATCCAGTGATAGCCCGAGGCCTGAACCTCATCAAGGAATCTCTCCCACGGGACTTGTTTCGGGTCATTTGGGAACCACACACCCCACGAGTCAGGAGCAGTACCCACGCGGATTTGATTTGCCATTAGTTGTTCCTTTCCTGAACGCCACGGCCTAATAGTTTCTTTTGCTTGGTAAGAGCTTGTTTGTACTCCGCGTAAGCAAGCTTCGTACTTGCGATGTTTGAAACAGGTGCGACCGGGACGTCCCACCAACCCAAGCCATCTGGGGCATAAATCAAAGGATCGCTGTTGATGTGAATCAGGACCGGCCCGCCTTCGTAGGCCTTTGCAGCCTTTACCGCCTCACCAAGCTTTTCTAAGGCGTCAGGACCGGGCTCAATCTCAATCACGTGAACTCCATATGACCTTGCGTTTGCGGCTAGGTCGATTGGGAGTCGGTGCTCGTTCTCGTGGTTGTTTGCTTCGGCATCGCGATAACGATACTTCGTGCCAAAACGCTGGGATCCCACATCCTCGGAAAGGTGTCCGATTGAAGCGTAACCATGGTTTTGAATGAGAACAGTGATGAACTTTAGCTTTTCAGCTACCGCGGTAACAAGTTCGGTGTGAAGCATTAGGTATGAACCGTCACCAACCATAACTATGGCATCGCGACTCTTGTCGGCTCGAGCTACTCCCAGGCCAGCAGCTATCTCATAGCCCATGGTGCTGAAGGCGTATTCAACGTGATATCCAAGCTGATCCCGGACTCGCCAGAGTTTGTGAAGGTCGCCGGGGAGTGATCCTGCAGCGCAAATCAAAACATCTCGCGGGTCGCTGGCAGCCTGCACAGCACCGATGATTTCTGGCTGACCTGGAAGTGTGCGTTTTTGGTCAGTAAAACTCGCATCGACTGCGGCGTCCCACTCGGCCTTGTCAGCTATGTACTTGGCTCGGAAATTCTCTGGGACTTGGAAGCCGACTAGTGCAGGAATTAACTCCGCGAGACTCTCTCTGGCATCAGCCACCACAGGAACTGCAGAACCATGCTTGAAAGCGTCAAAACTGCCAATGTTGATGTTGATAAAACGAACATCTTCGTTTTGGAAGGCAGTGCGGCTAGAAGTGGTGAAGTCGCTGTATCGAGTTCCAATTCCGATGACAACGTCCGCCTCGGCGGCCGCCTTATTTGCGGCGCTAGTACCTGTTGCACCGACGGCTCCAAGATTCTGGGGGTGATCCCAGTTGAGAGAGCCTACTCCGGCTTGGCTCATTCCCACCGGAATGCCGGTTGCCTCGACAAGCTGCTGGAGAACTTCATGCGCATCGGAGTAGATGACACCACCACCAGCAATAATCATCGGACGTTTTGCGTTGCGGATTATCCTTGCCGCGGTTTCAATAACCCCAGCATCGGGGCGCGGGCGGCGAATGTGCCACTCTCTGTCTGCGAGAAACTCTTCAGGCACATCAATAATTTCCGCCTGGACATCCTCGGGCAGTGCGATGGTCACCGCGCCAGTTTCTACCGGGTCGGTGAGAACACGCATTGCTCCAAGTAGAGCCGAGAATATTTGTTCCGGCCGAGTAACACGATCAAAAAAGCGTGATAGCGGCTTGAAAGCATCATTTACAGTGACTGTGGCGTCGTGCGGAAGCTCGAGTTGCTGAAGCACTGGGTCTGGAGCGCGGTTGGCGAAGGTATCGCTTGGGAGTAGAAGCACCGGTAGTCGATTAGTGGTTGCTACTGCGGCCGAAGTGAGCATGTTAGCTGCACCTGGCCCAACTGATGCTGCACACGCAAAGACGCTGCGTCTGCGAGTCATGCGGGCGTACGCAATAGCCTCATTTGCCATACCTTGTTCATTTCGGGCATGGTGAAACGGCATCATGCTTGGGTCTTCAACACTCGCCTGAAGCAACGCTTGGGAGAGGCCGGCTACGTTGCCGTGGCCGAAAATACCAAACATTCCGGCGATAGTGCGCTCGCGATAGTCGCCGTCAACTGTGTACTGATGGGACAAAAATTCAACGATTGCCTGACTTACCGTCATGCGACGAGTTGCCATGTTTGTATCTCCTGCTGCTATTCGGCGGTGTAGGGAAGTCTTTGGTCTGGCTCCTCATGGTGCCAGGTGCTCCGGATCCAAGCATGATTTGGATCATCGGTGATATTCCAGCTGCGATCCGGGTCTGGACCAGCCATCACGTTAAAAAAGTAGAGGTCGTATCCGGGCTGTGCCATTGCCGGACCATGCCAACCGTATGGGATCAGTGCCACGTCACCACTGCGGACTTCCGCGTTGATGTCGATGGGGCGGTCGTCGGAGGAGTAGGCGCGCACAAATCCCACGGGATCAGATACGTCCTGAACAGGCACGCCCCGGCTCACGGCCGTCTCGAAATAATAGATCTCCTCGAGGTTGCTTTCGACGCCAGGCAGGTAGTTGTCGTGCTTGTGCGGTGGAATGCCGCTCCAGTTGCCGTCAGGCACAACTACTTCGACAACGATAAAGCGATCCGCGTCAAGGCTCTCAGGCACCCCAAAGTTGTGAACCTGGCGGCTTGATCTGCCAGCGCCACGCATGAAAACGGGAACATCTTCCTTGGCAATGAACCGAACTGGCTTCGAGTTCTTGGCCGGGGCTTCCCCTACCGCGAAGCGTCCGTTTCCCGAAATGCGAATCTCGGTGTTTATTGGAAGGTAAATGAGGTCAGATGGCCCGTGGAAAACCGACACGCGTCCCCGAAGTGAGTGCTCTCCGGACTCGGAAGAGCCACCAACCAGGTAGTTGACCTTTATACCTGGACCCTCGAGCGGGAAAATAATACGCTCAACTGAATCGGCATCTATCTGGAAATTTTTGCCCTCGCTGAGGCTTCCAATTCGCAAGCCGGTGTGCTTCCAGCCAGGCAGATTTCCGTCGACGATGCAATCCCAACCGTCCTTGGCTAGTGCACCACTCTTGTAAAACCAGGTCATCATCTACACGTTCCGCACCCTAGGGTTCGAAACCCTAGTTTTGCGGGAATCCCAGGTTGATACCGCCGTGGCTTGGGTCGAGCCAGCGACTAGTAATTGCCTTGCCGCGAGTAAAGAAGTGAACTCCCTCAACGCCGTGCGCTTTCGTGTCTCCGAAGGCGGAATTCTTCCAGCCTCCAAACGAGTAGTAGGCAACCGGAACCGGAATAGGAACGTTGATTCCAATCATCCCAACTTCGATTTCATACTGGAAGCGACGTGCGGCACCACCGTCGTTGGTGAAGATTGCCGTTCCGTTTCCGAAGGCACCATTGTTGATTAGCGCGACGCCTTCTTCATAGGACTTAACTCGAACGATAGACAACACCGGTCCAAAAATTTCCTCAGTGTAAACCTTGCTACTGGTTGGAACTTTGTCGATCAGTGTCGGACCTAGCCAGAAACCTTCGCTCGCGCCATCGAAATCACCATTTCGTCCGTCCACCACGACTGTTGCACCGTCGGCGACTGCGATGTCGATGTAGCTAGCAACCTTGTCGCGGTGCTGCTTGGTCACGAGTGGACCCATGTCGCATCCGCGACGACCGTCGCCGGTGCGTAGCTTGGCCATGCGATCGACAATCTTCTCGATAAGCGGGTCGGCCACTGGCTCAACTGCCACGACCACGGAGATGGCCATGCAGCGCTCTCCGGCTGAGCCGAATCCAGCATTGATTGCCGAGTCGGCCACCAGGTCTAGATCTGCGTCAGGGAGCACTAGCATGTGGTTCTTGGCCCCACCGAGTGCCTGAACGCGCTTACCGTAGCGGGCGCCGGTCTCGTAGACGTACTGTGCGATTGGAGTAGATCCCACAAACGAAATTGCCTGCACATCAGGGCTGGTTAGAAGCCCGTCGACTGACTCCTTGTCGCCCTGAAGGACGGTAAAGATTCCATCCGGGAGTCCAGCTTCTTTGAGAAGTTTCGCCATCCAGATGGCGGCAGAGGGGTCCTTCTCAGAAGGCTTCAGGATGACGGCGTTACCGGCTGCAAGTGCGATTGGGAAAAACCACATTGGCACCATCGCAGGGAAGTTGAAGGGGCTGATGATTCCCACGACTCCGAGCGCTTGCCGAGTGCTGTAAACATCTACTCCGGTAGAGACCTGCTCGCTGTAGAAGCCCTTGAGCAGGTGTGGGATACCCACGGCGAACTCAACGACCTCTTGGCCGCGGGTGATTTCGCCGAGGGCATCCGACAGCACCTTGCCGTGCTCGCTGGTGATGATCTCTGCCATCTCACCTTTGCGTGCGTTTAGAAGCTCGCGGAACTTGAACATTACGGCCTGGCGGCGAGCCAAAGAAAGATCGCGCCACGCAGGGAATGCAGCCTTTGCAGTTGCGATTGCGTGCTGAATCTCGGCTTCGTTTGCGAGAGCAACGCTCTTGGTCTGGACTCCTAGGGCCGGGTCGTAAACCGGAGCGGTGCGTCCGCTGTTGCTCTCATACTCGGCACCGTTGATCCAGTGTGGAACTACAGGAAGGTTGCTCATCGTAATCTTCTTCTTTTTGGGTTTGGTTTGTTGAAAAGGAAGGGTTTTTAGAGGTTTGGATGGACTAGAGCAGCTGCCGCATCAATAGCGGAAACCAGGTCACCGGCCGCTGGGTAGAGCAGGCTGCGACCTACTACTAAGCCTCGCACTCCCGGCAGGGTTAGGGCATTTGCCCAGTCGGCGAAAAGTTTTTCCTCCTCGCCCTCGGCAGGATCACCGCCGAGCAGCAGGGTTGGAAGAGTGGTGGCAGCCATCACTCGATGCATGTCTGGCACAACGGGGAGTTTCATCCAGGAGTATGCGCTGGAGTTACCTAAGCCCGAAGCGATGGCCACGGACTTGATGACCGCATCAGTGCTGAGGTCATTCTTGATTCGACCGTCTACCCATTCGCTAATGAAAGGCTCGAGCATTATTGGCAGATTCGATGCTGCGGCCTCGTCGACCGCTGCGGCGGTTGCCTCTAGAGTCTTCACGGTTCCAGCATCGGCGAGGTTTACCAGCACCAGGTTCTTTGCAAAATCTAGGCCGTCACGAACGATGCCCGCGACATCGTATGCGGTGTACCGGTCATCCATCTCAAAAGACGAACCCTGAAGTCCGCCTCGATTCATGGAACCTACTACAACCTTGCCCTCTAGGCAGCCGAGGAGAGCGAGGTCATCAATAATGTCAGGTGTGCCGAGAACGCCGTCAACGCCTGGCCTGGAAAGGGCAGTTGCCAGGCGAGTGAGCAAATCGTAGCGATCCGCCATCGCCATCTTTTCTTTGCGGACTCCCAGAGCGCCACGTGCCGGGTGATCGGCCGCCACGATGAACAACTTGCCATCCCCATCGATGACGGGACGGCGCTTTCGGTTGGCATAGATTTCCGCCAACTTCCGTGGGGCAATTGCACGCGTAGTCCGAAGCGAATCGAAATCAAGTTCCTTCACTTTTAGAGTCCCTTCAGGATTTCTTCAACCTCTTGCGAGGTCGGCATTGCAGTTGAACACTCCAGACGGCCAGCAACTATGGCACCCGCAACATTGGCGAACTTCAGGATTCTCTCCAGGCCCCAGCCTTCAAGCAGCCCGTGGCATAGCGCGCCACCAAAGGAGTCGCCAGCGCCTAGACCGTTGACCACGTCTACGAAGTAGGGAGGCACTTCAACGCATTCGTCCTTGGTCTTGGCGAGAACTCCCTTAGGTCCTTGCTTCACAATCGCAAGCTCAACGCCGCGCTCGAGAAGAGCGTCTGCCGCCCGCATTGGCTCAGTTTCGCCGACAGCAACTTCACATTCTTCCTTATTGCCCACAGCCACGGTGACATGTTCGAGGGCACGAGCTACCTGGCTTGTCGCCTCCTGTGGCGAGTGCCAGAACATAGGTCGGTAGTCCAAATCTAGAATCGTGTGCTGACGCTTTTGACGTGCCTCCCAGGCAACAAAGTGCGCTGTCCTGCTTGGTTCTTGGCTGAGGCCTGTGACAGTGGACCAATAAATCTTGGCGTTGTAAATGGCATCTAGATCTAATTCCTTCTGGTTGATCACCAGATCTGGCGCCTTCGGCTCCCGGTAAAAGTAGAGCGGGAAGTTGTCTGGCGGGAAAATCTCGCAGAACACAACTGGGGTTGGTAATCCCTCAACCTCGGACACGAACTCGTCACTGACTCCAAGGCGGACTAACTCGCGATGAATGTACTTGCCGAATGGATCGGCTCCAGTTCTAGTGATGACCGCTGAACGGTGGCCGTGCTTGGCGGCGGCCACTGCGACGTTTGTAGCCGATCCGCCAAGGAATTTTCCGAAAGACGTAACATCCTCCAGGCCGACACCAATTTGCTGGGGGTAAACATCAACGCTCACGCGCCCAATTGTTATTAGGTCGTATGGCTTCTTCGCGTCAGACATCGTGGCTCTTTCTAGCATGTCACTACTTTGTAATGACATAGTAACATTACCGCGACACTGATGACTTCAGAGCTTGTTGCCTAAATCGTTATTTTTCAATTCTCGACTTTCTCAGTCGCCGAGTGGATGCCATCCGGAACCTAGGGTTCGGGCAGGCAAAATAGCTAGCCCCAGCGCTCCGCTGAGTAGTCACTCTGAATGCGGCGGATGGTTCCGCTCGCGCTGCGCAAGATGATTGAGTCGGTGCGGATGATCGGGCCCTTGCGGCGAACGCCCTGCACCAGCCCGCCATCGGTGACACCGGTGGCCACAAAGAGGGTGTTGTCGCTAGTGACAAGTTCGTCCGCTCCGTACACGT
>JBDLQA010000136.1:0-9167 GCA_039800845.1 Actinomycetota bacterium
CCTGAAGTTCTGATGAGCCTCGGTTTTGGCATCAGTCAGGTAATCATCCTGAACATGGAGGCCGTCAGTGTGCACATCACGTCGGCCACCAACGGCGGTCTGATCATCAGCTTGGCCATCATTCTTACCCCGATAGCCGAAGGCGCACTCAGCCGTAACTGGCTGCCGCCTAGGTTCTTCCTTGCCACTGTGATTGCGGTTCTTGGTGTGGCGCTGCTTATCGTGGGCAACGGCTTTGTGGCCCCCAACCTTGGCGATTTCATAATGCTTGGAGCCGCGCTTTTGCGCACCATGCACTTCGCCATCGCCGGCAAGCTAACCCAGGGTAAGCCTGTCTCCGCGCTCAACCTGACCGTGTTGCAGGTTTCGGTCTCAGCGCTGATCATGGTGTTCATCAACCCGATGGATGCCCTGGCGGCCGCGAAGCACTATTCGGCATACGACTGGGGTCTAATCCTGTTCCTGTCGCTGTTCTGCACCGCACTTGGGTTTATCGGAATGAGCTGGGGCATCAAACACACGTCAGCCAGCCGCACAAGCCTGCTGCTGGGCACCGAACCAGTGTTTTCCACTCTCATTGCCGTCGTGTTCGGTGGCGAGCTCATGGGGCCAGTTGGAGCCTTGGGAGCCGCACTGATTGTCGGCGCAACCTATTGGGGTCAGGCTATTGAAAGTCGACATCGGCTTGGCTGAGCGGCAGTGGTTCTAAGGCGCGGTTCTAAGGCGCGGCTCTAAGCACGGAACCTCGCCGAACCCTCTAGAGCACAGGCAGTCG
Organism: Actinomycetota bacterium; assembly: GCA_039800845.1. Classification (GTDB taxonomy): domain Bacteria; phylum Actinomycetota; class Actinomycetes; order Actinomycetales; family Microbacteriaceae; genus Rhodoluna. The sequence continues at coordinate 776 of JBDLQA010000136.1, forward strand.
AAGCGCTGCAGGGGCCGTTTCCGGAACTGCGGGATTAGCCGGCACAGTTGGCGCAATCCTGGCAAATACCTCCCCCAACCGAGGCCTCAAATCGGCTTCACCCAGGTTTGGCCAGTGCGCGCATGCCCACTCCGCTTGAGCCGCAATGCTCAGGCTCGGATTTACGCCGGGATTGGCGCTCAGAGTGCTTCCATCGAAAATGTGCAGGCCCGGTTCGCCAAAGACTCGCAGATAACCGTCAACAACACCGTCGGCAGCAGTGGCACCGATAGTCGCTCCGCCTAAGAAATGGGCAGTCATCGGAATACCGAAGGCCTCGGTGGTTACCGCACCCGCCGTGCCGCGGATTTCCGTAGCCAACGCCTTTGCAAACCGATGCCCTGCAGGCACCCAACTTGGATTGGCCTCTCCGTGGCCTTGACGACTTGTCAGTTTCTTACCGAAGATGCCCTGCTTCAGATACGTGGTTAGCGAGTTATCGCGGGCCTGCATCACCAGCAGAATCAGCGTGCGCTCGCTCCAGTTCCTGAAGTTATAGAAGCGCGGCAGTTTGCCAAGATTGGCGAGCGTCGTACCCAAAAGCCTCAGCGGGTTTGGGGCTTCTCCTCCACGACCGGATGACATCAAAACTTGGAGACCGGCCATCAAGTTACTGCCCTTACCGTAGCGAACTGGCTCTATGTGAGTGTCCGCATCGGGGTAAACACTGCTGGTGATGGCAGAACCTTGACTGAAGTCCAGATTCTTGTCATTCGAAACAACCCCCAGCAGGCTCTCGCTGTTGGTGCGAGTGTTTACTCCCAGCTTTTCGCTGATTCCAGGCAGATGCCCAGCGGCTCTCACGCGCTGCAAAAGTTTGGCGGAACCCAAGGCTCCCGCTGCCACAATTACCTGCCCCGCGGTCACCGATGTCGACTTTCCGCCAGCTGCGGTTGCCTTGGTGCGCACCTTCCAGCTGGCGCCATCTTCGGCTCGCTCGAAATCGCTGACCGTGGTTAGAGGCCAGACCTCGGCTCCGGCGTTTTCCGCAAGGTAAAGGTAGTTTTTGACCAGCGTGTTCTTGGCATTGTGTCGGCAACCGGTCATGCATTCGCCACAGTTGATGCAGGCCGAGCGGGCTGGCCCAGCGCCGCCAAAGAACGGATCGCTCACGGTTCCGCCGCCAAAGAAGACGCCTACAGGGGTCGGCCTATAGGTGTCGCCAAACCCTTGAAGCTCGGCCACCTTGCGCACCGCTCGATCGCTGGGACTCTCGAAAGGGTTAGTGACAACTCCCAACATGGCCTCGGCCTGGCGATAGTAAGGTTCCAGCGCCGCCTTCCAATCGGTGACGGAAGCCCAGGAACCGGAAGCGAAGAAGGCATCCGATGGGCGGTAAAGCGTGTTGGCGTAAACCAGCGAGCCACCGCCAACGCCCGCGCCGCTCATAACCATGACGTTGTTCAGAAGGTCTATACGCTGAATGCCAAGCAAGCCCAAGCGTGGGAAGAATAAGAACTTACGGACGTTCCAACTGGTCTTAGCGAAGTCTTGATCTTGGAAGCGCGCGCCAGCTTCGACTACCAGAACGTGGTATCCCTTTTCCGTCAACCGCAACGCGGCGATCGAACCCCCGAAACCGGAGCCGATCACTACTACGTCGTAGTCAACGGACATTAGTCGACCCTAAGGGTTTCTCAGCGGGCTGGCTGGCAGGCGCTCCTGCGAGACCCAGCGCTGGCCATAGCCGCTGTTGGACGAGAGCAGATCTAGGAATGGCTGCGCGTCGAACGAGTCTGGGCCCAGAACACCTTCGCCCTTCCAAACACCGGTGGCGATTAGTTCGAGCGCGCAAACCGGAATGAATGCAGTCTGAACAACCACGCACTGACTGTCGTATTCGGCCTTCGCAAACTCATTGTCCAGCACGTGGTAGAGGTAGGTTGCGCGGTCGCGACCCTCGTTGTCCTTACCTGTCACCAAAACTCCGGCACAGGTCTTGCCCTCCATCTGCGGACCGATCTTGGCTGGGTCCGGCAAAACGGCGGCAACTACGTCTCGTGGCGAAACATCCACCGGTCCCTGCGCACTGCGCACGCGGGTTGGGCGGGTTCGGTCAAGACCAAGCATGTTCAGGGTCTTCAATACGCCGATGAACTCGCTGCCCAGGCCGTACTTAAAGGTCACGCGGCCTGCCTTGATGGTTCGCGGCAGCATAAGCACTTCTTCGTGCTCCACGTTCACACATTCAACCGCGCCGATGCCCTCCGGGAACTCGAACACCTCTGGCTCACTGAACGGCACCGTGGTGAAGAATCCGCGGCCCTCCTCATAGATGACCGGCGGGTTCAGGCATTCCTCGATGGTGGTCCAGATGCTGAACGAAGGCGCAAAGATTTCTTTACCAGTTTCATCGCGCACAACCAGATTGGCGCCGTCGCGCACACCGATTTCCGCAATCTCGCTGAACAGATTTTGCGCCGCGTAGCGAGCGAAGATGTTAGACAAACCAGGCTCAACGCCTGCGCCAACCAGGGCCAAACGACCAGCGCGTTCCCACTGCTCGTTCACCGCGAACTGGGCATCGCCTAGCTTGATGCCGGTCTTGTGGAACGGGTCGGATTCGTGCGGTTCGGACAGGCTCATCGCCATGTCGATGTAGTCCGCGCCGGCGGTGAAAGTACCGCTGAAGATTGTTGGCACGAAGCGTGGTTCAACGGCGTTTACAACGTGTGTGATGTCGTACTGTCGCGCCATTTCGGTCACGTTAGCGGCGCTCGAAGCATCGATCTTTTCGGCAAGGAATCGTGCGGCTACTTCATCGCCGTGACGGTTCCGAATCCAGGCGATTGTGTCTTCTGCTCGGGTGGCGTCGTAGTCGGCCACAACCATCAGTTCGAAGAAATCACGCTTTGCCGCGACCTTGGCGATTGCATCGCCAACACCACCTGCACCAATCAAAAGAATTCGCATGCATTTAGCCTAGCGACAGCGGCTTTAGCGGATGGTTAGGTCCGCATTCTTGTCATTTACCCAGTCGATTACGCCTTGCCATTTGCCCCAGCCATCGGAGCCGGAAAGGTGCTTGGCGCCAGGGATGACTATGGCCTGCAAACCCAGCTGGTCACCGATGGCCACCTGCAGTCCGCTCGGACTCCAAGGGTCGTTATCGCTGCCCAAGAGGGTTATTTCGGCCGCCGAATCCCTCAGTGCCTGCCGCAACTGCTCATCGGATTCAATGATGTCAAAGGATGGCAAAACACTGATTCCTGTTCGCTCCGGTGGCGCTACCATCAGCAGGCGGTTCGCCTGAAAACCTTCGGGCAGAACACCGGTCAGGGCAGCCTTCAGCCAAAGCACGTTGCCCAGGGAGTGGCCGATCACGATCACTTCGTCGGTTGAGTCTCCGCGGGTTTCAAGCAGGATTTCCAGCTCGCTTTTCAGCAGCCAGGACCAGTCCTCAAATTTGGGCTCCTGCGTGTTTGGATACTGCGGGTAAAACACCTGATGCCCCTGCCTGCGCAATTCAACAGCAAGCTTGCGCTGCCAGTGCTCAGCCTGTCGCACATTCGTCCAGCCGTGGTTGATAAGTACGTATGCCATACCCCTAGGGTAATCATCCATGGTGCACTTGGCGAAGGTTTCGCTTCATAAACAGAAAAGAAAGAACCCGCCCTGCCGAAGCAGAACGGGTTCCCAACCGAGAGGTTTAGATTACGCCAGGGTAACCTTTGCGCCGGCAGCCTCAAGAGCAGCCTTTGCCTTCTCAGCAGCGTCCTTGTTAGCGCCCTCGAGGATCTTCGAAGGTGCGCCGTCAACGAGAGCCTTAGCCTCGCCTAGGCCGAGGTTAGTGAGTGCACGAACCTCCTTGATGACCTGGATCTTCTGGTCGCCAGCAGCCTCGAGAACTACGTCGAACGAGTCCTTCTCCTCTGCAGCCTCAGCAGCAGCAGGTGCGCCAGCAGCAGCAACTGCAACAGGTGCAGCAGCGGTTACTTCGAATACTTCTTCGAACTTCTTAACGAAGTCGCTCAGCTCGATGAGCGAAAGCTCCTTGAAAGCCTCAATGAGCTGGTCAGTGGTCAGCTTTGCCATTTGATATCTCCTAGATGTTTTTTGTAGCTAAGTAACGGTGTGTTAGTTGGACTGCTTCTCGCGCAGGGCGTCGACGGTGCGAACTGCCTGAGCAAGAGGAGCCTGGAATACGTAAGCAGCCTTGAACAGCGAAGCCTTGAGGACGCCTGCGGCCTTGGCCAGCAGTACTTCCTTGGTCTCGAGTTCAGCAAGCTTCTTAACCTCATCAGCAGTAAGGGCGTTACCGTCTAGGTAACCGCTCTTAACAACCAGAAGAGGGTTTGCCTTAGCAAAGTCACGAAGCTGCTTAGCTACGTTTACGGCGTCGCCGTGAACGAAAGCAATCGCGCTAGGACCGAAGAGCTGGCCGTCAAATGCGGTAACTCCTGCGTTCTTTGCAGCGATGGTGAGCAGAGTGTTCTTTGCTACGGCGTAAGTTGCGTCAGCACTGATTGAACGGCGCAGCTCCTTGAGCTGAGCCACAGTGAGACCGCGGTACTCGGTTAGCAGAATCGCGTTCGAGCTCGAGAACTTCTCGGTAAGCTCGGCGACGGTCGCTTCCTTGTTCGCCATGGCACTCCTTGGATGATTTACATGCCGGTAGCCCCAGGACCCAGAAAACTGGCCGGGCGGAGTTTTGTAACTCTGCCCGCGCAATAAAAAGGCTCCGGCGTAGACGCACGGAGCACAGCGTTAAAAACGCTAAAACTTCACACACCTACGCGGGTTGCCGCATTTACTGCGATCCTTCGTCAGTCGCGTGCAAGTTTCAAAGATTTTCATCGATGGAATTTGCCTGCGTCCGAAACCGGCGGTCTTTGGCTTCTTACAGTCTACCCGCCAAGCAGAAGCGGGCGCAACCCCTAAAGGTCACGCCCGCTTTCGTTTGGCTTCTAGAGCCGATGCCTAGTCTTCGAAACGACGCTTGCCACCGAAGTTGCCGCCGCGGTTGCCGCCGCCGTTGAACTTACCGCGGTTGCCGCCCCAGCTCTTGCCACGGCCGCCATCGCGGTCGCCGCCGAACTTTCCACGGCCGCCACCCTGACGGTCGCCGCCACGGCCTCCGCCGAAGTCCAGAGTGTCTGGAGCAGGAGGTGGGGCGATCGGGCCGGCGAGCTGCTCAAGCAGTTCGTGGTCTGGCCAGACATCGGTGAAGATTCCGTCGCGTTCGGCGCGGTTTAGAAGGTCTTCCATACGACGACGACGCTGACGCGGAATCATCGTTACGACGGTACCTTCCTTGCCGGCACGACCGGTACGGCCTGCACGGTGCAGGTAAGTCTTGTATTCCAGTGGTGGGTCAACCTGGACGACCAGGCCAACATCATCAACGTGGATACCGCGAGCAGCTACGTCGGTGGCGACCAGCACGCGGCAGCCACCCTTCATGAAGCGCTCAAGGTTGCGGTTACGCTGGCTCTGGTTCAGGTCACCGTGCAGACGAGCCGCTGGTACGCCAGCTTGAGTCAGGCTCTCGCTGAGGCTCTCTGCGGTGGCCTTGGTGCGGCAGAAGATCAGGCTCTTACCCTCACCCTGCACCAGGCGCAGCAGCACGCCACTTCGGTCTTCATCACGAGTGATCAGAACGCGGTGGGTGATGTTTGCGGTGTCCTGCTCTTCGTTTGGAACCTCGTAGGTGAACGGGTCAGGCATGAACTGCTTAACCAGAGCGTCTACTTCGCGGTCCAAGGTTGCACTGAAGAGCAACTTCTGGCTGTCACCGGTGGCGGACATAATGCGGCGCACACCTTCGATGAAGCCGAGGTCACACATGTGGTCCGCTTCATCGATGACAATGCTCTCAACTTCAGAGAGGTCAACGATGCGCTGGGCCATTAGGTCTTCCAGACGGCCAGGGGTGGCCACAAGGATGTCCACACCGCGGCTCATAGCGATTTCCTGCTTGCGCTGAGGCACGCCACCGTAAACGGTAGTGGTGTAGAAACCAACCGAGCGAGCCAGTTGGCTTGCGGTGCGGTCGATCTGGTCTGCGAGTTCGCGGGTTGGAGCCAAAATCAGAGCGCGAGGCTTGTTTGGCTTGCGAGGCTGGGAGCCACCGGCAACCAGCTTCGTGATCACAGGAACACAGAAGGAAACGGTCTTGCCGGAACCGGTCTTACCGCGGCCAAGTACGTCCTTGCCTTCAACAGCAGCCGGGATGGTTGCTGCCTGGATTGGGAACGGCTTCTCAGCACCCATCTTGGCCAAAGCCTCGACTAGGCGAGGGTGCAGCCCCATCTCCTCGAACGAACCAGCAAGTTCAACTTCAGCTGCATCCACCGAAACCAGACGCTCGAGAACCTGGTCCTCTGCGAATGCCTTCTTATTTGGGGTGGTAGCGCGACGGTCTTCGAACGAACGGTCACGGCTGCGGTCGCGCTCTACGCGGTCGGCGCGGTCAAAACGACGCTCGCCACCATCGAAGTCGCGGCGTGGGCCACGGTCGTCGCGGTTGAAGCTTGGGCGTCCTCCGCGGTCATCACGTGCAGGACGGTCATCGCGGTTGTAGGCCGGGCGGCCTCCGCGGTCGTCACGGTTGTAGGCTGGGCGGTCACCGCGGTCGCCGCGATCATCGCGGTTGAAGCCTGGGCGGCCGCCACGGTCATCGCGTGCAGGACGGTCATCGCGGCTATAACCAGGACGGCCACCACGGTCGTCACGGTTGAAACCTGGGCGTCCACCGCGCTCTTCGCGTGGGAACCAGTCGCGTCCGCCGCGGTCATCGCGAGCCGGACGGTCTCCGCGGTCATCGCGGTTGAAACCTGGGCGTCCGCCACGGTCATCGCGTGCAGGACGGTCGTCACGGTTGAATCCCGGGCGTCCGCCACGGTCATCGCGGTTGTATGCCGGGCGGGCGTCGCGGTCGAAACGACCCGAACCCTTGCCAGCGGTCTTGCCGTAGCCACCGTCGCGCGCTGGGCGGTCGTCGTAACGACGCTCTTCGCGTGGGGCTTCAGACTTTGCCTCGAAGAACGCGGCACGCTTGTCGGAACGACCACCGCGGCCGTCTTCGCGCACCTTGTACTTAGGAGTCGATGCGTGGCCGTTTCCAGCAGGCGCACCGGTCTTGCCGTGGCGCGGCTTGCGCTCTCCAGGGCGTGATGATTTATTGCCAAAATTAGGCATGTTTGTGTTTCCTCTTTAGTTATGTGAGCCCCGATGGGAGTAACATCTGGCGCACGGTTCTGAACAAGTCGAACTGCGCTTTACCCACATAAATAACTGCTCGCACCGAGCGAATGGAGGAATAAGACTGGCACTTCATAAGACTCGAGGCCTATAGCCTCGATCATTCGATAGTGGAAGTGCTGCAAACGACTTTGCGTTACCGAATCGTAACTTTTATAGCCTAGCCGATTAGGTTGCGCTTGGCTAGAGCTGCTTCAAGATCAATATTTGAAGGCTCCACCAAGAACTCGCCATCCGCGAAGACAATCACCGGGATGTTCTTGCGGCCGGAGATGCCTTCAGCCTCAACCGCGTAGGCAGCTTCCTGCTCTACGTTCTTCTCGTCGTACTTGATTCCGAGGGAGTCCATCTGCGCCTTGCTGCGGCGGCAGTCGCTGCACCAGTCAGCGCCATAGTAAGTTACATCAGCCATATTGAAATCCTATCGAAGGCGGTTCTTGTCTGGAATTACTAACTCATCGCCATCGAATGTGATTCCCGTTAGGTCTCGAACCACGATGTCGGCGTTGGTCTCCAAAGCCTTTTCTGAAACCCCCACGACCAAACCAACACCAGCGGTGATTGCCGCTTCACAGCCTGCCGCGGCGTCCTCGAATACCACGCAGTCGGCCGGGTCCAAGCCCAGCCTCTCGGCGCCCAAAAGGTAAGGGTCCGGGTGAGGTTTGCCGTTTGCAACGTCGTCTGCTGTCACAAGCTCGGCTGGTATCGGAATGCCGGCTGCTGCCAAGCGAGCGCGACCAAGGTTCACGTTCGCACTTGTGCAGACGGTCCAGATTCCCGCGCGCAGCGAAGTGGTTAACTCAACAGCCCCAGGCAGAGCTTGGGTCTCCCCCGATGAATCCTGCTCAAGCTGATTGATGTAGTCATTTGCGTCGGTGAAGAGCTCGGCTCCAACCAGCGAACGAACCTTGTCTTCGGCCCGAACTCCAGCATTTTCCGGGGAGTCCCAGTTCCAGCCAGGGGCGTAGCGTTCAGCCCATTTAGCCCAGGCAACCGAAGCAGCGTGGTGAGAATCCACCAGCACTCCATCGTTGTCGAAGAGCAGGCCTTTTGCGTTGAATTTCAAGTTGTTCCTAGTCGGTTTTTGGTTCGCGAGCGCGCTCGGAGAGCAGCAAATAGATTCCAGCGATTGAGATCAGGATCAAAACCA
>JBDLQA010000137.1:0-25680 GCA_039800845.1 Actinomycetota bacterium
CCAAGTTAAACGAGGATGGTTCGCAAAAGGTAGTTGAGTTCTTCAAAAAGAAGGACGGTTCACCGGCGGAGGTTGCCCTGAAGCTGCTTCGCAACCTTGAGGAAGTCAAGACCCGCCCGCTGTGGCGCTTCCTAACAGCGCTGTCGATTCGTCATGTTGGCCCGGTCGCGGCTCGAAACCTGGCAAGTCACTTCGGTTCACTAGACGCTATCTTTGCCGCCAGCGTTGAGGAACTGAGTCAGGTCGATGGCGTGGGTGAGGTCCTGGCAAGCAGTTTGAAGGACTGGATTCAAGTGGATTGGCACCAGGAAATCCTGGAGCGTTGGAGGGCAGCCGGCGTTCAGCTGGCAACCCCTGGCCATGCCGGCCCGGGCAGTTCGGTCAGCGAAGGCGGCAAGTTCGCTGGTCTGTCCATCGTTGCAACCGGCAGCCTGAAGCAATTCACCCGCGAGCAGATCGACGAAGCCATCATTTCCAATGGTGGAAAAGCGGCATCTAGTGTCTCAAAGAAGACCGCCTTCGTGGTGGCCGGAGAGAACGCGGGCAGCAAACTTGCCAAAGCGGAAGAGCTGGGAATCGAAGTCATCGATGAAGACGAATTCACTCGCCGCCTAAACTCCTAGGTCCTAGTAACAACCCTGTAACCAAGCGCCAAGTAGACTTGTTTCAACAACCCAATCGACGGAAGCCTCATGTCTGAAATTACGCCTGATTTGGTACGTCACCTGGCCGGCCTTGCCCGCATTCAGGTCACCGATGAAGAAGTCTCTCGCTTTGCCGAGCAGATCTCGCTCATTGTTGACTCGGTTGCAACCGTGAAAGCCGCAGTCCAGGGCGATGTTCCTGCAACTAGCCACCCAATCCCAATGGCAAACGTATTCCGTGAGGACGTCGTTGAGCCGTCGCTCAGCCAGCAGCAGGCCCTTAGTGGCGCTCCTGACAGCGCCGACGGTCGCTTCCGAGTTCACGCCATCCTGGACGAGGAGTAAGCCATGAGCGACCTAGTATTCAAGCCGGCACACCAGCTGGTGGAGTTGCTTCGCAGCGGCGAAATCACCTCCGTAGAACTCACCCAGGCATTCCTGGACCGCATCAACAAGCTGAACCCTGCCGTGAACGCCTACCTGCACGTTTCGGCTGAGTCCGCTTTGGCTACCGCAGCCGACGTGGACCGTCGCCGTGCAGCGGGGGAGAAGCTTCCTGCGCTGGCGGGTTTGCCAATCGCGGTCAAGGACAACCTGACCACCACCGATGCCCCAACCACCTCAGGATCCAAGATCCTCGAAGGCTGGGTGCCTCAGTACGACTCCACCGTGGTCGCCAAGCTCCGTGCTGAAATGATGCCTATCCTCGGCAAGACCAACCTGGACGAGTTCGCAATGGGATCATCCACCGAGTACTCTGCATTCGGTCCAACTGGAAACCCTTGGGCGCTCGAGCGCATTCCAGGCGGTTCCGGCGGTGGCTCGGCAGCTGCGGTTGCAGGCTTCCTTGCCCCTATCGCCATCGGCTCCGACACCGGTGGTTCCATCCGCTATCCGGCATCGATGACCGGAACTGTCGGCATCAAGCCAACTTATGGCGCAGTTTCCCGCTACGGTTTGATCGCGCTTGCGTCCTCGCTGGACCAAATCGGCCCTGTTAGCCGCAATGTGGTTGACTCCGCGCTCCTTCAGGATGTCATCCAGGGTCACGACCCACACGACAGCACTTCGTTGCCAAACGACCTAGGTTCGATGGTTGAAGCCGCCAAGAAGGGTTCCATCAAGGGCCTGCGAGTTGGTGTAATCAAGCAGCTTCAGGGCGAGGGCTTCCAGCCTGGAGTTCTGGCACGCTTCAACGAATCCATCGAATTGCTGAAGGCGGCTGGCGCGGAGATCGTCGAAGTGGACTGCCCATCGTTCGAGTACGCGATTGCGGCCTACTACCTGATTCTTCCTGCAGAGGCATCAAGCAACCTGGCCAAGTTTGACTCGGTTCGCTTCGGTCTTCGCGTTACCCCAGAGGGCAACCCGACCATCGAGCGCGTTATGGCGGCGACCCGCGAGGCCGGCTTCGGTCCAGAGGTAAAGCGTCGAATCATCCTCGGCACCTATGCGCTGTCTTCCGGCTACTACGACGCCTACTACGGCAGCGCTCAGAAGGTTCGTACCCTGATTCAGCGTGACTTCGCGAAGGCTTTCGAAGCCGCCGATGTTTTGGTATCGCCAACCGCTCCGACCACCGCTTTTAAGATCGGTGAGAAGAACGAAGACCCGATTGCTATGTACCTAAACGACGTAGCAACCATCCCTGCCAACCTTGCCGGAATCCCTGGCATCTCGCTTCCAATCGGAACGGCGGATGAAGACGGACTGCCGGTTGGAATCCAGTTCCTGGCTCCTGCGATGCAGGATTCCCGCCTCTACCACGTTGGTGCGGCTCTGGAATCGGCCCTGGAAGCTAAGTGGGGCAAGACCATGATGGACTTCGCTCCATCGCTGGAAGCACTTGCATCGGAGGTCAAGTAATGGCTAAAGCAGAACTTATGGACTATGAGAAGGCGCTCGAGCAGTTCGAGGTCGTAATCGGTCTGGAAGTCCACGTAGAGCTCAACACCAACACCAAGATGTTCTGTGGCTGTGCAAACGTCTTCGGTAACGAGCCAAACACCAACGTCTGCCCAATCTGCTTGGGTCTGCCGGGATCGCTTCCTGCAGTAAACAAGCGTGCCGTAGAGAGTGCAATCAGCATTGGTTTGGCCCTCGGCTGTGACATTGCTCCAACCGGTCGCTTCGCCCGCAAGAACTACTTCTACCCGGACCTGGCCAAGAACTTCCAGACTTCGCAGTACGACGAGCCAATCGCCTTTGAGGGTTCGATTGACATCGAAGTGCCTAGTGGCAACAACTACACCGTGGCCATCGAGCGTGCGCACATGGAAGAAGACGCCGGAAAGCTGACCCACGTTGGTGGAGCCACCGGTCGTATCCAGGGTGCTGAGTACTCGCTGGTTGACTACAACCGCGCGGGTGTACCTCTGATTGAGATTGTTACCAAGCCTGTCTACGGCGCGGGCGCTGAGGCACCTGAGCTGGCAGCAGCTTACGTGCGCACCATTCGCGAAATCGTGAAGGCACTGAACGTCTCCGATGCCAAGATGGAGCGAGGTAACGTTCGCTGTGACGCAAACGTTTCGCTGCGTCCGCACGGCGCCGAGAAGCTCGGTACCCGTACCGAGACCAAGAACGTGAACTCTCTGCGTTCCATCGAGCGCGCAGTGCGTTACGAGATCCAGCGTCAGGCCGCCATCCTTGCCAAGGGTGGAACCATCACTCAGGAGACACGTCACTGGCACGAGGACAAGGGCACTACCAGTGCCGGACGCCCGAAGAGTGACGCTGATGACTACCGTTACTTCCCAGAGCCAGACCTGGTTCCTGTGCAGCCATCGAAGGACCTCATTGAGGCACTCCGCGCAGCACTGCCAGAAAAGCCAGCTGAGCGACGCAAGCGTCTTCAGGCTGAGTGGGGCTTCGCCGACCTAGAGTTCCGCGATGTTGTAAACGCGGGCCTTCTGGACCAGATTGCGGACACCGTAACCGCTGGCGCAACCGCTCAGGCTGCTCGTAAGTGGTGGACCGGTGAGATTGCCCGTCTGGCAAACAGTGAGGACAAGGACATCAGCGAGCTAGCTATCACTCCATCGGATGTGGCAGAACTTGCAGGTCTGGTTGAGGCAGGCAAGATCAATGACCGTCTGGCTCGTGAGGTTCTGACTTACGTTCTGGCAGGCGAGGGCAACCCAGCTGCAATCGTTGCCGCTCGTAGCCTCGAGGTGGTTTCGGACGACGGTGCGCTTATCGCCGCCATCGACGCCGCTTTGGCTAGCCAGCCGGACGTCCTAGACGCCATTCGTGAAGGCCGTATGCAGGCTGCAGGCGCTGTAATCGGTGCGGTCATGAAGGCGATGAAGGGTTCCGCGGACGCCGCACGCGTACGTGAACTCCTGATCGCTAAGGCCAACGCCTAAACGACCAAAGTGAGAAGCCCGGACCTATTGGTCCGGGCTTTTTCTTAAATCCAGTTGACCTCCGGTTGAAGGTCTTCAGCGAATCTCACCAGGTGCTTTTGGAGAATGAACTCCATTTTATGGCGCAGCTCATCAGTATCGCCTTCGGCGGTGAGCGTGAGTTCGGATTCCCCTGTGACCAGAGCGTGACCAACAGCGCCATCGATGACGAACTTCCAGCCGCCGTCTACTTCTTCGACCGAGAGCTTGTGGCCAAGGTGGCTGCCAAGCTGCTTTGCCCAACGTGCGGGGCGTTCTATTGCGATGATTGCTTTGCTCATGCTCAAAGTCTATGAGCGAGATGCCTTGGCTGCCGAACACCGCCGCACGACATAGCCCGCTAGTAGGTATTAAAACAAAAGAGACGCCCTAAGACGTCTCTTTCAACTACTGGAGTTTGGGGTGAGTAACGGGACTTGAACCCGCGACCCCCTGGACCACAACCAGGTGCTCTACCAGCTGAGCTATACCCACCATGTGATTGCGCTTGCGCACAACAACCGAACAAGTCTAACAGGTTTGCGGGTGTCGGGCTAGTTGCCCAAACGCACTGGCTATGCTCCTAGGCGCACTTCAGCTAGTTGGTCTCGGAAACTGCCTTGGCCGCCGCAGCGGCTTCATCGGAGGAAGGGCCAGGCTCCGGTACAAACACCGTCTGGCGATAGTACTTGAGCTCGGTGATGCTTTCCAGGATGTCCGCAAGAGCACGATGGTTACCGCTCTTCTTCGGCATCTGGAAGTAGACGCGCGGATACCAGCGGCGGCTCAGTTCCTTGATGGAACTGACATCGATGTTTCGGTAGTGCAGGTGCTGGTCAAGTGCTGGCATGTAGCGATTCAGGAACATGCGATCCGTGCCTATGGTGTTGCCGGCTAGGGGAGCGTCCTTCGCGTCCGGTACGAAGCGCTTGACGTAGTCCAGGACCAACTGCTCGGCTTCTGCAAGGTCCAGCCCGGTCTCGAACTCCTCGATCAGACCGCTCTGGGTGTGCATGTTGCGAACGAAATCGTTCATGCCGGCCAGAGACTCCGGGCGAGGCTTGATGACTAGGTCGATGCCTTCGTCCAGAACTTCCAGCTGGTCGTTGGTGACCACAACAGCGATCTCCACCAGGCAATCGTTTTCTACGTCGAGCCCGGTCATCTCGCAGTCAATCCAGACCAAATTTGAACTAATGTCAATCACACCTAAAAGTTATGGGAAACCTCACACAATTTTAGGCGAGCTTGGCGCTGGAATCCTTCTTAGCGGCCTTCTTTGCCTTCTTCGCTCCCTTTCGAGCGGCGCGACGCTCCTTGCGACCCGCCGCCAGCCAGTAGAGCACAGGCACGATCACGAGGGTCAGCACGGTCGACGAGAACAAACCACCAATAACCACGACGGCAAGTGGGCGAGAGATGAACCCGCCGCCACCAGTGACGCCGAGTGCCATCGGGGTTAGGGCGAAGATGGTAGCAAGTGCCGTCATCAGGATTGGGCGCAGTCGCTGACGGGCACCGTTCATGATCGACTCGCGCAGGTCCATTCCCCGCTCGTGGTACTGGTTGATGAGGTCGATAAGCACAATCGCGTTAGTCACAACGATTCCAACCAACAGCAACATGCCGATAAGCGCAGGCACGCCAAGGGCGGTGTTGCTAATCAGCAGTGCGATGATGGCACCGGTTGCCGCAAACGGGATGGAAGTGAGCAGCAGAACCGGCTGCAGCAGGCTTCGGAAGGTTGCAACCATCACCAGGTAAACGATGGCGATTGCTGCAAGAAGGGCAAGGCCCAACTGGCCAAACGAATCGGCCTGGTCCTTGCTAACGCCGCCGATAGTGGCAGTAGCGCCAGCCGGCAGATTCACTTTGGCAAGCTTCTTAGTTACCTCCGCGGTGATTCCACCAAGGTTATCGCCAACCGGCTTGAGGGAAACAGTCGCAGTCGGGTTGCCCTGTTCGCCAGTCACGCTGGTTGGAACATTCACTTCCTTAATTACCGCGATGGAACTCAATGCCACTGAACCCTTAGCGGTTGGAATCGCGATGTTGCGAATCTGTCGAAGAGTCTTAGGGGTGTCAGTCTTCACGACATAGATTGGAGTGCTGACGTTATCCAGGTTGATCTTTCCAATTGAGGAAGGATTCATCGTGGCTGCAACAATACCGCTGACGGCAAGCTCGCTCAGTCCGTAACCGGCAGCCTTCGCGCGGTTTACGTTGATTTCAAGAGTGCGCTGCTCGGTGGCCAGCGAGTTGGTGATTTCAGACACGTTCTTTGTGCCCTTCATCGCCTTGGCTACCGCTGCCACGCCTGCCTTTAGGGTTGCGTCCTTGCCGGCGGTCACCTTAATGTCGATGGTTCCGGTAGAGCCGAAGCTGCCACCCTGCTGTACCTTGACCACACCCAACGACTTGTCCGCGGCGGCCTTGTCCAGGACGCGCTTCTGCAGAGCCAGCTGGTCGATTCCCGACTTAGTGGTGACCTGTAGCTGGATTCCACCAGCGGCGGCTCCGAAGGCCACACGACCATCGCCTGCGCTACCTACGGTGGTGAGGATTGTGGTCACGTTCTTCTCAGCTAGCAGGATCTTCTCCAGCTTGATGGATGCAGCGTTCTGCTGGTCCAGGCTGGAACCCGCCTTCACTTCCTCGGTCAGAACGAAGTTGTTGCTGTCGCTGTTACCGATGAAGTTGGTCTTCAGGAATCCGGCCAAGCCGAAGGTCAGGATCAGAACCACGAAGGCGGCAATGAGGGTCACGATTGGGTGAGCCTGGGTGGTGCGCAGAATCGGTAGGTATCCGCGCTGCAGCCAGCTCTTTCGCTCCGATGCTTCCTCGGCTTCGCGTGCAGCGGCCGCCAGCTTCTTTGCTTCCTTCTCGGAGAGTTCTTCCACCTGTGATGGAGACTTCAAGAACCAGTAGGCCAGAACAGGCACGATGGTTAGGGATACGAAGAGCGAGGACACCAGCGCAACCGCGAAGGTGAGAGCGAATGGTCGGAACAACTGGCCTACGAGTCCACCTACAAGCGCGATTGGTAGGAACACGGCAACGGTGGTGATAGTTGCCGCGGTGATCGCAGCAGATACCTCACGAACGGCCGTAAGAATCGCCGTCTTCTTCGGTTCGCCGTAAGACAGGTGACGGTTGATGTTCTCGATCACCACAATGCTGTCGTCAACCACACGGCCGATGGCGATGGTCAGCGCACTCAGGGTGAATAGGTTCAGCGAGAATCCGCTGAAGTTCAGGCCGATGAAGGTGATTAGCACCGAGGTCGGGATACTGATGGCGGTTACCAGTGTGCTGCGCAGCGAGAGCAAGAACAGCAGAATGACCACGATGGCAAAACCGAGGCCGAGGAGGCCTTCCTCGTTGAGGTCAGCCAGTGACTTCTCAACGTACGGAGCCTGGTCAAACTCGGTGGTGATGGTCACGTTGCCGAGCTTTTGCTTTAGGTCTGGCAGGGCGGCAGCAACGGCGTGGCTAAGCGCAACGCTGTTTCCGTCAGGAGTCTTGGTGATGCTGATGCTCAGAGCCTGCTTGCCGTTGACGCGTGAGATAGAGGTGACTGGTGCGTTCTCCAGACTTACGGTGGCAACATCACCCAGCTTCACTGCAACAACCGATGTGCTTACAGTCGGGGTGAGGCCCGCCAGCGCCGATGCTGCGGATGAGCCGCTTGTGCCGGATGGGTAGCCTGATGCACCTGCTGCTGAACCACCGGTTGGCATTCCACTGGTCGCGCCAGATGCGCTGCTGCCGAACAACGATGCCAGGCTGGAAGCGCTAGGCGATGAAACTGAAGTCTTGGTGCCAATCAGCGGAAGAGCGCGCAGGGCGTCGAGTGACTCTACCGGGCTTCCGGATTGGATGCTCAGCTGACCCTTGTTATCGGTGATGGAGCCCGCTGCAATGACGATTCCGTTGCTCTGAAGCGCGGTGGTGATGGACTGCTGGGTAAGCCCGTTGGCGGTCATCTTCTTGGTGTTGAGAGTCAGGTTGACGCGCTTGGCAACGATTCCATCCACGGTTACATCGCGCACGCCGGAAATCTGGCCCAGGACCGATTTGGCTACTTCTTCGATGTTCTTGCTGAGTTCAGTATTGTCACCGGTCTTGGAGGAGACACCCAGGGCAACGATTGGAATGGAATCAAGGGATCCGGAGAGCAGCTTTGGAGTGACGCCGCTTGGCAGCCCCGAGACCGATGCCAGCGCGGAGTTGATGCGCTCGTTTACCTGAGCGGTGGTGGTGCCGTAGTCAAAGCTGACGCGAACAATGCTGATGTTGGCCTGGCTGGTGGTGCTGGTGCTTGTGACGCCGTCCTGAGTGCGCAAGGCGCTTTCAATGACCTGGCTAACCTGGCTGTCCACAACGGTTGGAGATGCGCCTGGATAGGCCGTCACTACAGCCGCCTGCGGTACCTCGATGGATGGGAAAAGTTCTTGACGCAAGGATCCCAGAGAGATAACTCCGAAGATGGCAATGATGATTGTGATCAGTGCCACAACAGAGCGATTCGCGAGTGAAAGTTTGGCCAAGCGGAACATTTATCCTCCATGGATGGGTGCTGCTTTTGAGTCTATCGGCGTGACCTTAACGGAAAACGCACATGCTGACAGTACTGTCACCAACCGCAGTTCGTATCGGTTTATTCCTCTTGTGATGGCAGACTTACACAGTGGCGGAATTGATGCTTGTACTTCTGCTCGGTTTAGCCGGGCCGCTGCTTGCGCTGCCCAAAAAGTTTGGCATCCCCGTGGCTGTGGGGGAGCTTGCCGCAGGCGTGATCTTCGGCCATTCTGGCTTGTGCCTCATTGATCCAGGCCAGCCAAACTTGAGCCTGCTTTCGCAGATTGGCTTTGCGCTGGTGATGATGGTAACGGCCAGCAGCATCGATGTGCGCCGACTGTTCAAGGCTTCCAACTCGCTTCCAGCCCTGGGGAACATAGGACTTGTCGCGGTTGGTGCCATAGCGTTAGCTTCGCTGGTGGGGCAGATCACAGGTCAGGTCGCCAACGTGGCAACCTTTGCCGTGATTTTGGCCTCATCCTCTGCAGCTGTGGTTCTGCCCGTGTTCGCGCAGTCAGCGGCCGACACCAAAGCCAACAAAGCCGCCAAGGGGGACAGAGCAGCCAAGGGCAAATCCAAGCGCGAAATGCGAAAGTCAGCTAAGGAGTTTTCTTCCGTAGGCTACCAGCGTTTCATAAGTCAGGTGGCCATTGCTGATCTGCTGGCGATCGTTGCCCTACCGCTGGTTATGGGAAGTGGTCGCGCGCTTCAAGTTGGCGTTGGTGCGGCAATCATCACTTTGGCTGCAGCTGCCGTCTACTTCTTGCTTCGGTGGCTGAATGCAACGGGCTATTGGAAGCGCATGCGCTCACTCTCAACCGAGCGCGGCTTGGGGCTGGAACTCCGTATCAGCCTGATTCTGCTCTTGGGGCTCATCCTCATCGCGCAGTCATTTACGGTCACTATCATGATCGCGGGCTTCGGCCTAGGTCTGGCGATTGCTGCAAATGGGCTTCCAAGGCGGTTGGCCAAGCAACTGTTCGCGGTGTCTGAGGGATTTTTCTCACCGATTTTCTTTGTTCTGCTCGGTGCCGGCATCGATGTATCCGCCGTATTTGGTTCCCCTGGCCTTTTCGGCTTGGCTCTCATGCTGGGAATCGGTGCCATCGCGGTTCATATGCTGCCAGTCTTCCTGGGTCTAAGGTTCAGATTCGCAGTGGCTTCATCAGCGCAACTCGGTGTGCCGGCCGCTGCCGTGGCCATCGGTTTCGCGCAGCATTCCCTGAGCGCAGGCCAGGGTGCGGCAATCATGCTTGGTGCATTAATGACTTTGGCGGCCACCGCAGTTGCGGCAGCCGCCAAAGGCGATGCTAAGAACTAAATCCCTATGCCAGCTCGAACTGGCCGCCCTCAATCTGGCCCTGACGACGGTACAGGTCCAGCTTTGCGCGGGTATCGGCGATGTCCAGGTTTCGCATAGTCAGCTGCCCAATGCGGTCGGTCGGGCCGAATGCGGCATCCTCGGTGCGTTCCATCGAAAGTTTCTCAGGGTGGTAGCTGAAGCCTTCACCCTCGGTGTTCACGATGGTGTAGTCATCGCCGCGGCGAAGACGCAGAGTCACAGTGCCGTTTACGGCGGATGCAACCCACTTGGTGAGCGATTCACGCAGCATAAGGGTCTGTGGGTCCAACCAGCGGCCTTCGTAAAGCAGACGGCCCATACGGCGACCCTCTGCGTGGTAGTTAGCGATGGTGTCCTCGTTGTGGATGGCGGAAACCAAGCGCTCGTAAGCGATGAACAGCAGGGCCATTCCAGGAGCTTCGTAGATGCCGCGGCTCTTAGCCTCGATGATTCGGTTCTCGATCTGGTCGCTCATGCCAAGTCCGTGGCGACCACCGATGCGGTTGGCCTCGTACATTAGCTCGATGGCGTCGGTGAAGTCCTTGCCATTGATGGCAACTGGACGACCCTGGCGGAAGGTGATCTTCACGTCCTCGGTGTCAATCTGAACGCTTGGGTCCCAGAACTTGACGCCCATGATTGGCTCGACGTTCTCGTACGAGGCGTCGAGGAACTCTAGGGTCTTGGCCTCGTGGGTTGCACCCAGCATGTTGGCATCGGTGCTGTAGGCCTTCTCAGCGCTGGCGCGGTAAGGAAGCTTGCGCTCCAATAGCCATTCGCTCATTTCCTGGCGTCCGCCAAGTTCGGTAACGAAGTCGTTGTCCAGCCAAGGCTTGTAGATGCGCAGGTTCGGGTTGGCAAGGAGGCCGTAGCGGTAGAAGCGCTCGATATCGTTGCCCTTGTAGGTGGAGCCGTCGCCCCAGATCTCCACGCCGTCTTCGCGCATTGCACGAACCAGCAGGGTGCCGGTTACAACGCGGCCCAGGGGAGTGGTGTTGAAGTATGCCTTGCCGCCGGTGCGCAGGTGGAACGCGCCACACGCAATGGCTGCGAAGGCTTCCTCAACCAGGGACTGACGGCAGTCAACCAAACGGCCGGCTTCGGCGCCGTATTCCAGCGCGCGGCTAGGGATCGACTCGATGTCGGTTTCATCAGGCTGACCGAGGTCGGCGGTATAGGCGAATGGAATGGCGCCCTTTTCGCGCATCCAAGCAACGGCTACCGAGGTATCAAGACCACCGGAAAACGCGATGCCAACTTTTTCGCCGACAGGAAGGGAAGCTAGTACTTTAGACACCCCTAAAGTTTACTTCAGCAACGAGCCCATCTGCTTGGCAATGATGTTGGCAGCCATCACCGGATTCAGGCGGCTTAGGCGGTCCATCATCGTGGCGTCGCTTCCGATGGTGATGCGCGGCTTGTTTTTCTCAATGGCGTCCACCATCGCCTTGGCGGCAACTGGCGCAGGCGTCATCTTGAACTGGCTGGCTGCGGCGTCTGCTCCGCCGGCAGGCATAGCCATTCCGCTATTGCCCGCGATGTTGGTTTCGATGGCGCCAGGGAAGACAACGGTAACGCCAACATTGGTGCCAGCCATTTCACTTCGCAGGCCCTCGGTGAATAGTTTGACTGCCGCTTTAGAGGCTCCATAGACGCTCTGACCCGGGACTGGTGCGTATGCACCCATCGATGACACGTTCAGAATGTGGGCGGCTGGGCGTTTCAAGAGGCCCGGCAGGAAAGCTTTCACCATCATGAGTGGGCCGTTGAAGTTCACGTTCATGACTTTGGCCGCTGCCTCAAGTGTGAGCTCGTTCACCTTTACAAAGGGCTGAATTATGCCGGCATTGTTGATGAGGATGTCAGGATCGCCAAGTGCGGTTTGAACCTGCGATGGAAGGCTAGCCACAGCGGCGGCATCGGTGATGTCCACAAGGAAGGTTGCCACCTTGCCACCGAGCTTCTCGGCAAGAGCCTTGGTTTCGATTAGGTAGTCCTCGCGCATGTCGACCGCGGCCACTGAGGCGCCACGTCGGACAAGTTCAAGGGTTAGCTGGCGACCCATACCGTTCCCGGCTCCGGTAACTACGACGACTTTGTTATTTACCTGCATGATGCACTTCCGTTTCATCTCCTCCGCTGCGGGAGGTCTAACTTCAATCTACGCTCGTCTTGGCTGGGATTGGCCCTTCAGATAGAACAATCTAGGTAGGTTACCCTCACCGGAATCCTTCTCAAGAATCGGTCCTCGGCGCTCATCAACGTTCGGAAGAGTTCGCAGAAAACTAGTGAACTAGGGCGTCGCGGTCCTTCTTGTTTGGGGCTAAGACTGCGATTGCGATGGCGCCGGCGATTGCGACTGTCCCCGCAATGCCGAGCGCATGCGTGGCACCTTCCGCAAAGTACTTAAGTGCGTGTGAAACGAGCGAGTCCCAGGTCACTTTCAGGAGCTGCCACGCGGCCCCAAATTGTGTTTCCGGGTGCGCAAGTCTTGTGAAGCCTGCCGACTTCACTGCTACATCGGTCAAGTTATGCGAGATCTTCTGACTTACTTCAGCTGGTAACTGCGCTGGCAGCTGAATGGTTTTAACAAAAGACTTCATCGCATTTGAGTAGTGGTCATTGAGACCCGCACCCAAAATCGCGATTCCGAGCGCGCTGCCGAATTCTCGAGCCACATCATTTACAGCTGAAGCGACGCCTTGCTTTTCAGGCGGCAAGGATGTGGTGATGGCGGTAGTTGCGGGAGTGGTTGCAAGTCCAATTCCCAGCGCAAGCAGTGCAACAGATATTTCGAACTTCACCACATCGATGGTCTGCCCTTGTGTCGACAGGAGCAACAGGGCCGATCCGAAGAGTGCGAGGCCAATCGAACCAAGAACCTTTTGAGGGAAGCGGTTTGAGAGTTTTGCTGAGAATCGAGCCATCGGGATGACCACAAAAGGCATAGGAAGCAACATGTCCGCGGCTATGTATGGCTCCAACTTGCCGACAAACTGCAAGTACTGCATGGCGATGAAGAAGAAACCAAACTGAGCGAAAAATTGGACGGAAATACTCAAAGAGCCCGCTGCGAAAGCGCGATTCTTGAAGACTCTGGGGTCGAGTAGTGGATATTTGCGGCCCAGTTCCCAGAAAACGAAACAGACGATGCTCAGGACTCCAATGACGAGCGGCAGAACCACTGATGCGCTGCTCCACCCGTCGTCGGGTCCGGAAACAATTCCCCAAACCAGGCCGCCCACTCCAATGATCGAAAGCAGCCCGCCAAGCCAGTCGATTGGTTTATTCTCACCGAGTGAGTTTGGAACCACGAAGATTGTGCCCAATAGACCGATCGTTGCGAACGCCAGATTTAGCCAAAAGAAGCAAGTCCAGGGGTACCAGACCATCAAAGTGGCCGTGCCCACAATACCCACGACGGCTCCACCCGCTGCAACGCCAGTCCAAACACCCACTGCCTTAGCTCGCTCTTCTTTTTGGAAAGAAGTGGTGATCACCGAAAGTGTCGTCGGCATGATCATTGATGCACCGATGCCAGTGATTGCGCGGATTGCGATTAGCGCTTCAGGCGTGGTGTTTTGACCGCCGATGATTCCTGCCACGTTAGCGATGGCGTAAATCGCGAGTCCGGACAAGAGCAAGTACTTGCGGCCGAATCGGTCGCCTATGGCTCCAGAAAGCAGGAGCAGGCCTGCGAATACAACGGTGTATGCGTCAACAATCCAAGTCAGTTGCGTCTGTGTGGCGCCAGTATCAGTAGCCACGGACGGCAGGGCAAGGTTGAAGGATGCGACCGCAGAAACGACCGTCATGAGGCTTATTGCGATAACTGGAAGTAGTGCTTTACTCGGCTTCATGGCACGAGTCTAAACCTTGAAGATGAAGATACTTTTTCGCTCGCAGTTTGAGCGGGGTTGGCGAGGAGTGCCTTAAACTTGAGCGGTATCCGTTGCCTCTGTAGCTCAGTGGATAGAGCAAGAGCCTTCTAATCTCTTGGCCGTAGGTTCGATTCCTACCAGGGGCGCCACTTTTTAACTGCCACTAGTTAGCCTTATTCCATGAGCAAACTGCTGCTGCGTGGCTATGAGGTCAACTACATCGAGCGCAATCCGCGCGGCGCCAAACTGATCATTTTGCTTCACGGTTTTGGCGCGAGCACTTATAGCTGGATGTCCGTCATCGATGAGCTTGCTACCCACGGGCATGCGGTTGCCTATGACCGAACCGGGTTTGGCGATACCGATAGGCCAAAGCAGTGGAACGGAACGAACCCGTACTCACTCGCGGGTCAGGTTCAGTTGCTAGACGCGGTAATCACGCACTTTGGCGAGAACCGCGACATAGTGCTCTTGGGGCACTCTGCCGGCGGGCAGTTGGCGGCTCACTACGTGGTGAATAATCCGGGCAAAATCGCGGGGCTAATCCTGGAATCGCCAGCCATTTTTACGCCAGGTCCGCCTCACCTAGCAACCCTGTTCCTGCGCCTGCCGATGTTGCAAAACCTCGGACCGAAGCTGGTCAAAAACTTTGCCAAGGTTGGGCACAAGATTCTGTACCAAAGCTTCTGGGACAAAACCAAGCTAAGTGAGCAAGTGATTCGCGGCTATGAACGGCCAATAGACAATCCGGATTGGCAGCAGGGCTTCTGGGAATTCCTGAAGGCTGACAAACGCACCGATGTCAGGCGCCGCCTGGATGAAATTTCTATTCCCACCTTCGTGGTCACCGGTCAGCGCGATGAGATTGTGCCCGTGGAGGACTCCATGAAGGTTGCCGAACGCATTCCTGGCCACAGGATCTATTTGGTTCCCGAGGCCGGTCACTTAGCCCACGAGGAGCAGCCAACCGATTTCATGCGCGTAGTCGGCAACTGGTTAAAGTCACTGGGTTAGTGCTAGCGCACGGTTCATGCCTGTTTGGACCTAGGCCTGTTTAGGCTGATCGCTCACCAGTTCGGCATCCAGCGGCAAGGTTGGTGGTAGGTCGCTAAGTGCCTGAAGCTCGTCCGGGGTCAGTCGCAAATCCACGGCTTCAAGCGAGTCAACAATGGAAGCCAGCCTTGTCACGCCAGGCATCGGAACGATGTTTGGGCTCAGGCTGCGAAGCCAGGCCTGTGCAACGGCGAAGGTGCTAACACCCCGATTCTCTGCAACGGCTGCGAACATCTCATACGCCGTGCCGCCGGCATCGGAGGGTCTAATGCCCTTGGTTGGGGACCATGGCAGGTAGGCCAGGCCGTATTCTTCACAGACTTCTAGCACATCCATTTGCTGACGATAGACCGGGTTCAGCTGGTTTTGGACGCTGATGATTCCGCCATCTGCCGGGCCGCCGATAGCATCGAGGGCTTGCAGTAACTGTGGCTTGGAATAGTTGCTTACGGCGATATGCCTAATCGGTGCATTCTGCTTTACCAGGTTTAGGTTTCTCAGTTGCTCAGCGAGTGTGAGATTTGGATCCAGTCGGTGATGCTGCCAGATCGGAATTTCAGCCAGACCAAGGCGCTCGGCCGAAGCCGAAATCGCGGCCATCAGGTAGTCGTAGCTGGCGCTCTTGCCCCAAACTTCACCGGGGGAGCGCGTAATGCCGCCCTTGGTCGCAATCAGAAGCTCGGCCTTCTGATTCGCCGGAGCATCCCAAGCAGCCACGGCTTCGAGCAAGAGGATTTCATTGTGACCCATGGAATCCCAGGTGGGTGCGTAAATGTCGGCGGTATCAAAGAAACGCACGCCGGCAGCCATGGCGTCCGCTAGGTCGGCAACAAACTGGTCGCGCGCAGCACCAGGCTCCAACGATGCCGCCCCAGCCCAAGAGGCATTCATGAAGCCGAAACCGAGTGGAATTTGGAGATTTAGAAGCGGATTAGGGGTGGTCATCGTGGGCATGATTTAGAAACCGTTGTCGCCTAGGTCGATTCCCAACAGTTCAGCCATGCAGTCGGTGGCAAGCTTGTGGTCATCGCGCTGGGGAAGGCCGGAGACGGTAACGGTCGCTACCATCCCTGCGCCTTTTACGCGAATGGGCACGCAACCGCCGTGCGGCGTGTGGTCACGTGGGTCCAAAGCCATCATTGCAACGATGTCGCTCCCGGCCTTCGCTCGCAGTCCGATTCCGTAGCTGGAAGTCTGTAGAAGATTGACCAGGTTGCGCTTGCGTCGAGCCCAGTCGACATTAGCGGGTGAGGTGCCTGGCATCGCGGCAAAAAACAGTGGATCGTTTGCGGCGCTACGGATGTCCACAATCACTGGACCCATTTCGTCGGCGCGCTCTCGAATCAGCAATCCAAGCTGGAGGGCGGTGTCTTCATCGAAGCTGTCGAAGATCAGAATCTGTTCTTGGGCGGCTAGTTTTTCAAGGTCCAGGGCGTCGTTGGCGGTCATGAGATAACACTAGGCGATTCTCAAATAACAAGGCGCTTGAACGCCGCGTTTTCCGAGTAAGCGGCGTCTTCAAAACTGGCCAAGTCGTGTGTGATGAAAATGTAAATCGAGTCCGCGCGCTCTCTGCTCATTGAAAGTAGGTCTCGCCATAATCGACCTCCCGTTTCGGCATCGAGGTTCGCCGTTGGCTCATCGAAGATCATCACCTTGAAGTCGGCCAAGAGTGCGCGTGCGACGGCAATTCTCTGCGCTTCACCACCGCTAACGGCCAAACCTCGCTCGCCTAACCATGTCCCGAGGCCGGCTCGTTGCGTAAAGGTATCTCCAAGACCAACTTTGTTCAACGCTGCCATGAGTTCGTCATCGGTTGCATCTGGCTTTGCGATGAGAAGGTTCGTGCGAACGCTGCCGTCAAAAATGGTGGGCCTTTGCTCCAAGTAGCCGATATGCGTCCGGATTGACTGCTCCGCGATGGTGTCTAGGGAAACCTCTCCATTCTGGTTTCCCACAATAATCTGGCCCTGATGTGGCTTTAGGAATCCGGAAAGCGCATATGCAACAGTTGTTTTTCCGCTGCCGCTAGCACCTTGGATTAGCAACCTTTCGCCTGCATCCAGTCGGGCATTTAGATTGGTGACAGAATTGGCTGTCGAGTTTGGATAGGCCAGGCTCACATCGCGGAATTCAATCCATTCAACCTGGCTAAGTTCAGAACCCTCATCATTTGGCGCAATGACCGGGCTTGGCACAGAATCCAAAATCGCCGAGATGCGGTCAGCGCTTACTTTGTACCGCTGCCAAGCCTGCAACGCGCCCTGTAACCCGCCGATGAACTCGAAGGTTCCCATCGGCACCAATGCGACAACCGCCAGCATCGGCCCGCTTAAGGTTCCATCGAACACAGCGGAAGCTCCTATCGCCGCGGATGCGACGGTTGCCAGCGCAGCAAAAGCAGCGAATAGGCTACTGCCGATTCCGCCCACCAGGCTTTGTCGTTTACTTGCTATTAGGCCACGGTTTTCAACCTCGCTAATTTGGCCCAGTCTGTTATCTGCCCATTCGTAAGCCACAAGAACGTCTAGGTTCTCGACGAACGTCTTCGTTGCGCTGGCGAGCTCGCGTCGGGTTGAAATCGAAGCTTCAGCTGCTTTGGAATTCAACCGCGATGAGATTGGGAGCGCGATAAAAACTGAGGCAACTAGAGTCAGTGCAAGCGACAAGGCGGAACCTGGGCAAATTACAGCCAGGCCGACTAATACAAACGCGGACGTAGCTGCTGCTTGAACCAGCGGTGTTACAACACGAACCGAAAGATTCTGAAGTTCCTCAACATCATGCACAACCGCAGACATGCTTGACCCGTGATCCAGATTCACAAGACCAGCCGGTGCTAGCGGAGCGATCCGCTTGAAGACGGCAGGCCGCAACGCGGTGACCAGTTTGAACGACGCGTCATGCAAAACCAGACGTTGGGTGTAGCGGAAGAATGCCCTTCCCAACGCAAATCCTCGGACGCCAACTATTGCCATGTTGAGGTACATGATTGGTGGGTGTTCGGCTGCTCTGCTAATCAACCATGCACTCGTCGCCAGTAGCGAAACAGCGGTCAAAGCTTCCAAGCAGGCCAGCGCAACCCCAAGGCCAAGTTGTCTGGATTTAGGCATCCCCAGTCGTAGGTATTTTCTAAACATCAGCTACCTCGAAAACCCTTGTTGCCTCCGGTACTTGCTGGTGTGAAACAACCAGGACACCGATTCCCGCCTGGGCAAAATGCTGAATAGCTTGGTTAACATCGTGGGCTCGTGAAGCGTCTAGAGCAGAAAGTGGCTCGTCAAGGAGCAAGTAGGTAACTGGTTTGGTAAGCGCCCGGTAAAAGGCCCGTGCCAAGGCCACGCGCTGAGCTTGCCCTCCGCTAAGACCGGTTGAAGCTTCACCGACCTGAGCGCTCAACGTCACATCGTCCAGGGCCGCAAGGCGCACTGCCTTTCTAAGCGCCTGCAGGTCGGTTGCAACCCCTGGTCCAACGATGTTCTGTTCCACGGATCCCGGCAACAGTCCCACTCCCTGTGGAACCCACGAAATAAGAGATTTATCAGTTTGAGAGCGGAGCTTGTTCAGTAACGTGGTTTTTCCGCTCCCGCTCGGCCCGCGTAGCCAGACAATTTCTCCCGCACGAACAAGGCTCTCGAGGCGCGGCTGGTCGGCTGTGCCACTTGGCGCCTTAGCAACTGAGGCGTCAGCGGCTTCAGAAATGATGTCCAAAGCCGCCACCGATGCCGCGACGCCTTCACTGCTCGCATGGAACTGTGCGCCAACGTTCCTCAGCGGCAGGTAGACCTCAGGGGCAAGGAGCAGCACGAAAAGCCCAGTTGCCAATCCGATTGATCCATCGATGAGCCGAATTCCGATAGAAACTGCAACCAAGGCAACCGAGAGACTGGCTACCAATTCGAGTGCGAATCCACTCAGGAATGACAGGCGTAGCACCTTCATAGTGCTGATTCGGTATCGATCCGATGACTCTTCAATCGCCGCAGGCTGATGCTTTAGGCGGCCAAAAACTCTAAGCGTTGTCAATCCGCGCAAAACCTCAGTGAAGTGTCCTGCGAGTTGCCGGCTTGATTCCAGCTGTTTTTCTTGGGCGGCTTGTGTCGCCCATCCGATGATCACCATGAACAACGGAATCAAAGGCAGAGTGACCACAACGGCCAACCCGCTAAACAGGTCTTGACCGAAAATAATGGCGGTCAGAGTTGGGGTAACTAGACAGGTGAAAACCAGTTGAGGAAGAAACTTAGAAAAATAGCTGTCCAGTGCATCTAGCTGGGTTGTGACCAATAGCGCCACATCGCTGGTTTTACGTTTGGCAAGCCATTGCGGTCCCAGTTTGGTAACGCCCAAGAGCACTTTCGATCGCAGCTCTCGCTTTGCTCGGGCGGCTGCAAAGGAACCAAGCCATTCCTGTGCCCAAAGCAGAGCAGCCCGCCCTAGTCCGGCCGCCAGCGCCAGCCAAAGAAGGTTAGACAAGGGGCCACTTGGATTCAGGTGTGAAATGAAAATCCCAGCGATGAAATGGCTTAGGTTGTATGCGAACGCAACCGTTAAGAGTGCACTCAAGACCGCCAGGGCGACCACGCTGGCAATAAACCAGCGGGCCGCTCTAGCGGTCTTCAGTAGGCGTGGGTCAAGCGGTTTGATGATCCAATCTCCACCCGGTTTTAGTGTGAGCCTGCAGGAATGTTCTTACGGCTGACGCGCTTGCGGAATACCCAGTATGTCCAGGTCTGGTATGCCAAGACGAAGGGCAGCATGATTCCTGCAACCCAGGTCATGACTGTGAGTGTGTACTGGCTGCTGGACGCGTTATCAATGGTCAGGCTGAACGCTGCGTCGGTGGTTGAAGGCAACACGTTTGGGTAAAGTGCGGCGAACAGAGCGCCAACCGCTGTAACGATAGTCACAACCATGAGAGCGAAGGCAACGCCGTCCTTTTTGACGAAGTTTGCGGCCTGTGCGCCAATCAAGGCAAGTGCAGCCACCACGGTGAGCACGGCGCCAATCCAGTTGAAATGCATAAACAGGGTCCATAGCAGGAAGCTCGCTGCGATAACTGTTGCCACATAACCAACCTTTTTGGCGAGCTCACGGGAGCGGTCCTTGATGTCTCCGTCCGTCTTCAGGGAGATGAAGATCAGGCCGTGTAGGAAGAAGACGCTCAGGGTAGTGAGGCCGCCAAGCAATCCGTATGGGTTAAGGAGCGTGAACAGGTTTCCGGTGTAAATGTGCTGTTCGTTCAGCGGCACACCATTGACGATGTTGGCGAACGCCACACCCCACAGAAGAGCTGGGAGAGCGGAGCCAACCACGATCATCCAGTCGAACGTCTTGCGCCATCTCGCTGTGGTGCCTTTTCCGCGGTACTCGAATGCAACGCCGCGGACTATAAGGGACGCCAGGATCAGGAGTAGTGCCAGGTAGAAGCCGCTGAACAGCGACGCGTACCACTCCGGGAATGAAGCGAATAAGGAGGCACCAGCTACCACTACCCAGGTTTCGTTCAAGTCCCAGACAGGACCGATGGTGTTGATTAGGACGCGGCGGTCGGTGTCATCCTTGCCGAGGAATGGGAGTGCCATTCCAACGCCAAAGTCGAATCCATCTAGCACGAAGTAGCCGATGAAGAGGAATCCTACGATTAGGAACCAGATGTGATTTAGAGCCATTTGTCTTGTTTCCTTCGATTCCTAGTAGGCGACAGTCAGTTTGTCGGCGTCATCGGCTTGGTTTTCAACCAAAACGTCTGGGCCGGCCGCGATTGCTCTGCGGAGGATTCCGAATTCGACCACGGCTAGCACGCCGTAAATCAGCGTGAAGACAACGATGCTGATAAGTACGTCAAGCCCAGTGATGCCAGGGGAAACGCCATCCGCGGTTTTCATGAGGCTAAACACGATCCATGGCTGACGACCCATTTCCGTGAACATCCAACCGATGCTGATCGCAAGGAGGCCAATCGGCGCTGCCCAGATTGCGGTGTTCCAGGTCCATTTAGGCAGCTCAACGCGTCCCTTGCGGGTGGCAATCAAGCCCACAACCGCAACCAGCATGGCAACCATGCCCAAGCCGATCATCCATCGGAATGCCCAGTAGGTAATCCAAATGACTGGCATGTAGTTTCCTGGGCCGTAAAGGTGAACGTATTGTGCTTGAAGGTTGTTTAGGCCTTCCACGGTGCCGTTGAGGGTGTGTGTGCTCAGGAACGAGAGCAGGTATGGGACGCGAACCGAGAAGATTTCGCTACTGCCATCGGGGGTTCCCCAGCTGAAGAGCGAGAACGAGGCGTTGGCTCCAGTAGAGGTGCGGTACAGGGCTTCGGCGGCTGCCATTTTCATCGGTTG
This sequence comes from Actinomycetota bacterium, assembly GCA_039800845.1. GTDB lineage: Bacteria > Actinomycetota > Actinomycetes > Actinomycetales > Microbacteriaceae > Rhodoluna. Next base: position 21,235 of record JBDLQA010000137.1, read on the forward strand.
AGTCTGAACCATGGCAAGGCCCAGGCCGTCGCCGCTGATTACCGTGCCGATTCCGCCGAGCAGAGCCGACCAAAGGCCAACACGCAGACCCGTGTACATGCTGTCCATGTACTGCTTGCGCTTCAGGTGATAGGCGGCAACCGCAACCATCACACCGCCAGCAAACATGATCGATGCTGTAACGGTGTGGGGGAACTGGTTTAGAGCGACGATGTTTGTTAGAACCGCACCGATGTCAGTCAATTCGGCGCGGTGCTTGGCGATATTGAGCGTATAGCCGACCGGATGCTGCATGAATGCGTTTGCGGCCAGGATGAAGTATGCGCTAAGCCACACTCCCAGAGTGGTTACCCAAATGGTGAGTAGGTGCACTTTCTTGCTGAGGCGACCCCAGCCGAAGATCCACAGGCCGATGAACGTGCTCTCGAAGAAGAATGCCAAGAGGCCTTCCATCGCAAGAGGGGCGCCGAAAACGTCACCTACAAAGCGCGAATAGTCAGACCAGTTCATGCCGAACTGGAACTCTTGAACGATTCCGGTCACAACGCCCATCGCGAAGTTAATCAGGAACAACTTTCCGAAGAGTTTGGTGAGTTTTAGCCACTTCTCATCATTTGTTCTGGTCCAAATGGTTTGCATGATGGCAACCAAAAGAACCATTCCTATGGTCAGTGGAACAAATAGGAAGTGGTAAACGGTGGTTAGCCCGAATTGCCAGCGACTAAGGGTGAGAGGATCTAACCCCGCCAGTGCTTGTCCTGCCAAATGCATGACATCCTCGATCTTTCTGGAAGCATCTCTCCGGTGCTTCCAGTTCATTTGTAACGAAACGATAACGAGGACCGATAGTAAGGTCTACCTAAGTTTTGGAATCTTTCTATTAAGGGTTACCTAAGTTTTACTGACGCAGTGTCAGAAAAAAACTCTTGAGGGTCGAGAGCTGACTAGTGGCCTATTCGCTAGTTCGCGTGCTCGAAAATGATGTTGGTTCGAGTGTTGGCAACTGCGGGATTCGCCGAGAGATTAGCTAGCACGAATTCGCGAACGTGGTCACTGTCGGTTGTAGCCAGATGAAGAATGAAATCCTCGCTGCCGCCGAGGAAGAACACCTGCTGCACCTCGGGTAGGGCCTTCATCTGTTCCATGAAAGCTGAGAGCTGCTGGCGGGCAGAGGCTCGAAGGGTGACAGAGACAAGCACCTGCAGCACTTGGCCGGTGGCGGCCGCATTCACCTTTGCGTGGAACCCTTCGATGACTCCGCGGTTTACCAGGTTTCGAACGCGCGCAATGCAGGTGCTGGCCGCGATGCCTACCTTCGCGGCTAGATCGGCATTGGTGATGCGGGCATCTTCTTGTAACAGGGCCAGTAGCTGACGGTCAATGTCATCAATTTCGACCAGCTGTGAATTCTTCATTTTGAACCTCTGTCTAGGTCACGGTTTTGAACTAATACTAAAGATTCTCGCATTTGACCGAAGAAAATGCGATTGGAGAGCAAATAATCCGATGATTTGTCAAACTTTCCTTGTAATCGATGCACCCAAGGAGCAAACTATGCGCGTAGGAATTCCAACCGAGATCAAGAACAACGAAGGCCGTGTGGCTATCACTCCAGCTGGCGTGCACGAGCTAACTCACAACGGCCACGAAGTATTCATTCAGGCCGGAGCGGGTGACAAGTCCGGCTTCTCAGATGCTGACTACCTGAAGCAGGGTGCCCAGATATTGCAAACCGCTGCTGAGGTATGGGCTGCCGGCGACCTGCTGCTCAAGGTGAAAGAGCCGCTGGCCGCTGAGTTCCCTCTGATGCGCAAGGACCAAGTCCTCTTCACATACCTGCACCTGGCTGCTGACAAGAAATGCACCGACGCACTGTTGGCTGCAGGAACTACCGGTATAGCTTATGAAACCGTGCAGCTTGCGGACCGCAGCCTGCCGCTGCTTCAGCCGATGAGTGAAGTAGCTGGTCGCTTATCCGCTCAGATTGGCGCTAACTATCTCACCGGCCCGCTCGGTGGCACCGGTGTATTGATGGGTGGCGTTCCTGGAACCAAGCCTGCCAAGGTGGTGGTCATCGGAGGTGGTGTTGCCGGTGAAAATGCCGCCATGATTGCGCTTGGCATGCGCGCGGATGTGACTGTCATCGATGCGTCAATTCCTCGCCTGCGCCAGTTGGACACTATGTATGGTGGCGCTATAAAGACGCGTGCAAGCAGCAAGCTTGAGATCGCAGAGCAACTCAAGGATGCTGACCTAGTGATCGGTTCAGTGCTGATTCCGGGTGCAAAGGCGCCTAAGCTCGTTACCGACAGCATGGTCAAGCACATGAAGCCGGGCTCGGTTCTCGTGGACATCGCTATCGACCAGGGAGGCTGCTTCGAGGGAAGCCACGCCACCACTCACGATGCGCCTACTTTCAAGGTTCACAACAGCACCTACTACTGCGTGGCAAACATGCCGGGTGCTGTTCCGGCTACCTCCACCGCGGCACTCACCAACGCCACGCTTCCTTACGTGGTTGCCTTGGCCAACAAGGGCCTTCAGAAGGCGCTTGCCGATGACGCTGCGCTTGCCAAGGGTTTGAACACGCACGCCGGCAAGGTGATGCACCCTGCCGTAGCGGAAGCTTTCGGGTACCCGCTGGGTAGCCTCTAGAAGTAAGTAAAGTGCCGCCTCAGTTGAGGCGGCACTTTTCTATTGCCCGGTCGGTTTGCACCTTTTGGGCCAGATTCTAAAGGGGGCTATTCGGCGTCTGCCGCTTGTTGACTAGCGATCTCGGCGCGCACTGCATCCATGTCCAGGCCTTCGATGGCGGTAATGAGTTCTTCAAAACCGGCGGCATTCATTGCACCCGGACGGTTGTAAAGCAAGATGCCATCGCGGAATGCCATCAGCGTTGGGATGCTGGTGATGTTTGCCGATGCGGAGAGCTCGCGCTCTGCCTCGGTGTCTACCTTGCCGAAGGTGATGTTGGTGTGGCGCTTGCTGGCCTCTTCAAACACGGGTGCGAACTGGCGGCATGGGCCACACCATTCAGCCCAGAAATCAACGATGGTGATTCCAGACTTGGTTACGTGCTGCCCAAAGGTTTCGCCGGTTAGCTCGACGGTACCGCCGATTGCTGCCTCAGTCATTTGTGTTCCTTAACTTCTAGATTGACTTGGCGGGCCGAAGACCTCTGCGCCAGGACAATTCCTGCCATAACTAACACCGCTCCAAGGAACTGTATTCCCGAAATGCCTTCGCTCAGCCATAGCGCGCCGAAGAGAAAGGCAAAAACTACTTCGCTGATGCTTGCAAGACCAACGCCGGTCGAGTGCAGGTGGCGAAGCGCTAGATAGTTGAGCAGCATTGGCAGGAATGAACCCATAACACCGAGCCAGGCCAGGCCCACCCAGTTGGGCACCGTGATGCCCGCCAGATTACCCGTGAGGTTCAAAGTGCCAGTCAGTGATGGCTGCGCCGCCAACGATGGCCGCGTCAGGGAAATCCAGAAGATAGCGCTAAAAGCCATTGTGTAGAAGAGGGTCGAGTAGGTGTCTCGGGTGTTCTGGGTATGCTCGCTAATGATGAAGTAGAAAGTCACGCAAAGCATTGCCCCAAAAGCGAAGGCCAATCCCACCGGATCCAGTACGGCGTTCCAGAACTGCGACACAATCAGCACACCGGTCATGGCAAAAGCGATGCCCAGCCAAATGCCCCTGCCGGCTCGCTTTCTAAACAGCAGCCAATTCACAAGCGGGATAACCACACTGCTGGTGTATTCGATAAGCAAGCTAATGCCCACTGGAAGCCGGCTAACGGCATTGGTGTAGGTCCACTGCATCAGAGTGATTCCCACAACACCGAAAACAATCAGCATTGGAAGTTCGCGCCAGGTTACCTTCAGCGCCTTCGGGTTCCAGAACAGAACCAAAATGAGGGCCAAAATCGCTGTCACACTGCTTCGATAGCCGACGATGAAAACCGGATCGAAGCCCGCATGGACCAAGACTTTTGAAGTTGATGCATTCAGACCGAAAAGAAAGCTGCTGGCGATGGTAAGAAACCAACCAAGGTTCGCATTGCGTGGTCTTTGCACCAGAACAGCCTAGGCTAATCCCATGAAGTCTTTCGTTCTCGGTGGTGGATGTTTTTGGTGCCTCGACAGCACCTTCATGCAGTTCAAAGGCGTCATCGATGTTGAAGTTGGTTACGCCGGTGGTCACGTTATGAACCCGACTTACGAGGCTGTCTGCGACGGCGTTACCGGGCACGCCGAAGTGGCGCGTGTCATCTTTGATGAATCCATAGTTCCGGCCGAAGTCATTCTGGACATGTTTTTCACCGTGCACGACCCAACGCAGCTGAACCGTCAAGGAAATGACGTTGGCACTCAGTACCGCTCTTGCATGTTCTACACAGATGAGGAACAGCGGCAGCTCTTTGAGGCCGCGCTAGAACGAG
>JBDLQA010000138.1:0-2981 GCA_039800845.1 Actinomycetota bacterium
GTGCCCGGTTCCGGCTTCTCCACCAGGCCGGTGACGCGCACCACGTCAGGGTCATCGGTGAGCTCCACCGATGCACAGCCGTACATGTGGATCATCGATGGATCCACCTCCCTGAGGGCAATCACATTGCAGCCATCTGCTTCATGCTCGGAGATCATCTTCGGCAAAACCTGGTCGCGGGAGTCAATGACGTCGTCACCCAGAAGCACGGCAAAGGAGTGCTCAGCAACGTGGCTCTTGGCGCGGTGAACGGCGTGGCCAAGTCCGCGAGGGTCGCCCTGGCGGGTGTAGTGAATGTCTGCAAGCTGACTGGATGCCTGAACTTGCTCCAGCTTAGAGGTGTCACCCTTGGTTTCCAGCGTGTATTCCAGCTCGGCAACGCGGTCGAAGTGGTTCTCAAGAGTGTTCTTGTTACGACCGGTAATCATGAGGATGTCCGAGAGGCCGGCGCTTACGGCTTCCTCCACAACAAACTGGATAACCGGCTTGTCCACAATCGGAAGCATTTCCTTAGGCATGGCCTTGGTGGCAGGCAAGAAACGCGTGCCCAAACCAGCAACCGGAATGACGGCCTTATTCACCTTGAAACGCGCGTTTACATCACCGTAAGTCATGAAACTAGCCTAGTCTGCGGGCAACCCAAGCCACGGCTACAAACAGCGCGTCCATCACGATGCTCCAGAGGCGCATCAGCACGGTTGCCACCAGCGCTTGCTCAGGACTCATCACCAAAAGCAACATGGTCAGCTGAACGCCTTCGCGCACGCCAAGCCCGGCCGGTGCAAAAACAGCAAGCATGCTGAGCGCGCTGGCCAGGTTGCTGGCGCCGATGATGAACAGCACCGACGAGAGGTCGAGTTTTGGATCCACCGCGGCTGCCACGAAATAGAACGAGAGTCCGGAAAGCACACTAGAGACCAGGAAGGCCAAGATTCCCTTGCCGATGGTCGTGTTGTCAGGCAGGTGCTCGCCCTCCAGACCCTGCTTGCGCACCTTGGCATAGCCAAACTGCACCACTCGGTTAAACACCGCCGGATAAACCACAACCAGGCCGGCAACCGCGGCGGCCAACAGGGCCCAAACCCAGCCGCGACCCAGCTTCTGAACGTGCGGGTCTACCGCCAACATTCCGGCGGCAGAAATGAGAACAACGATGATCTGCAACGCGCCTTCAAGGAAGCTGGAGACACCGAGTTTGGCCTTGCTAATGCCCAGCTTCGTAGCGAAGTAGATCTTGCCCAGAATCCAGGTAGCTCCGCCCGGAATGTAGCGCCCCAGCCAGCTCTTGGCGTAAACCAAAAACAGCTCGCGCTGCTGACCCGCCAGGTTGGCCTTCAGGCTGCGCAGCAGGAACATCCAGATGGCCGCAAACCAGTAGCGAACCGCGATGGACGCCACGGTCGCGGCAACCATCCACCACCAGTTGATATTCACCGATGCCAGCTGAGCCCAGTTGATGTTCTTCAGGTAGAAGAAGGCGAAGACCGCAACCAGGGCGTAGAACGCCCAAGGAATCAGTTTCAGCAGTGTCTTCTTCAAAAGGTCTGTTTCTTTCCGGTGCCTTCGACATCGCTGGGGTTCAGCTTTGCGGCTTTGATCCCCGCGATGAAATCGGTGCGAATCTGGCCGCGCATTCGCTCAAGCGCGCTCAGCTGCTGGGCCTTTACGGACTCAGATTCCGCCACAAGCTGGCCAACCAGAGTGGCCATTTCATCGACGATTCCTGGCTGCAGCATCACCTTGATGTCGCGGCTAAAGCGCTGCAAACCGACCTGCTCAAAGAACAGGCGACCCTTGTCCACGTAGTAGAGGCAGATGGCGGGCACGTTAGCAACGGTGGCCAAGATGGCGCTGTGTAGACGGCTGGCAACGAAGAACTTGGCGTGGCCAATCAGGGCCAGGTAGTCGTCCGGGCTGATGTTGTCATCGGCGATCACGCAGGTGCGGTCTGCATGCTTCATGCGCGCAACCACCTGGCGGCCAAACTCAGGGTCGTCCTCGCCGCCGCCAACGTGCATCGGGAAAAAGACCAGGTTCACATCGTGCTGTTCCACAACGCGGTCGGCTAGCTGCGCCAGGTTGGTCAGGTATGTGTCGAGCTCCGGGGTGTTTGCGGCATCCTTGCGGGCCCAGAAGCGGAACTTGGCCGGCAGCCAGCCGCTGTGGCTGTAGTGGAACCAGCGGCGCAAGCCGAAACCAGCGAAGTTGTGCAGGAAGTGCGCGTCAACGCCCTGTTCCTCGGTGAAGCGGTTCCAAATGTCGGCGGTCATCGGCTTTGCGGTGTCGAACACTGCCGGGTCGAATGATGCAATCACCGGAATCTTGACTCCCCAGTTTTCCAGCTTTGCCTTGGACTCCGCATCGCGCACCAGGAAAGCCTTGCAACGGCTGACGGTGAAAGCAATCACGCGCTTACTGATGCTGGCGCTGGTTGGTCCGATTCCCTGGAAAGCACCAACCAGGTTTGGGTTCACCTTCGAAACGGCCCACAGCTTGATGGCCCAATAGAACAGGCTCAGCTTGTTGGTGTAGTCCTTGAGAATCTCTCCGCCACCCCACAGGATGAGGTCGGCTGCCTTGGCGTGTTGCAAAAGCGCGATGAAATCTGCCGGTTTTACCGAGTACGGAGACATCTTGTGGAAGTTGATTCCGAACCATTCCTGGTCGCGGTCATCGTACTGAGAAAGGCTCCAGATGTGGGCTTCAGGGTAGACCTGACGCACCAATTCGATGTTTCCGGCCAGGATGGCGCGGTCGCCTCGATTCTTGGGGGAGTCGCTGTTCAAAATTAGAACTCGCAAGCCGCCGCCTTCCAATGGGGTTCGCTCCTAAAATTACCCTATGAAGCCAAAGTTGCTGGTGCTCGCATCCACCTTTCCGGGCACTCCCGGCGATGGCACGCCCGCCTTTGTGCTGGACCTAGCCTGGCAGCAAGCAAAAGAGTTCGATGTAACCGTGCTCACTCCCATGACTCCGGGAGC
>JBDLQA010000139.1:0-12117 GCA_039800845.1 Actinomycetota bacterium
CACCAAGTTGGGTAAGCGCATCCGCGGCGATGTAGTCAGCCACTTCCGGCGAACCCACGTAAATCACGGCCGCTCGTTCACCCCATTCGGCATCGGAAACTGCGATCGCCGCCGCCTCCACAACTCCACCGATTTGGGCCACGGCAATCTCGATGGCATCTAGCGAAACCTTCAAACCACCGCTATTTATGACTCTGTTGGCTCGGCCACTGATGCTTAGGCGGCCATTGGAATCAATCTCGCCAAGATCGTTGGTGGTGTACCAACCATCAGAGTCGGCAACGCCTTCGGCCAAAGTTGGGCCGGCAATCTGAACGCGGCCATCCTCAGAAATGCGCACGGCAACGCCCGGAAGCGGCATGCCGTCGTAGCAACAACCTCCGGCGGTCTCGGCCGAGCCATAGGAGCGCACAATCCGAAGGCCAAGTTCCGCAGACTTCGCGACAAGTTTCGGATCGGCGGCCTGGCCACCCAGCAGGATTGCATCGAAGCGGCGAAGTTTGGAAAGCAGGAAATCGTCGAAGGCGGCGGTGTTGATCAGACGCTGAAGTTGAACCGGAACCAGGGAAACGTACCGGCGATCGCTCACCATGAAATCTGCGGCTCGTGCGAAGGCTTCCGGAGTGAACGGCAACTGAGTGTTCATCATGATTGGTTGCTGGTCTGCAACAAGTGCCCGAATCAGCACGTTAGCCCCGGCGATGTAACTCATGGGCAAGGTCAAAAGCCACTGACCAGGACCACCAAGAACCGCGTCTGCAGCCTTCGCGCTGGCAATCAAGGCATCCCTGCTGAGGGCGATTCTCTTGGGTGTACCGGTGGAGCCACTCGACTCCACGATGAGCGCCACGTTGTCCGGAACTTCGTCGGGAAGCCCATGGGTCTCGGGCATTTTGCCGTTCACTTCAGGCGCCGTGATGAAAACCGCTTGCCTGCCGGCCAGGGCATCGCCCAGTGCAATCAGCGCCCCGACGGTGTCGTTGGCAGCTATCAGTTTCAGCGGAATCGGCATGAGGAAGCGGCTAAAGGCTTAGTTGCGTGTTTTCTAGAACTGCCAAGGGAAAGGCGACCAGTCCGGCTCGCGGCGCTGAAGGAATGAATCACGGCCCTCAACAGCCTCAGCAGTTCCGTATGCCAAACGAGTGGCCTCGCCCGCGAAGAGCTGCTGGCCCACCATGCCATCATCGGTGGCGTTCATCGCGTACTTCAGCATGCGGATTGCGGTTGGGCTCTTGCCCAGGATGGTCTTGCCCCACTCAACACCGGTTCGCTCCAGCTCGGCGTGAGGAACAACGCGGTTCACCACTCCAAGCTCATAGGCTCGCTGGGCATCGTAGGTTTCGGCCAGGAAGAAAATCTCGCGCGCAAACTTCTGGCCCACCTGCTTGGCCAGATAGGCACTGCCGTAGCCGGCGTCGAACGAGCCAACATCGGCGTCAGTCTGCTTGAACTTTGCGTGTTCTGCGGAAGCGATTGATAGGTCAGCGATTACGTTCAGCGAGTGTCCGCCGCCCGCAGCCCATCCTGGAATAAGTGCGATAACAACCTTCGGCATGAAGCGAATGATGCGCTGAACCTCGAGAATGTGAAGGCGGCCGGAGCGCGCCGGGTCCACGCCTTCTGAGGTCTCGCCATCGGCGTATTTGTAGCCATCCTTGCCGCGCACGCGCTGGTCTCCACCGCTGCTAAAAGCCCAGCCGCCGTCCTTAGCGGAAGGCCCGTTGCCGGTGAGCAAAACCACGCCAACCTGCGAATTCTCTGCAGCGTTGGTCAACACAGTCACCAGCTCATCCACGGTCTTTGGACGGAAAGCGTTTCGGACTTCTGGACGGTTGAATGCAACGCGAACGATTCCAAGATCATTGTGGCGGTGATAGGTGATGTCGGTGAGCTTCTCAAAACCAGGCACAATGTGCCAGATAGAAGCATCAAACAGCTCGGATACCTGCTGGGTCATGCTTCTAGACTAACTGTTGTGCATCTTCCAAAGTCAGCCGTGCAAAACGCCCTAGGCGCCGCCCGCGTTTTCAGCATTCCGATGCGCACCCGATTTCGAGGCGTAACCCACCGCGAGGGAGTCCTTTTCGAGGGTCCAGCGGGCTGGGCCGAGTGGTCGCCATTCATCGAATACGAGGATGCGGAAGCTGCGGTTTGGCTCCAGGCCGCCGTTGAATTCGCATTCGAGACGCCTGACCTGAAGCGCACCCAGATTGGCGTCAACGCCACTCTCCCTGCGGTTCCCGCCAGTGATGTTCTCGCCACTCTCGAACCTTTCGGAACGTTCCGCACCGTCAAAATCAAGGTTGCCGAGGCGGGGCAGACTATCGCCGAAGACCTGGAGCGCATAGTTGCGGTTCGGGATGCATTCCCGGGCGCCCGAATTCGTCTGGATGCAAATGGCGGGTACACCTTGGAGCAGGCCTTGGAGCTTGGAGAGAGCCTCAACAAACTTGGTATTGCCCTGGACTATCTGGAGCAACCGGTCAAGACAATCGGCGAACTAGCCGAGGCGCGTACCAAACTGAGCCGACTCGGAATTCAGGTTGCCGCCGATGAGTCTGTTCGCAAGGTGAGCGACCCACTGGCCGTGGCCCACGCTGCAGCCGCGGACCTGCTGGTGGTGAAGGCGGCGCCCTTGGGTGGCATAAATCGCGCACTGGAAGTGATTGCCGAATCTGGGCTGCCGGCCGTTATCAGCAGCGCGCTGGAGACATCGGTGGGCATCTCAATGGGACTGCACCTTGCCGCCGCGCTTCCGGAACTGAACTACGACTGCGGACTTGGAACCGTCGCGCTTCTAAAGCGAGATGTCACCGACGAGCCGCTCATTGCCGAAAACGGAATGCTGCAGGTGCGCCGGGTCGTGCCGCGCGAGGCCAAGCTTGATGCTCTGGTCGCAAACGAAGAACGCTCCAAGTGGTGGTTAGACCGCCTGGAGCGTTGTTCGAGTTTGATCTAGTTCTAGTTCTTCTATTTCAGGCCGCTGTAGACGTGCAGGCCCTTGAAGAACAGGTTCACGATGGTGAAGTTGAAGATGATTGCCGCGAATCCAACAACCACCAGCCAAGCCGAACGTTTACCGTGCCAACCGCGAGTGGCGTTGGCGTGCAGGTAACCGGCGTAGATGGTCCAGATGATGAAGGTCCAGACCTCCTTGGTGTCCCAGCCCCAGTAACGGTGCCAGGCGCGCTCCGCCCAGATTGCTCCGGCAATCAGAGTGAACGACCACAGGATGAAGCCGATGATGTTGAAGCGGTACGAGGTCTGCTCAAGCTTTTCCTCGGTTGGGAACAGCGAAAGAATGCGCTTGAAGGTTTTGAACACAACGTTGTTAGCCAGCGCCTTGCCCGGCTCCTGAACCCACTTTGCGGTCTTGAACAGGTATGCGATGGAAAGCGCCGCCGCGATGTTGAAGAACGCTGTGGCCAGAATCGCCACTGTCACGTGGATAAGCAACCAGTAACTCTGCAAAGCCGGCATGAGGCTCTTGGCCTGCACGTACCAAAGCGTGGTTGCAAGACCTAGCGCGAGGGTGACAAAGCCCGAGATCAAGATTCCGATGAATCGGATGTCCTTACGGAACACCTGGACGATCGAATAGATTGCCACCGCCACAAAAGTGCTGGTGATGGTGAACTCATACATGTTGGCCCAAGGCACACGCTGCACGGCCAGACCGCGACCAAACACGCCAATGCCGTGGAAGAAGACAGCGATGATAACCAGAGCGACCGCGGCGGATTCCATGCGGCCTGCACTGGTGCGCGCGGTGGACTTCTCGCTAGCGCTGCGGGCCAGGTTCATCGCAAAAACAACGAAGGCAGCCGCATAGAAAATCATCGATGCGTAGATTCCCAATTCGGTGAAACGGGAAAGGCTCTCGTTCAAGTGAACGGTGTTCATTCGGAGTCCTTATCGGTGTTTGCGAGTTTCGAACTTACTTCGGCGACGACGCGCTCCAGCTGCGGATCATCGCCGCGGGCGAGTGCCGCAACTTCAAATCCATCGGTAACAATTTTGACCCATACGCGTCGGCGTGGAATAACCAACGACATAATCAGGCCACCGAGAGACAACAGGGCGAACAGCAAAACCCATCCCTGGCCAGGGTTGTAGTCCACATCCAGAGATGCGTAACGACGAAGTGCATCGAAGGAGACACTTCCGAGCCCGTCTGGCAGCTTGGCGCTCTGGCCGATGGTCAGCTGAATGCCCTTGACCTTGGTCTTACCGCCTGTCAGCTGCTTCAGGCCGTGAACCTGCAGCGAGAAAGCGTTGGACGGGATTCCAGAATCGAGCCCCAAGTTGCCCTCATAGATGTTCATGGTGACCAGCGGGTTGGCGTTAGCCGGGAACACCGATGTGAGAGCACCGGTCTTCAGCTTGCCCACCGTTGGGTAGAAGAACGACAGGATGCCGAACTGCTTTGGCTTGGCGTCCGGAACCTTGATGACTCCAAGCGAGGTCATGTTGGCGTCCTGAGGCAGGTAAACAACCGGACCACTGAAAGCGACGTTGCCCTTGCCATCGCGGACTGTGATGACCGGCGCGTAACCGTTGCCGGAAAGGAAGATTTTGGCGCCAGGGATTTCCGCCGGGTCGTTCACCATGATTGTCTTGTGAAGCACGGTGTTGGAGCCATGCTGACGGATGTCCACGCGAGCCTTGAACCAGAGCGGAGTGCCCGCATTGGTGGCGTTAGTGATGTCGTATTTCACTTCGAAACGCTTAAGCGTTGCACTGAACGAAGGCAGCATGGTCTCGTTGAATGCGATTCCCGGATTGAATGAATCGTAGCCGGCCAGGTTGTTCACGAAGGTGTCGCCCTCAACCAGGATTCGCTGGCCGCTGTAGCTGTAGGCACCACCAAAACCCACAGCGATGAGAAGGCCAACCAGGCTCATGTGGAAAATTAAGTTGCCGGTTTCGCGCCAGTAGCCGCGCTCTGCAGCCACCGATTTCGTAGTCCGGTGAACTCGGTAGCCCTGACGCTTCAAGAGCACCTGGGCGTCGTCCAGAATCGCATCTGGCTTGATGGCGGATTCGGCCTGTGCGTATGCCGGCATGCGCTTCAGGTTGGTTGGAGTTGCTGCCGGAGGGGCCATAAGCGCCTTGAAGTGCACACCGATTCGCGGCACCACACAGCCGATTAGCGATACGAAAAGCAGAATGTAGATGGCGCTAAACCAGGCAGAGGTATAGACGTCGAACAGCTGGAACTTGTCCATGATTGGCGCCGAAGTTGGGTTCTGCTGGAAGAAGGTATCCACGCCGTTTGGGTCGGCCGAACGCTGCGGGTAAATGGAGCCCGGGATTGCGGCTGCGGCCAGCATCAGAAGCAAAATAAGTGCAGTGCGCATCGAGGTGAGCAGACGCCAAGTCCAACGCAGCCAACCCACCACTCCGAGAACAGGCTCGTTGATTGGTTCGTCCTGGCTGACGTGGTCAGCTGGGCGTCCGTTCGATGGCGTGGCCTTCTCGGCCTCACCCTTAGATCGCTGGGAGGTAGCCAACTACGGCCTCCTGAATGTTAGAGATGATTAGGTTCCAGAGCCCGGTTGCCATTAGCAAACCGAGCAAAATCAGCAGTGATCCGCCTATTAGGTTGAAGACCCGGATGTTGCGACGGACGAAGTTGACCGAGCGAGCCGCCCAGCCGAAACCTGCAGCGATTGCAACGAATGGCAGGCCGAGCCCGAGCGAGTAAACCAGAGCCAGCAGAGAGCCCCGGGCACCCGAACCGGTTTGGGTGGCCAGACTCAAAACCGCAGCGAGGGTTGGGCCGATGCAGGGAGTCCAACCGAGGGCGAATGCGATGCCCAATAGTGGCGCGCCAATGAGTCCGGCGCGAGGACGCAAGTTGAGCTTCACGGTACGCTGCAGCCACCCGAACTGCCCGATCATCACGAACCCCATAAGTGCGATTACGACGCCCAGAACCTGCTGAACAATCTGGCCGGTGCGTCCGTAGAAAAGGTTACCCAGGGAACCGAAGACAGATCCAAAACTGACGAAAACAAGGCTGAAGCCGAGCACGAAAAGAACGGTTCCGAGAACGATGCGGTTGCGGCCAACCTTAGCTGAATCCGCAGACCCAGCCATGCCCGAAACGTACCCGAGGTAGCCGGGTACAAGCGGCAAAACACAGGGAGAAAGGAACGAGATGAGACCCGCCAGAAACGCCAAAGGAACGGCCGCCAATAGCGAACCGTTCAATACGACGTCGGCTGGATTCATTACTTCTCCGCTACGACCTTCTCGATCATTGCCTTGAGGGTTCCTTTTTCCAGACGGCCCAGAATGCGCGCCGCAACGCGGCCCTTCCTGTCAACCACAATGGTGGTTGGAACGGCCTGAGGGCTCACCACATCAGTGAATGCAAGCACGACTGAACCGGTGTTGTTGTCAATCAGACTCGGGTAGGTCATACCGAAAGCGCGGGTGAAGGCCTGCGCGGTGCCTGCGGTGTCTCGAACATTCACGCCTACAAACTGAACCTTGTTAGGCAAGAACTCCTTGTAGAGGGCTTCGAGGTCTTTGGCCTCCGCTCGGCAAGGTGCGCAGCCCGCGTACCAGAAATTCATGACCGTAACAACGCCCGAAAGGTTTGCACTGGAAAGAACTGAACCGGTGTCGGTGACTCCAGTCCATGAAACCGGTTTGCCTCGGTCCGAAGCCGAAATCTCGAGGGTAGTCCCGTCTCCAGAGATGTAATTCTTGTTGTCGCCACTCTTGAACTGGCTGGCCAAGCCATTGGCCTGATCGGTGGCACAGCCGGCGGTGGCTAGCGTTGCCGCAATCAGCAAACCGGCAGCGAGGGCGCGAAGCGTAGTCTTCATTCTCATTCCTAAACTTCCATTCCTAATCCGGCATTCCTATACAGCACCGACATCGATGGCGCCGCGCTGCAGAGACTTTGCGGGTTCGCGGTAGTCAACTTCAATCAACTTGCCATCCACAATTTCAAAACTTGTGATGCTGGAGAGCGTGCACCTGCGCTGGGTTGGATTGTGCGCAAGCTTTGCGCCAACCACGTGGGAATGTAGCATCCAAATTGGCAGCTGGTGGCTGACGATAACCACATCGCCCGACTGCACCGATTCCGCGGCTTCCAGAACGCCGGCCATCATGCGCTGAACGATGTGCTGGTAGGGCTCACCCCATGATGGTCGGTTTGGATTGCGAAAGTGCGGCCACCAGTGCGGTTTGGTGAGGATGTGGCGAGCAGATAGGACCTGACCTTCGAAGACATTGGTCGGTTCGATGAAACGTTCATCGGTGAGTGAGTCCAGGCTGAAAAGCTTGTTGAATGGGCGAGCCGATTCGCGGGTGCGCTGAAGCGGAGAGCAGTAGAGAGCCGAGATTGGGCGACCCTGTTGCTTGATTTCTTCCGCTGCCGCGAGCGCCATTTTGTGACCAAGGTCAGACAGTCCAAAGTTGGGGAGTCGGCCGTAAAGCACGCCATCTGGATTGTGGACCTCGCCGTGTCTAACAAGGTGGATACGATCGGCGGCCATGGCTAATAGTTTACCCTCCGCTAAACTGGTCACTAAGCGTCAAATTGGCTGTACAAAGCCTGAAGACTGGCTGAAAAGCCGGTGGACCAAGACAAGCTCAGAAAGCATTTTTATGTCGAATCGTTCCCTCATCAAGAACCTAGCCGCTGCCGCCGATGGCCCAGTAGAGCTGAGCGGCTGGGTTGAGACCCTCCGCGACCAGAAACGCATCCAGTTTGTGATTCTCCGCGACGAGTCCGGCTCGGTGCAGGTCACCTACAAGCGCGAAGAAGTGGACGCCCAGGCAGACATCATCTCAGGCCTCACCACCGGTTCCTTCGTGAAGGTAAAGGGAAACCTGATTCACGATGAGCGCGTAAAGCTTGGCGGTCTGGAGATTCAGCTCCAGGAACTTACCGTCACCACTCTGGCCCAGCCACAGCTGCCAATCGCCGAGGACACCTCGATTGACCAGCGCCTCGACTGGCGCTTCATCGACCACCGCCGCCCAGAGATGAACCTTGTGTTCCGCGTTCAGACCACCCTGGAACGAGCCTGGCGCGAATACTGGTACGCCAACGACTTCATCGAGCTACACACCCCGAAGCTGATGGGCTCGCCATCGGAGTCCAACGCAGAGCTATTCGAGATGGACTACTTCGAACTGGGCAAGGCGTACCTGGCACAGAGCCCACAGTTCTACAAGCAGATGGCGATGATGAGTGGCCTTGGCCGCATCTTCGAGATTGGTCCGGCATTCCGCGCTGACCCTTCGTTCACTTCCCGCCACGCCACCGAGTTCACTTCCATCGACATGGAGGTTTCGCACATCGAGAGCCACGAGGACATCATGGCGATCCAGGAGCAGCTGCTCCAGCGTGGTCTTCAGGCCGTAAAGGATGCACACGGTGAAGAGATCAAGGCGCTGTTCGATGTGGACATCGTTGTGCCTACCGTGCCGTTCCCACGCATCCCGATTACCGAGGCTTACAAGATCATCGCCGAGCGCGGCCACGTGATTGAGCGCGGTGGCGACCTGGACCCTGAGGGCGAGCGCCAGATTGCGGCCCACGTTGCGGAAACCTTCGGACACGAGTTTGTTTTCGTGACCGACTACCCGTCGACCGTGCGCCCGTTCTACCACATGCGCCACGCAGACAACCCTGCGCTGACCAACAGCTACGACCTCATCTGGCGCGGAACCGAGATCACCACTGGCGCACAGCGCGAGCACCGCATCGATGTTCTGATTGAGCAGGCAAAGCAGAAGGGCCTCCACCCAGAGGGCCTGAAGGAGACCTACCTGGACTTCTTCGAGTTTGGCGCTCCAACCCACGGTGGATTTGGAATGGGTCTGGCACGAGTCTTGATGCTCCTGCTACACCAGCCAAACATCCGTGAGGTGACTTACCTGTTCCGCGGTCCTACCCGCCTGATTCCGTAAGCGCAATATTCGACTAGAAACCGGCCACCACTCCTCGGCACTGAGCTCCGAGAGGTGGGGCCGGTTTTTTGTTATTTGGAACGCAATTAACGCCGAGCTAATCCAAGGGGATTTCGCCTTGACCGAGCTAAACCCAGCTAACCACTTCCAAGCCGTTTATCGGTTTGAGGTGCTTTAGGTTATTCGAGACGAGCACCAATCCGGTATTCGCTGCATGACCAGCAATCTGGTTATCGGCAAGCCCAATATTGTGACCTCTCTTGAAGTTGTGAGCTCTTATATCAGCCGAAGCAAGCGCGTCTGATTTTGTGA
Organism: Actinomycetota bacterium; assembly: GCA_039800845.1. Classification (GTDB taxonomy): domain Bacteria; phylum Actinomycetota; class Actinomycetes; order Actinomycetales; family Microbacteriaceae; genus Rhodoluna. The sequence goes on from JBDLQA010000139.1 coordinate 9,253, forward strand.
ACTCGACGACAGGAACCGTCCGAAGAAAAGCTTCGTACCCTGGTTCAAGCCTTGTTCCGCGTGAGGCAATGAGACCAAACGCTAACTCCTCGTAAACAACCGAAGAAATACACCAGTCGCCCTTATGTTTCAAAGCCGCGGCTAGGGCAGAAGGAACTTTCTTGATTATGAAACTGCAGGTGTCCGTATCCAGCATGAACTGCATTTAAGCCGCCTCCTCGCCCATGTCCATGAATGCTGCAACGTCGAGACGTCCGTCAGAGTTGAGAGGTAGCACTTCAGGCAACTTGAACTCTGGCTGCGCCTCCACCCATGAGAAGAAAGAGTTCATCCGCTCAGACTGACTAGGTCTGACGATCAATGCCTTAAGAGTTTCATCCCATTCCACATCCACGGTGTCGCCTTCGAACCGAAATGCGGCGGGGATGCGCATGGCCTGGCTACCGCCATTCTTGAAAAGTGTGGTCAACACAGAATGCCTCCTTGGCTATATGTTTTATATAGCCAATTTGCCAGTTGTTGACCTAAAGCGCAAGCGAAAACCCTGCCGTTTTCATAACGAAATCGACAGGGTTCAGCAGCGCTTGGTTGGCTACTTCGTTTCACCTCGGAAGCCCCAGGAGAGGTACTTCTGGATTGTGAAAAGTCCGAGCAGCCAAACCAGTGCAACATAGACCTGATAGGTGCTGAAACTGAGCGCCAGACGCCCGTTCGGCAATGGCCAAAACGCGGATTGCGCAGTCAGGCTCAAACCAGTTGAGCGCTCAATGACCACAACAGCAATCGCCACCGCGATGATCAAGGCCACACGCTTGTAGGCACGGCGGTAGGCTCGGTTACGGCGCTTGTGCTGGTATTCATCGATGATTGAGTCGTCATCAAAAACGAAGCGCAGCGAAAGCTTCTGGAGCATAACCACAACGATGATAAATCCCGGATAGTAGTAGCCCGCGGAGCCTGGGTGGCCGAAGGCGAACCAGCCGAAACCGTAAAGCACGGCCAAACTCACAACGGCCAAAACGAATCGGGCCGCCGTTCCACGCAAGAAATCAAACACCGAATCGGTCCTGACCCAGTTGACGATGCCAGCCTCCACTTTGCGCTCAAACTTGGCGACCTTTGCGTCTAATTCAGACTCATATTTGCTGGTCATTTTTACTTACCTTCCAATGCGAAAACTGAATCCACCGGGGTTTTCAACGCAGCAGCGATTTGAAGCGCGAGCACGAGGCTCGGACTGTATTCGCCGCGTTCGATGTACCCGATGGTTTGGTAGTGAACATCCACCAGATCCGCCAAGTCTTGGCGCGACAGGCCGGCAACCGTTCGCAGTTCCTCGATGCGGTTAGTTACCCGCTCTTCTTGATCTTTAGATTTACGCCCCATGTTTGTAGCATAAATGCTATGTAGCAATAATGCAACAATTGCAAAACCCCGACCACACAGTGTCGGGGTATTACGCCAGGGAATCTTCTAGCGGGCCTTCTTGAGAACGGTATGGGTGTTCTTGGCCCACGGGTACTTGCGGCCCATGAGGCGCAGCACGATTAGAAGGATCGGGAACCAGAACTTCTTCAGCAACTGCCAAAGCAACTTACGCATTTGCAACCTCTTCCAACTTTGCGCTCAAACGAGCCGCATCAACGCGCCAGTATCCGTGCATCTTGCCGTTCACCAAGATCACGGGAATCTCCTCGGAATGCTTCGCGGCCAGCTCCACGTCTTCCAAGATGTTGCGCTCAATCACATCGATGCTCACATCGGGGCGGGCATTGGAAAAGCTGGAAACCACGGCGGCAAGCTGGGTACGGGCGTCATCGCAGAGGTGACACCCCGGTTTGCCAATCAACGTGATTTGAATGCCATTTGCCATGTTTTTAGCCTACGGCAACCTGTTGGCAATAAACTTTTCGCGTGCCCCCAGCCAATAAGACACCGAAGATCGAAGCTGCTTTCTTCGACGTAGACAACACGATTATTCGTGGTTCTTCCTCATTCTTGTTTGGCAAAGCCGCATTCAAGAAGGGATTCTTCACCCGCAAGGATGTTTGGCGATTCACCTGGCACCAGTTCAGATTCATCAGCAAGGGTGAAACCCAGCAGATGATCACATCCATCAAGGACCAGGCTTTGGCGCTGATTGCAGGCCATAAAGCGGCTGACCTTGAAGCACTCTCAGATTTCGTTTACGACTTCTTCCTGAAGCCTAAGCTCTGGCCAGAAACCGTTCGACTGGCCAGAGAACACATTGCAGCCGGCCGCGAAGTCTGGCTAGTTACCGCCACGCCACAGGAGATCGCCACCGTTTTGGCGGAGCGCCTTGGCCTAACCGGAAGCTTGGGAACCATCGTTGAACGCAAGGATGGAATCCTCACCGGCAAGATTGTGGGACACACACTTCACGGCAAATACAAGCGCAAGGCGATCAAGGAACTTGCCAAGGAGCGCAACATCAGCTTGCGACGCTCCTATGCCTACAGCGACAGCCAGAACGACCTACCGATGCTTACGCTGGTGGGTAACGCAATCGCCGTGAACCCCGACCTGATCCTGACCCAGCACGCCAAAGCCGCCGGTTGGCCGATTCTGGACTTCAAGAAGCGTGAGCTAAAGGCGAACAAAGCCGAATACAAGGCCGCACTAAAGGTCACAAAGGCCAAAAACCGCGCCTAGGCCACGGCCTGCGGACTGCTAACCCTCCTCCGGATTGGCCCGCTTGGATTGCTTCAGCGCTGGCGGAAACAGAACCCGCTCACAGATTAAACAAAAAACCCGCCCGATGAATAAATTCTCGGGGCGGGCATTTGTGCTTCAAGAAGCGAAGATTTACTTCTTATTGCGACGCTGGTGGCGAGTCTTGCGAAG
>JBDLQA010000140.1:0-4095 GCA_039800845.1 Actinomycetota bacterium
CGCAGGCATTCGGTGGATGCCGGCATCTTCTTCAGCGACATCGTCGTGCCACTGAAGTTGGCGGGCGTCGAAGTGTCAATTGTTCCGGGTGTCGGGCCTGTTCTGGAAAAGCCGATTCGTACCCGCGCTGCCCTGGAAAGTTTGCAGGCGCTGGAACCTCAGGCACTTGAACCAATCGCCAAAGCCGTGAGTCTCACGGTTGCCGAGCTAGGAGCAACTCCTCTTATCGGCTTTGGCGGAGCGCCATTCACTCTGGCTAGTTACCTGATTGAGGGCGGGCCATCGCGCGAACTTCCAGCCTGCCGATACTTGATGAAAACGGATCCAAAACTCTTCCACGACATTTTGAACTACTGTGCCCAAATCACGGCGTCGTTCATGCGGGCTCAGGTGCTGGCTGGGGCTAGTGCCTTGCAGCTGTTTGACAGTTGGGCAGGGCGGCTGACCCTAGACGATTATGTGGCGTTTGCCCAACCTCATAGCAAGACGGTTTTTGACAGCCTTGCAGACCTCCCAGTAGCCAAAGTTCACTTCGGCGTGCAAACCAAACACTTGCTTCCGGAAATGCTGGCTGCTGGTGCAACAGTTATGGGGGTCGACTACGAAGTGCCACTATCCAACGCTGTCCAGATTCTCAACAACTCCGATGAAAACGGCGCTTCGATTCCCCTGCAAGGAAACATAAATCCAGACTTGCTGAAAGCCGATTGGGACGCACTTCGGGCACACATCGATGAAGTTATTTTTGAGGGAAAGACTGCGGTTTCACACATAGTGAATCTAGGTCATGGAGTACCGCCGCACACCAATCCAGATGTTCTAACCCGCATAGTCGAGTACGTCCACCAACAGGACGGCCTGCAATGAAAATTGTCGTCGTTGGTGCCGGAATTTCGGGGCTGTATGCCGCTCTCTAGGCTGCTCAAGCTGGACATGAGGTCACCCTCATCGAGGCTTCGCATCGATTAGGTGGGATGCTCGACACGGTACGTCTGGGAGATTGGACTGTGGACATTGGCGCCGAGTCATTTTCGGTGGCGCGCCCTGACACTCTGGACCTAGTCAAAGAACTTGGCTTAGAACACTTGATTGTTAGGCCAGCTCAATCTGAGGCACGCATCATGCGCTCGGGTCGCAAGTATCGAATCCCTAAAGGTTTGCTCGGCATTCCCTCGGATTTGGATGACCCGCAAGTTGAAGAGGCTGTCGGTCCTAAAGCGGTGACCCTCGCAAAACAGCTGGATGCGGAGCCATGGAATGTGCCGCCAGGTTGCACGCTGGCCCAGCTGGTTGAGGCGCGCCTTGGGCCCGATATTCTTCGCGGGCTGGTGGAGCCGGTGGTCGCTGGCGTTCATTCCAGCACAGCGGCCAACTTGGAAGTTGATTCCATCATGCCGGGGCTTTTTACGAAGGCTGCTGGGCTGGGTTCCCTGACCAAAGCGGCCGCGGAAATTCGTGCCAGTGCTGCCAAGCCCGGATCCGCAGTTGCCGGCATCGATGGGGGCATGCAGAGACTAATCGATTCCCTGACAGATGACATTTCCAGTGCGGGCGTTCAGATTCGCACAGGCGAAGCCGTCCTGAGCGTTGAACCCCACGGCCTATTGCACGAAGTCACTTTGGTCGGCGGCGAAGTTATTCTCGCGGACGCAGTCGTAATAGCCACAGGCCCGAATGCCGCGAGCCGCATGCTGTCATCACAGACTGAGATCAGCAACCTTCTCGCTCAAATTCGAACCCTTGATGTTGTGGTTGCGGCAGTACTTCTGGATGACGAGAGACTGACGGAAGCCCCGCTCGGTTCGGGGATTCTCATTTCACCCAGAACCCAAGGTGTAACCGCAAAAGCCAGCACGCATGTCAGCGCAAAGTGGGGTTTTTGGCGTGACGCAATCGGCGACACCAAGCAGATTATTCGCCTCAGTTATGGCCGCGATGGGGAGGTCCCGCCAATCGATGAAGACTTGCGCCAGGCCATCGGTCGCGATTTGGAGCTGCTGTACGGAGCTGACTCCGACCGAGTCCAAGCCATCGAAATCCGCAAGTGGAACAACGGTCTGATTCAGGGTCGCGTGGGTCACTCGGCTCTACTCACCGCAATAAGAACTGCCCTAATCCAGTGTCCGGGAATCGCGCTCATTGGCTCCGGCATGGGTGGCAACGGCATCACAGGAATTCTTTCGCAAGCCAAAAACGAACTACAAAGAATAGGAATCTAATGGTTGAAATAGAGTCTGCGGCAGAGCGCATCCCTGCCCGAGTTATCAACGAAACCATTCGTTACACGAGCTTCACGGCATTCAAGAAAACTGCAGCGATTGATCCCATATCTGGCGGACTCCAAGACCTTGTTGCGTCCTGGGAGGCGCAGGGAATCTCGCTGCGCGGCGCTTATGACGTGAGCACGCTGCGTGCTGACGCGGATTTGATGCTGTGGCTGCATGCGGATAGTGCTGAAGACCTGCAAAGGGCAGTCCGAGAGTTTCGCGCCAATGGCTTCGGTCGAGGTTTTGATCCAGTTTTCAGCGCCATGGGGCTTCACCGCCCGGCGGAGTTCAATAAGAGTCACGTACCCGCGTTTATGTCCGGGGCGGAACCGCGGGATTGGCTGTGCTTCTACCCATTCGTGCGCAGCTACGAGTGGTACCTGCTGCCGGATGAAGAACGCAAGCAGATGCTCCTCGAGCACGGAATGGCCGGACGTCCATTCAAAGGCATCCTCAGCAACACTGTTTCCAGCTTCGCCTTAGGCGACTACGAGTGGTTGCTCGCGCTGGAGAGCAACGATCTTCACGAAATCGTCGACATGATGCGTGAACTAAGGAACACGGGCGCTCGCCGGCACGTGCGTGAAGAGACGCCTTTCTACACCGGCCGCCTTGTGGCAATTGAGAACCTAGGAGAACACTTCGCATGAGCAATCAGCTAACCAAGAAATACGATGCAATTCTTCTAACAAGCTTCGGTGGTCCAGAAGGCCCCGATGAGGTCATGCCTTACCTGGAGCGAGTGACTGCCGGCCGAGGAGTTCCGTATGAGCGACTTGTGGAAGTGAGCCACCACTATCTTGCACTCGGCGGAGTCAGCCCAATCAATCAGCAGAATCGTGAGCTACTGGCCGCGATGCTTAGCCATTTCCCTACCAGGGGAATCGACCTGCCAATCTATTGGGGCAATCGAAACAGTGAGCCATACTTTGCCGATGTACTGAAGCAAATGTATGCCGACGGCCACAAGAACATCTTGGCTTTTGTCACCAGCGCGTATTCGTCATATTCGGGTTGCCGACAGTATCGAGAGAACCTAGCGGTGGCTTTGGAAGAGTCTGGCTTGTCGGGCGAGATGAACATCGACAAGGTGCGCCATTACTTTGACCACCCAGGCTTCCTGAGCCCGGTTGCCACCGATCTGGCTCGGGCTATCTCCGGTATGCGCGCCGATGGACTGCTCAATTCCGAGATAGCGGTCATGTTTGCGACGCACTCGATTCCGAGCGTAATGGGCGAAACCTCCGGCCCGGAAGCGCGTACCGGCGAGATGAAAACGAAGGCGCTGAATGCACCCGACCAGTATGGCGAGGCCGTTCTTAAAGTTGCCGGCGCGGAACTCCCTTGGAATGAAACTCGCCCCGCTGGTGGGGCGTATGCGGCTCAGCACCTGGCGGCAGCACGCGCGATTCTGGAGATGGTCAAGGTTGAGTTAGGGCCAGACTTGCCACACTGGTCTCTCGTTTACCAAAGTCGTTCTGGCGCCCCAACCATGCCTTGGCTGGAACCGGATATCAATGATGCAATATCGGTGGTTTCGAAGGCTGGCGGCAAGGGTGTCATCGTTGTGCCGATTGGATTTGTCAGTGATCACGTAGAAGTGGTCTGGGACCTGGATAACGAGGCCAAGGAAACCTGCGAGGAGCTTGGCTTAGCGTTCGATCGCGTCCGTACCAGTGGAGTGGCGGCGGAATTCGTGGACGGCATCGCCGATTTGATTTTGGAGCGAACAAGCGGAGGGCCGGCCAAGGCCTTAAGCGATCTGGGGCCATGGGCTAGTTTCTGCGCGGCTAACTGCTGCCCGAATTCGCGCCGCCAGCTCCCGGTA
>JBDLQA010000141.1:0-9729 GCA_039800845.1 Actinomycetota bacterium
TACCTCATGCAGTTCGAGCGTTCGGGTAACACCTGGAAGATGCTGAACTTCATGGTTACTCCAGACGCTCTCTTCAACAACGACCACTACACCGATGGCACCCTGTCGTCGCTGATCGGTCGCTACCAGGCATCCAGCACCGACGCGACTCGAGTTGCTATTGCCAAGAAGATCAACGAGTACATGGTGCAGCAGGCTCTGTTCATCCCGTTCTACGAGAAGCAGGCTAACTTCGCCTTCAAGGGAATCAGCATCAAGTCGGCTCAGGCTGGCAACGTGATTCCATTCCTCTACAACATCAAGTAGTAGAACCAAAACCGAATAAGCGATGGGGGCTGCGGGTCAGACCTGCAGCCCCCATTACTTTTCAAAACTATTAAGAATCCTTTGATCGGATAATCGTGCTTAGATTCACCCTGCGACGCCTGCTGAACGGCATCATCATGTTGTTCACTGTGAGCTTCCTCGCTTTCATTCTTCTTCACCTGGGAGCGGGCAACGTGGCCCGAAACATCCTCGGTAACCAGGCTTCAGTAGCCGACGTAAACGCCAAAAATCACGAATGGGGTCTGGACAAGCCGGTGCTCGTTCAGTTCTGGGACTGGTTCCAGGGTGCAATCCACCTTGACTTCGGCCAGCCTTGGGCGTCTCCACTTCCGGTCAGCGATGACCTGGCCACACGCCTACCGATCACACTTACCCTGGTAATGCTCACCACTCTCGTGGCAACCCTTATCTCGGTATTGCTCGGTGTTCTCGCCGCTGTAAAGGGTGGCTGGGTTGACCGTTTCGTTCAGTTCATCGGCCTCGCAGGTTTCGCCATCCCGGGCTTCCTGGTGGCATTCGGGCTGGTGAGCCTCTTCGCAGTTCAGCTGCACATTTTCAACGCAATCGGCTATGTGAACTTCACCGACAATCCTGCTGAGTGGGCAAAGTCGGTCACCCTTCCGGTGGCTGCTCTTTCGCTTAGCGCCATCGCAGCCATCGCGCAGCAGGTTCGCGGTTCCGTCAGCGATGCCCTGGGGCTCGACTACGTTCGCACTCTTCGTGCCCGCGGTTTGTCTTTCAGTCGAGTTGTTTACAAGCACGTACTTCGAAACGCTGGTGGCCCAGCACTTTCGATTCTTGGCGTGAACTTCGTTGGAATGCTAGGTGGCGCGGTAATCATTGAGCAGATCTTCAACATCCCGGGCCTGGGCCCATACGCCGTTGCAGCAACCGGCAAGAGCGACGTACCGGCCGTGATGGGTCTGGTGGTTCTAACCGCCGTCATCGTTATTGTCGTCAACCTGGTGATTGACCTCCTCACCGCTGCTTTGAACCCTAAGGTGCGCCTCGCATGACAACCACAACTATCGTCACCATGCCCGTGACTAAGCAGGAGAGCCTGCTCAAGCGTGTTCTCACCAACCCGAGCGGATTCTTCAGCGTCGGCGTCATTCTGGCGGTAATTCTGTTCGGAATCATTGCCCCGCTGGTCAGCCCGTACAACGCCAACGACCCTGACGTATACAACCTGATGGTGCCGCCAAACGCGCTCCACTGGTTTGGAACCGACAGTGCTGGCCGCGACATCTTGACCCGCTTGGCATACGCCACCAACTTCAGCTTGGAGACTGCGGCTCTGGCGGTAGTCATCGCCATTCTGCTCGGTGTGGTTTCGGGTCTGATCGCAGGTTACTTCGGTGGCTGGTTCGACTCGCTGTCCAACTGGTTCACTTCCATCCTGATGGCACTACCTGGTCTGGTAGTTCTGCTTGCAGCTGCCGCGGTTCTCGGCCCATCGATGTGGACCGCCATGACCATCTTCGGCATCCTGCTTTCGCCTGGATACTTCCGCATGGTTTACGTGACCGTTCGCGCGGTTAAGAACGAACTCTTCGTGGACGCGGCCCGTGTTTCCGGTCTTAGCGACCTGCGAATCATCGCGCGCCACATCCTGGGCGTGGTGCGTACCCCGATCATCATCCAGACCGCAATCATTGGTTCCATTGCGATTGCGATTCAGTCCGGTCTTGAGTTCCTGGGTCTGGGCGACACCGCCAACCCAAGCTGGGGTTCGATGCTGAACGACGCATTCGCGCGCATCTATGTGAACCCGCTGCTGCTGATCTGGCCGAGTGCAATCATCGCGCTCATTACCCTGTGCCTCGTTGTCTTTGCAAACACACTGCGTGACGAACTGGAACGCACTGGTCCAAAGCGCATGAAGGTCAAGAAGGGCTTCGAGAAGTCCGCCGAACAGCGTGCAAACGACGCGTCGGCTGTCCCTGCAATCATGCACGAAGCTCCTGGTCGCGATGCCGGCGAACAGGTTCTGAAGGTGTCCAACATCGTTATCGGTTACCCGGACGGCAACGGCGGTCTTCGCCAGGTTGTCCACGGTGTAAATCTGGACATCAACCGCGGTGAAGTCGTCGGCCTCATCGGTGAATCCGGTTCGGGTAAGACTCAGACCGCGTTCTCAGTCCTTGGCCTCCTGCCAAAGGGCGGACGAATCATCGCCGGTTCGGTGGTATTCGAGGGTCAGGAACTGGTTGGTGTCGACCCTAAGGAGTACGACAAGATCCGCGGTGGCAAGATTGCCTACATTCCGCAGGAGCCGATGAGCAACCTGGACCCATCGTTCACAATTGGCACCCAGTTGATGGAGCCGATGCGTCAGGTACTCGGGCTGAGCAAGGAAGACGCCCGTAAGAAGGCAGTGGCTCTGTTGACCCGCGTGGGAATTCCAAACCCGGACCTCACCATGAAGAAGTATCCGCACGAGATTTCCGGTGGCCAGGCCCAGCGCGTGCTCATCGCCGGAGCGGTTTCTTGTGACCCGGATCTGATCATCGCCGATGAACCAACTACGGCACTTGACGTGACCGTACAGGCCGAGGTTCTGGACCTGCTGCGCGAGTTGCAGAAGGAAACCAACACCGCCTTGCTGCTGGTTACCCACAACTTCGGCGTTGTTGCAGACCTCTGCGACTACATCAACGTGATGCAGTTTGGTCGCATCATCGAAGCTGGTCCTGTGCGCGAAATCTTCGAACACGCCCAGCACCCATACACCCAGTCGCTGCTGGATTCCATCCTCGAGGGTGGGCCTGCCCGCGGCGCTTACACCGCACCGAAAGGCAACTAATCATGAGTGAGTTGCTAAACATCAAGGATGTTGAAGTCACCTACAAGGGCAAGGGCCTCAAGAAGGACTTCAAGGCTCTAAAGGGCGTATCTCTGGACATCCGTGCCGGTGAATGTGTTGGCCTGGTGGGCGAATCCGGTTCGGGCAAGACCACTTTGGGTCGTGCAGTTCTGGGTCTGGCTCCAGTCACCGCGGGTTCCATCACCATGGAGGGCAGGGAAATCGCTCACGCATCGCGAGCCGAGCGCAAGGAGCTGGCACGCGACATCCAGGTGGTTTTCCAGGACCCTTACAGCTCTTTGAACCCATCGATGACCATCGAGCAAATCCTCACCGAGCCGCTGCTGGTGCGCGATGTGAACAAGGAAGCAGCGCGTCAGCGCGTGCGTGAGCTCCTCGACTCAGTTGGCTTACCCACCGATGCCGCGGACCGCCGTCCTCGCGAATTTTCGGGTGGTCAGCGCCAGCGCATCGCCATCGCCCGCGCCTTGGCACTAGACCCGAAGCTGATCGTTTGCGACGAGCCGGTTTCGGCGCTGGACCTCACGACTCAGTCTCGCGTTCTGGACCTCTTCCTGGAGATTCAGGAGCGTACCGGAGTGGCCTACCTGTTCATCAGCCACGACCTCGCCGTGGTTCGCCACCTAAGCCACCGCGTTGCCGTGATGTACCAGGGTGAGATCGTCGAGTGGGGCGATGGTGAGCAGATAACCTCAAACCCTCAGCACCCTTACACCAAGCGTCTGATGATGGCGGCACCTGTGCCTAATCCGGTTGAGCAAGCGCTGCGCCGTGAGGAACGTCGCAAGCTGATGGCGGCCGGCGCCATTTAGGCTTCGCCATAAAAGCGCAAGAAACTGCACTTCCCACAGACAACGTAGTTAGAACTAGGTAAAAGCATGACTTCAGAGTTGAAGCTCGGACTTCCAGAGTCCTTGGCTAGTCTGCCCGCAGATTTCGTATTTGGAACTGCAACTGCGGCCTACCAAATCGAAGGCGGCTGGAACGAGGGTGGCCGTGGCATGAGCATCTGGGACACGTATGCTCGCACCCCGGGCAAGACTCGCAACGGTGACAGCGGAGACATCGCTAACGACCACTATCACCGTTGGGAATCCGACCTAGACCTTATGAAGAGCCTGGGGATTCCGTCCTACCGTCTGAACTTCAGCTGGGTTCGTCTGCAGCCAACCGGAGAAGGTGCGCTAAACCCTGAGGGAGTGAAGTTCTACCGCAGCCTCATTGCCGGTCTTCACGCACGCGGCATCAGGCCTTTCGTAACTCTCTATCACTGGGATTTGCCCCAAACTCTAGAGGACAAGGGTGGCTGGCCAAACCGTGAAACTGCGATTCGCTTTGGTGAATACAGTCGCTTGGTTGCAGAAGCATTTGGCGATGTAATTTCCGATTGGATCACCATCAATGAAGCCTGGTGCGTAGCGTTCCTTGGCTACGAAATGGGTGCTCATGCACCCGGCAAGACAGACCCGAAGCTTGGCATCGCCGCAGCCCACAATGTTCTGTTGGCACACGGTTTGGCTTTGAAGGCTCTTCGCGACGTGAATCCGGCTCTGCAAGTTGGAATCACCAACATCATGAATCACGTAGTGCCAAAAACCGATTCCGCAGCCGACGCTGCAGCAGCTGATGTGATCGATATTCGTAGCAACCGAATCTTCATGGAGCCTCTCTACAAGGGTGCCTATGACGAGGGCTGTTTCCAGATCTTCGAGGAACATGGCCTCAACCGCGTTCCTGCTGCGGATGCCCTCGTGCAGCCAGGAGACCTCGAGCTCATTAGTGCAGAGGTGGACTTCATCGGCGTGAACCACTACCACACCTTTATTGCCTCGGCCGATATTGCGGGCGACCGCGGAATGCCTGGTGAAATGGCTAAGCCTAACGACCAGTCGAACTGGGGCTGGCCTAACACCCCTTGGGGTTTGAAGGGCGTGCTTGATCGCGTGGCCCGCGACTACAGCAAGAAGCCGATTTTTGTAACCGAAAACGGAATCACTCTGGCCGATTACTCCACCCCTGAGGGCAAGGTAAACGACTTCGATCGCATCGACTACCTCAACGGTTACATCGATGCAGTGGGTCAGGCAATTCAGGGCGGCACGAATGTTGCCGGCTACTTTGCCTGGTCCTTCATGGACAACTACGAGTGGGCCGAAGGCTACTCAAAGCGCTTCGGCATCGTCTACGTGGACTATGCCTCTCAAATTCGCATACCTAAGGCGAGTGCCTACTGGTACCAAAACGTCATCGCAGAACACAACAAGAAAGCGGCACACTAATGTCAAACCACCACGAGAAGGCAATCGAACTAACCGCCAAGCTCAGCCTTGAGCAAAAGGTGTCTCTGCTGACCGGACGCGACTTCTGGAACACCGTGCAGATTGACGACATCGGCTTGCGCAACATGCTTCTCTCCGATGGCCCTGCAGGTGTTCGCGGCGAGTTTTGGGACGAGCGCGACAACTCGCTCAACCTGCCATCCGGCAGCGCTCTAGGTTCAACTTGGAGTCGTTCTGCGGCTCACGAGTACGGCGTGATCCTTGGCGCTGAGGCTGCGCGCAAGGGCGTGGACGTAGTGCTTGGCCCAACCATCAACCTTCACCGTTCCCCGCTTGGCGGCCGTCACTTTGAGTGCCTTTCTGAGGACCCGCTACTTACTGGATCGCTTGCCGCCAGCTACACCATCGGCCTGCAGGGAACCGGCAAAGGCGCTTGCCCTAAGCACTACATCGCCAACGACTTCGAGACCAACCGTTTTGGCGCAAACGTCAACGTTGATGAGCGCACCCTACGTGAGCTCTACCTGCGTCCGTTTGAAGATGCAGTCGTGGATGGTGGCGCTTGGACCATCATGAGCTCGTACAACAGCATCAATGGAACCACTGCCACTGAGAATGAACTTCTGAACAAGCCGCTTCGTACAGAATGGGGATTCGACGGCGTTGTTATCAGCGACTGGACCGCGGTTCGTTCGCTCGAATCTGCCAAGGCTGAACAGGATCTTGAAATGCCTGGCCCAACTGAGTTCTGGAGCCAGAACCTAATCAACGCGGTTCGAAACGGAGAGATTCCTGAAGCAACTGTTGACCGCAAGGTTGTCCGTTTGCTTACTTTGGCACAGCGCGTAGGTGCTTTGGGTGCGAACGGCGTCACCCCAGCGCAGCCGCTCCGCCACAACGACATTGCCGAAGCCGGCCGAGTGTTTGCTCGCAAGGTATCCGCAGAAGGCTCCGTGCTGCTTGAAAACCACGGCGCGTTGCCGGTTGACCTCAAGGCGCTAGGCAAAGTTGCGCTAATCGGTCACAACGCAACCGTAGCCCGCACCCAGGGCGGCGGCTCGGCCACAGTCCACCCGCTGACCGTTAGCACTCCTTATGACGCGCTGTCCCAGTTGCTGGGTGACAAGCTCAGCTACTCAATCGGTGCAGTGGTGCAGCCGGGAATTGCTGAGCTGCCACGCAAGGAAATCAGCAACCCGGTAACCGGAAAGGCTGGCGTGCGCGTCGACTTCTATGGTGCTGGAGACGAACTCCTGCACTCCGAGGACCGCCTCTCCACCACGCTCATTTGGCTTGGTGTGGCTGATGTTCCTGTTGTTCAGACCGAGACCCTGGTGCTAACCACTAACTTCACTCCAAGCAAGACCGAAACTATCCTCCTTGGATACGCGAGTGCCCGCCCATCCAAGATCACAGTTAACGGCGACGTTCACCTGGACACCCACTTGGCAGTGCACTCGGATGACCCATTCATGGAACTCATGGAGCCTCCTCACACCAGCAAGGCACTACACGTAGAGGCTGGCAAATCCTATGAAATCCGCGTACAGGTAGACATGCGCGGCCGCACTGGGCTTGGAACTACGGCGGCTGCATATACCTTCGGCATTGAGTCGGACCGAAGCAACGAGGATGGCCTGATTTCCGAGGCTGTTGCCAACGCGAAGGCCGCCGAACTGGCGATTGTCGTGGTCGGCACCAACGCTCAGGTTGAATCGGAAGGCTTTGACCGCAAGGACCTGAAGCTGCCTGGTCGTCAGGATGAGTTGGTCGAGGCAGTGGTTGCTGCCAACCCGAACACCATCGTTATTGTCAACAGCGGTTCTCCGGTTCTGCTGCCTTGGCGCAACAAGGTTCGCGCAGTACTGCTCACTTACTTCGGTGGGCAGGAAATGGGCAATGCTCTGGTAGACATGCTTACCGGTGCAGCTGAACCTGGTGGACGCCTACCGACCACTTGGGCCGCTGCAGAGTCAGACGTTCCAGTAATCAACTGCCAGCACGACGAGAACCTGCAGATGTACTACACCGAAGGTATCCACATCGGTTACCGCGCATGGTTGAAGGCCGGCACTAAGCCTGCATACGCTTTCGGCTACGGATTGGGTTACACCACTTTCGAGGTCAGTTCGGTTGAGGCTCCGGCATCGGTGGCCGCGGGTGCGGATCTGACCATTAAGGCAACCGTGACCAACACCGGTAACCGCACCGGAAAGCACGTGGTTCAGGTTTACGCATCGCGTCCGGGAAGCAGCATCGACCGACCTGTCATCTGGCTGGCTGGCTTTGAGGAAGTGCGACTGGGCGCTGGCGAATCCGCTGTGGTATCGATTCCCGTGAAAGGCCGCGAATTCGCCCACTGGGACGGCGAGTGGAAGTACGAAACCGGTGAATTCACCCTGCAGGTCGGATCTGCCTCGGACAACATCAGCCACACAGTAAAGGTAAATGTAGCGTGACAATCAGCCCACTTCCCAACCCGTTGATTCCGGGCTTCAATCCGGACCCTTCGATTGTTCGCGTTGGCGATGACTACTACCTAGCAACCTCAACTTTTGAGTACCTGCCTGGTGTTCCCATCTACCATTCGCGCGACCTGATCAACTGGACCTTGATTAACCACGTGGTTACTAGAAGTGGGCAGCTGCAGATGGACGGCGTGCCAACCGGAGGCGGCGCTTGGGCGCCAACTATTCGCTTCCACGACGGCACCTACTACGTGGCAATCACCGATGCAATGGGCCGAGGAACTCTAATTTTCACCGCCAGCGACCCCGCGGGCGAGTGGAGTGACGGCTTGCTGACGGACGTGGAGGGAATTGATCCCGACCTGGCTTGGGATGACCAAGGCAATTGCTACATCACTTTCAGCGGCTTGCTGTTGAAGGGTGAAGACATGGGTAAGCACCTTGGAATTCAGCAAGCTCGAATTGATCTAAAGACGGGCAAAATGCTCGAGTCTCCGCACAGTAGCTGGAGTGGAACTGGGCTCATGTTCCCAGAGGCGCCTCACTTGTACCACATCGGCGAATGGTGGTACCTAATGATTGCCGAGGGTGGAACTGAGCGCGGTCACAGCGTTTCTATTGCGCGTTCTGCAAGCCCAGAAGGTCCTTGGGAAGGCTGCCTTGCAAACCCGGTTCTAAGCGCTCGAAGCACCATTCGGCCAATCCAGAACACCGGACACGGCGACCTATTCGTTGGCCCGGATGACGAGTGGTACATGGTGATGCTGGGTATGCGCACCCGTGGCATGACACGCGCGTTTTCCTCGCACGGCCGCGAAACCTTCATCACCAGCGTGAAGTGGGTTGATGGCTGGCCGGTAGTTGAACCAGTTCACGTGGATGAGACCAACTCTCACTTCGACTTTGAGGCTGATTTCAGTCACGTAGTTGAGGGCGAATTCCCGGGTGATTTCAGCGGAGAGTTCATCTCCATTCGTCGCACTCCAGCCCAGGTGCTCACAGCTGTCGATGGAGGGCTCCAGCTAAACGGCAACGGCCTCGGCATGGATGACCCTGCCCCTGCTTTCGTCGGTCGTCGCCAGCGCCGCTTCGATAGTGAAGTTCAGGTGGTTGCCGACGTAGACGGAATCGGTGGTCTCACTCTTCGCTACGACGAGCAGAGCCACTACGACATAGAAGTGACGCCCTACGACATTGTGGTTCGCGCGCGGCTCTATGGTTTGACTCGCGAATCTCGCCACGCACTCCCAGATGATCTGGCCAGCCTTTTCATAAAGTGTGTGGATCCGGATGGTGGTTTCGAGGCAATGCAGACCTCGGACCAGGTGCAACTCGGTTTCGTGAATGGAATCGGTGAGAGTGCTATTCTGGCAACCTTCGATGGACGTTACCTGTCCGCCGAAGTGACCACTTCGTTCACCGGTCGCGTCTATGGTGTCTACTGCACTCAGGGATCGGTGACGATCCGAAAGTTCAGTGAGCACACCTCAAATGGCTAACGTTTCAACTCCCGAAAACTCGCAACCAAAAGCTGCAAAGCCCAAGCTGCCATCGCACGTGGCAAGGATTCTTTTCATCCTTCTGGGAGCCAACTTTGTAGTGAGTTTGAACGAGACTGTTCTGGGTGTTGCCCTGCCGGTATTGATGCGAGATCTGCACATCACTGCATCGATCGGACAGTGGCTCACCACGGCCTTCCTGCTCACCATGGCGGCCGTAATTCCGGTCACCGGTTTCCTTCAGTCCAAGTTCTCGGCAAGGCACCTGTTCATCGCCGCGATGGCCACCTTCACCATCGGCACCGTTCTTGGAGCGCTTTCCGGTTCAT